>DATLOL010000107.1:0-90747 GCA_035536275.1 Thermoanaerobaculia bacterium
GCTCTCGGCAGCCGCACGTGTTTCGATCAGCGCTGCCGGCCGGGCCGGCCCGCCGGAGGCCTCCCGGTCGTCTCTCTGGGGGTCGATTGAAAGCGTGCTACTGAGGAACAAAGACCCCGCAGCGTCGTCTCTTCTGCATGCGACGCACGATCCTGCTCCTCCTCTTCGCGACTTCGCTGTTCGCCCGTGAAGTGGCTCGCGTACCCGCGGACATCCGCGGCAACCGCGTCCTCGTGAACGTTGCGGTGGACGATCACCCGCCGTCGGCGTTCGTCCTCGACACCGGCGCGGCGCGAACGGTCGTCGCGCAGAGCTTCGCCGAGGCTCGCGGCATCCGGGCGACGGGACGCGGTCAGGCGATGGGCGCGTCGGCGTCGGTGGAGATCGGCCTGGCCTCGAGGCTCGTCTTTTCGTTCGCCGACATCCGCATCCCGGCGAAGGATGTGCCGCTGATCCCGCTCGGGCCGATCAATCTGCGCGCGGGCGCCCCGGTCGGCGGAGTTCTCGGCCGCGAGGCATTCCGCAACTACGTCGTCGACCTCAATTACGAGCGCGCGGAAGTCGTCTTCCACGATCGCAGGTCGTTCCGAGCGCCGGAGGGCGCCGTGACCGTGCCGCTGCACTTCGGAGACCACCGCAGCATGCCCCAGGTGGACGTCCGCCTGACGCTTCCCGGCGGGCGGGTCGTGCCGGCGCGGCTGCACCTCGACACCGGTGCCGGTCCGGGACTGATTCTCACGCGGGCGTTCACCAGGAAGCACGACATCCAGCTTCCGGACGCCATCGAGACCTCGCTCGGCCTCGGCGTCGGCGGCGCCTCGAGCGAGCGCACGGCGCGCATCGCCCGCCTCGACTTCGCGGGCTTCGCCATCGACCGGCCGATCGCGATGCTCTCGCACAGCACGAAAGGCGTCCTCGGCGGCGAGCACATCGACGGACTCCTCGGCGGCGAGATCCTCCGCCGCTTTCACGTGCAGATCGACTACGGCCGCAAGCAGACGCACCTGACCCGCAACGCCAACTTCGGCGAGCCGGTCGACATCGACATGCTCGGCGCCACCCTCGCCGCGCGCGACGACTCGTTCCGCGCCATCGAGGTCCAGTCGCTGATCGAAAAGTCCGCGGCGACGGAGGCCGGGCTGCGCAAAGGCGACGAGCTGCGCGCGATCGACGGGCGGGCGGTGACCCCGCGCGAGCTCGACGCGATCCGCAAGATGTTCCGTAAACCGGACCAGCGCCACGAGCTGACGATTGTGCGTGATGGAAAAGAGATGGTGGTGCCGGTGACGACGCGCCGCATCGTGTAGCGGGCGGCGAGACGCCGCCCGGCCAGCCGGCGGGACGCCGGCGATCCGCAATGCCGCCGATGACATAATCCCCGGAGGCGATGCCCGCGTCTGGTTTGAACATCGTCGCCATTGGCGGCGGCACCGGTCTGTCCACGCTCCTGCGCGGGCTGAAGACGTACGTCAACGCGGACGGAGGCTGGTCGATCGGCGCTCTGGGCGCCATCGTCACCGTCACCGACGAAGGTGGAAGCTCCGGCGTCCTGCGCAAGGAGTTCGGCATGCTCCCGCCGGGCGACATCCGCAACTGCATCGTCGCGCTGGCGGAGGAGGAACAACTCCTCTCCCGCCTCTTCAACTACCGCTTCGACACCGACTCCGCCCTCAAAGGCCACTCCCTCGGCAACCTGCTGCTGACGGCGATGACGGACATCACGGGAAGCTTCGACAACGCCGTGCTGGCGGCATCCGAGGTGCTGGCCATTCGCGGGGAGATCTATCCGTCGACGCTCTCGGACGTGCGTCTCCGCGCCACGCTCGAGGACGGGACGGTGCTGGTCGGCGAAGTGGAGATCAGCGGCTCGCACATCGGCGAGGAGGCGCACACCGCCCCGCGGCACGCACGCATCACCCGGCTGGAGCTCGATCCTGCGGATGCACAACCGACGGCCGGCGCACTGGAGGCGCTCGCACTCGCGGACCTGATCCTCATCGGTCCCGGCTCGCTCTACACCTCGGTGCTGCCGAACCTGGCCATCGCGCCGATCGCTGAGGCATTGCGCAACGCGCGGGCGCTGCGGGTGTACATCTGCAACGTGATGACGCAGCCCAACGAGACCGATGCCTACAGCGCGCAGGACCATCTCCGCACGATCGTGGAGCACGCCGGCCTGGTCGTCGACGTCATGGTGCTGAACGGCCGCCGCCCCACGGAGGTGCTTCTCCAGACCTACGCGGCGATGAACCAGGTCCCCGTGCAATTCGATCTCGAGGAGATCCGCGCCCTCGGCGTCACACCGTTCTTCGGCGACATCATTGCAGAGGCCAACTTCGTGCGGCACGATCCGACGGCGCTCGCGCAGACGGTGTTCCAACTCTACGATCGCTACGGGCGCACGCTCGAGCGGATGAGACGCGCTCCACACGACCAATTATGAACGACAACCTGGAAGTGATCATCCTCGCCGCGGGCCTGGGCACGCGCATGAAATCGGGCACGATCAAGATCCTGCATCGCGCCGCGGGACGCCCGATCATCGACTACGTCCTCGACCTCGCCTCAGATCTCGCTCCCGAGCCGCCGGTGATGGTCATCGGCTACCAGCGGGAGGCGGTCCAGAAGAGCGTCGGCAACCGCGCGCGCTTCGCCGTGCAGGAGCAGCAGCTCGGCACCGGACACGCCGTGCTGCAGGCGGCGCAGCACGTCGATCCGAAAAAGCGGGTGATGATCCTCAGCGGCGACGTGCCCCTCACGCGCATCGAGACGCTGCGCAGCCTGCTCGAGGAGCACGAGCGCTCCGGAAATGCACTCACGCTTCTGACCATGAAGCTCGACAACCCGGCCATGTACGGCCGCATCGTGCGCGACGACAACGGCGCCGTGGTGCGCATCGTCGAGGCCAAGGACGCGAGCGAGGAACAGAAACGGATCAGCGAGGTGAACGCCGGCATCTACGTCTTCAACGGCGAGCACCTCTTCGACAACCTGCGCAACCTGCGGCCCGAGAACGCGCAGAAGGAGTACTACCTGACCGACCTGCTCTCCGTGATCCGGGACGCCGGCAGCCGCGTCGGCGCAGTCGTGGCCGACGATCCGATCGAGGCGCTGGGTGTGAACTCGCGCGGCGAGCTGGCCCAGGTCGAGCGCGAGATGCAGCGCCGCGTCGTCGAGCGGCTGATGACGGAAGGCGTGACCTTCCGCAATCCCGACACGGTCGTCATCGACTCGATGGTGACGATCGGCGCGGACACGGTGATCTATCCGTTCGTCACGCTCGAAGGGAACACGCGCATCGGTGAAGGGTGCGTCATCGATCCGGGCGTGCATCTCAACAACGTTACCGTCGGCGACGACGTGCACATCAAGACCGGGACGGTCGCCGAAGACGCGATCATCGAGGACGAGGCATCGGTCGGGCCGTACTCGCATCTGCGCGGCGGCACGAAGCTCGGACAACGCGCGAAAATCGGCAACTTCGTGGAGACGAAGAAAGCCGTCTTCGGCGCGGGCGCGAAGGCCTCGCACCTCTCGTACATCGGCGACGCGGACGTGGGCGCGGACGTGAACATCGGCGCAGGCACGATCACCTGCAACTACGACGGCGTGAACAAGCACAAGACCACGATCGAGGACGGCGCGTTCATCGGCTCTGACTCGCAGCTCGTGGCGCCGGTGCGCATCGGCCGCGGCGCGTACGTCGGCGCAGGGTCGACGATCACGAAGGACGTGCCGCCCGAGTCACTCGCGCTGAGCCGCACGCCGCAGCGGGTGGTGGAAGGGTGGGCGAACCGGAAGAAGGAGAAGAAGTAGCAGGCCAAGTGTCATCCCGTGTCGCGAAGACGGCACGGGATCCCCTGCTGGAACCCCATGCTCGCTCCGTAGGCGGGGGGATCCCGCGGCAAGCCGCGGGATGACACCAAGACTCATCACCGCCGTGTCAAATCCACCCGCATTCTTCCGAAGTCGATCACGACGTTGAAGTTCTTCAGGAAGTTCTGGCCGATGATGCCCACGGCCTGGTCGCGATCCGCGGCCATGTACATGGGCAGGGTCTTGAACTTGCCTCCCCACTGATCGATCCCGATCTCCACGTTCTCCAGCTTGGCGCCGCGCTTCATCGAGCCGCCCAGGCCCTGCAGCATCGCCGTGTGCGCGCCGCCGAACATCTGCACGGGCAGCGACTGCATCCGGGCCTCGTTGAGGAACGTCACCTCGGAGCCGGTATCGAGGATGAAGATGTACCAGGCGCGCCGGTTGATCGAGCCGCGCACGTGGGGGCGGAAGCCTTCGAAGAAGAGGTTCTGATCGGCGGCGGGACGGCGATCGCGCTCGGTCAGTCTGGTGAACGTCACCCGCGCGCGGTCGAAGTCGAGCTCGAGACGGAACTCCTTCAGCAGATTCGAGCCGAGGAGGAAATCCATGTTGAACTCGGTCCCGTCGCGGCGGCTGATGAGGAAGCGCATCTTCTCGTCGGGCATGATCGCGACGGGGATGTTCTCCACGATCACGTCGCCCAGCTCGAGACGGTCGAGCATCGCGAAGCTCACCGCGATCGGCTCGCCGAGGAGACCGTAGAACGTACCCTCGAACTTGCCCAGCGGCTTCAGGGCATGAGTGGTCGCGAAGCGCTTCGACACGATCGAGACGACGGCGCCAGAGTCGATGACGGCCTCGATGTCGTGCTTGCCGTTCGCCCGGACGGTGACCCGCGGCACGTCCGGGCGGCCGAACTTGAACTTGAGCGAGTCCGACGGCGCGCCGCTGAAGGTGTACACCGGGCGGCCGGCCATCGCACGGAGATAGTCGAGATGCCACTGGCGGATGTTCAGCCCGCGCTCCCGGGCGATGAGCGCCCATTCGAGACTCGACTCGAAGTTGTTCGACAGGTACTCGACCTGCGAGAGGTCCCACGCGATCTGCGCGTAGGTCGTGCGGAAAGGATCGAGGTCGAGGGCGGCCCGAAGACGCCCGCGGGCGTCGCCGTAGCGGCCCGCCGCGAGATACGCGCTGCCGAGATGGCCGAGGTCGGTGGCGTTCTTCTTCGCGTCGATGGCCGAGGCCATCTCGATCGCCCGAAGATAATCGGACCGGCGCAGCATCCCCTGCATGTCCGTCCCGCGGTCGATGTGCGACGGCAGGAGGGCGAGCGGAGTGACGTCCACCTCGCTGTACAGCGTGCACCCGGCGAGGATGAAGACGAGAACGGCCAGTCCGGCCTTGCGAAACATGGTTGTACCGCGATTCTACGGGCGTTATGCGTCGCGAAGGCGGTCTGTAACTAGCTCTTCACGAGAATGCCTAATTCCCGTATCTGATATGCCAGGGCCTGACGCGATATCCGAAGCGAGGCCGCGGCGCGATTTTGATTGCCGCGCGCGTGCAGCAGCGACGTCTCGATCAGGTCGCGTTTGAAGCGCGTGACGGCGTCCTGATACGAGCCGGCAACCGCCCGCGAGGGCGCCACGGCCCGCAGCCGCTCCGGCAGGTGCTCGACGGCGATCTCTTTCGCCTCGCCGGCCATCGCGTGCGCCCCGCGAATCGTGCTCTGCAGCTCGCGCACGTTGCCGGGCCACGAGTAGGCGCTGAAGATTGCCTCCGCGTCGGTCGAGAGCAGCGCCGGACCCGACTCATGCCTCTCTCGCTCGACGGCGAGAAAGTGACCCGCGAGCAGGAGGATGTCCGCACCGCGCTCGCGGAGCGGTGGGAGCACGACCTCGATGCCGCGCACACGGTAATAGAGGTCCTCGCGGAAGCGGCCTTCCTCGACGGCTGCATCGAGCTTGCGATTGGTGGCGCTGACGATGCGCACGTCCGCGAAGCGGTTCTGCGTGTCGCCGACGCGGCGGAACTCGCCCTCCTGCAGAAAGCGGAGCAGCTTCGCCTGCGTGGCCAGTGGCAGCTCGCCGATCTCGTCGAGGAAGAGCGTGCCGCCGTCGGTGGTCTCGATGAGTCCGGCCCGATCGCGATCCGCGCCCGTGAACGCGCCCCGCACGTGGCCGAACAACTCGCTCTCGACGAGGTTCTCCGGCAGCGCGGCGCAGTTGACGGGCGTGAACGGCTTCTGGCGACGGGGCGACTGGCGGTGGATCGCACGCGCGACGAGCTCCTTGCCGGTGCCGGACTCCCCGAGGATGCAGACCGCGACGTCGCGCTTCGCGATGCGCGCAACCAGCGACTCCACTTCGCGGATGGCGGCAGAGTTGCCGACGATGCCGTCGATGGCACCGGTCACCGGGCGGGTGTTCTCTTCCTGTTCGGCGATCCGTTTCAGGCGATGGTTCTCGGCGCGCATGCGGAAGATTGCAGCGACGGCGTCCCGTCCTTCCGCGCTCCAGCGCCCGCATCCTTCGATGAAGAGCCGATCGCGGTCGCTCACTTCGATCCAGTCGTCGCCCTCGCCGTTGTCAAAGGCGCGCGAGCCAATCGCGCTCCACTGGCCGAGCCGGTTGCGCGTGGCGAAACACCACGGCACGTCGAAGTCGAACGGCGTGAAGGGGAACTCGCGCGTGGCCGCGGCACGGAGCGCGCGCAGCTCGACCTCGGCGGGTGTAGGGTCGGCCACCTCCGCACGTTTCACGGTGTGGCCCGCGTGAATGCGTTCGCGGCGGCGCGTCAGCTCGACGTTGCCGGACGATCCGGTCGCGCGCGTGGGGCGCTTCCCGTCCATCACGTCAAGCTCGTCGAGAATGAGCGCCGCGGCTTCGCGGATCTGATCGTGAATCCGCCGCTGCGCATAGACCGACTCGGCGTTCCGGCGCGCGTCGGCAAGGCGGCCGCGGCAGAAGTCGAGGTGCGCGTCGAGCAGATGGAGCTCGGCGAGGCGGAGCGTGTCGCGCGTGGAGGTGTAGAAGTGACGGAGCCGGGCGATGCGCAATGACGCGTGCGCCCACTGGCCGTCGTCCGCGGCGAGGTACGCGAGCGTGAAGAGGATGCCGCCCGCGGCACGGTCGCCCTGCGTCTCCTCGGTTTCCTGCAACGCCTCGACGGCAATCGCGCGGGCCTCGTCCCAGCGCCCGTCCGTGAATGTCGTGAACACGCGATCGAGCGACGCGTCGATGCGCTCGATGGTGTTGCGCGCGCGTTGGTGCGCCGCGACGCCGTCCATCCTCATGCGCGCGGCGAGGTAGTGATCGTCGGGAAGCCTTACCTTCGCGCCGTGGAGGGCGCGCTCGTAGTCGAGACGGATGCGGTCTTCATCGTTCGACGCAGTGCATTCATCCAGAGCGCCTTGCGCTTCGTCGCTGCGATCGAGCAGGCGCAACACTTCGGCGCGCAGGAGGGTCGTCTCGAACGACGCCGGGAGACGATCGAGCCGCATCAGGGCGGTGGCGTAGTCGCCCATGCGCCGCTCGGCGCGGGCGAGGACGAATTCGTCGAACGGCGCGAGCTCACGCGCGTCGCGATAGCGGCCGGCGTCGATGAGCATGTGCGCGTATCGCGATCGCACCACCTCGTTCATCGCCGATCGCGGCACGCGGCGGATGTCATCGAGCGTCCAGTGCGCGGCCTCGAGCACTTCGGCCGCGCATCGCGGCTCGCCCGCGTCCAGCCACAGCAGCGCGGCGTCGACACCGTTCGTGTGCGTCGCGGCCACGCGCGCGATGGAAGACGGGACGAGCTTTGCCGCCCGGGTGCGAAGCTCCTCGCTGGTGAAGACAATGTCCTCGCCATCGCGATGCGTGACGCCGTCGATCAGCAGCTCGTCGACGTCGCCGTGGAACAGAAACTCGGCGAGAAAGGTCTTCGCCAGTTCGGACGAGACGCGATTGCCGAGGAGAGCGAGAGCGCCGATGTACGAGCGTAGCGGCTCGTTCAGTTCCGGCAGCGGCGCGTCGGTGTTCGGAATCTCGCCGTGCGCGAGGTAGGTCGCGAATGCGGGCGTGTCGACGAATGCCGCGAACGGCATGTGGAGCGCGGCACGCGCGCCGATGCGCGGCGCAACGAGGAACGGTTTCGTCGCCGGCAGCGCGTTCTCGGCGTCGGGGATGAGCCACGCGCCGTGGCCGCTCCGCGAGAGGATCTCTACGACCTGGCGCGAGCCTTCGTCGAACAGGTGTGCATCGGCAACAATGAATACGTGTCGCGTCTGCGAGGTGTTCGCGAGCAGCCGCTCGGCCACCGCCGCCGGTGCTACGTCGCGATCCTGCACCGGCAGCGCGGAGTAGCGTTCGAGCGGCGAGACGCCGCGCAGCACGACCGCCTTGAAGCGGCCATCGAGCGCCGCGTAGCGCTGCACGACGTCCGCGCAGTCGCTGGTGGCGCCGAAGCGGCCGTTGCCGAGTGCTCGCAGCGCCTCCGGTCCCGGCGACGCGATCGAGCCGCAGGCCGACTGACGGAGCCAGCGGAGATCGGCCGTCGCGTCCTTGGTCACCCGCGCGAAGGCTTCCGCGTAGATGGCGTCGGCACGCGCCCACGACTGCGCCAGGATCTCCAGCTCCACGCCGATGTGCTCCGCGAACTGCTGCGCGAGGGTCAGGACGGGCGGCGCGTCGGACGGATCGCACGCCCGCGCGGCGGTGCGGACGAGGCGCACGTCGCAGCCACGCTTCTGCACGATCGCCCATTCGGCTGGATCGAGCTCGCCGTCGGCGATGCCCGCGAACTGCAACAGCGCCTGATGGGCGGCGAACTGTCCGAGGAGCGAGAGGCGGTCGCGCTTGCCGACGTCGCCGAGCGGGGCGAGCGGCAGCGGCTCATCGAAGGGAAGGGAGCAGTGCCGCAGCGTCGCCAGCGACGCATGGTCCCAGCCGAAGGCACGCGCGTCGACACACGTGGTGCGGCGGGAGCCGCCTCGCATCCTCATAGGGATGCGGGCGATAGTAACCTAAAGATGGCTGGATGGAGGGCGGCCAAAGCCGCCCTCCTGAAGAAAATCAGTTCGTCAGTGCGAACGACGTGCGGTCCACGACGCCGCCCACTGCGCCGGCCGGGTTGTGGTACTGGCGCTGCGAGCCGGTCACGGTATCCGTGACGGTGACCCGGTACTCGATGTCGGACATCCCGCCGACGTAGACGTCGAACCGATTGACGCCGAACGGACGTACATCCTGGAGGCGCACAACGGCCTCGATGGCCTGCGCGCTACCGAAGCCGAAGATTGCCGTGTCCGGATTCTGCGAGCCCGGCAGCAGCTTCGCGCCGAGCATCTGTCCCGGCGCAGGCGGGTTCGCGAATTGGTTGAGGAAGTCGATCTGCACCTCGAAACGGCCGTCGACGAGGCAGACCTTGTTCGCACCCGGAACACACGTGCGCGGAGTCACCGGCGTCATCACGATCGGCGTGCGCGCGACCGGCGAGGCATTCGCGAACGCGTAGATCGGCGAGACGCTGCCGTCCGAGGGGAACGAAGTGCGATCGACGCCCGCGCCGACGTTGCCCGGCGCGTTGCGATAGAGGCGCGTCGTCCCGGTCTGCATGTCCTGCACGGTGACGGTGTACTCGATGTCGGTCATGCCGCCGTAGTAGACGTCGAAGCGGTTCAGGCCGAAGGGACGCGTGTCGCCGATGCGCACGACCACTTCGATGTTCTGCGCGTTGCCGAAGCCGAATGTCGCGGTGTCCGTGATCTGGGGACCCGGAAGCAGCTTGGCACCGAGCATCCTGCCGGGCTGCGGCGGATTCGCGAACTGGTTCAGGAAGTCGATGGCCACGCGGAAACGGCCGTCGACGAGGCAGACCGTTGTATCCGACGACACGCACGCTCCCGTCGCGAAGAGCGTCTTCGCCGAAGCCTCGGTCGTGTACGCGGAATCGCCGCCCTCATTGCGGGCCCGGACGCGGAAGACGTAGGTCGAGTCGGCGGCGAGGCCGGTCACGTTGTACGTTGTCGTGTTGGAGCCGATGACGGCGATCTCGTTCCAGTTCGCGCCGTCGAAGCGCTCGATGCGGAAGTCCTCTTCGTTGGCGGAGTTGTCGAGCCAGTTCAAACGGATGCTGGCCGAGCCCGACGGCGTCGCCAGGAGCGACGTCGGCGCGTTCGGCCTCGGCGGCTTGAGGCCAATCGGCGTGACCGACACCGTGTATGGCGAGGTACCGAGGGCCGAGGAGATGCCGATGTAGTAGGTGCCGGCGTCGAGTGTGCCCGACTCCAGCGTCTCGGTCGTGCCGCTGCCGGCGGAGCTGGCGATGAGCGAGTCATCGCCGCGGAGGAGGAGCAGGTTCAGATCTGCAGCGGCCGTCGTGAACGACATCGAGACATTGAGCTTCGCGGAGCCGGGGAGCGTGACCTTGAACAGATCCTGCACGAAAGCGTTCGCACCGCTCGGCAGTTTCACGGTCTTCACCAGTGTCAGGCCCTCGCCGGTGGAACCGGTCGTGCCGCTGCACGGCGTGTTGAACGGCGCTTCCGACGCGTCCTCGAAACTGTCGTTCGACTCGAGCTCCGTGCAGCCCGGCGAGACCATGTCCCAGCCGAGGATCGAGAAGGCCTCGATGTCGGACTTCGTGATCTCCACGCGGCGCGCGCGGGGGATCGTCGGATCCATGACGCCGATGTGGACGCCGGACTGACCGTCGTCCTTCCAGTGGCTGGCCTGCTGGCCGTCGCCGTTCTCGCCGCGCGGATTGCCGGTCGAGAGCGCGAGCTCCTTCCCACCGGCGTACCAGACCTGATCGCCGCCGGTCTTGAGGACTCGCTCGGCCGAGCCGAAGGTGTCCATGTTCACGCCGGGGCGGAACCGGAAGAGGTCGAGGATCGACGGTCCGACGATGGCGGTCTCACTGATCTCACCTGTGCCGGTACGAGAGCTGAAGCCGAGCATGTGCCCCATCTCGTGAACGGCCACGCCGACGAAGTCGGTCCTGCCGGTGGTGATGCCGTCGGTCGGATCGAAGTCGAAAGGGAAGGCGGAGTTGAAGCCGATTTCCGGGGTCGTGCGGCCGGCGTAGTCGGCGGGATCATCCTCCGGCTTCGGCGGCAGCACGTTCAGCGCGCGAAGCAGCGCGGAACCGGCGCCGAACCGGGTGATCGGACCGGAATCGGTCGGGAGGACGTTCTCCGGCAGGAGGTTGTAGAGCGCCGTCTCGGAGACGTTGTCCGCGCGACTGATGATCTCCTCGCGGATCTCGGCGTAGCCGCCCTCGTCGAAGATCCACGAGGCCGATCCGGTCGATCCGAGAATGTTCGCGCTCGGGTAATCGGTGCCGAAGCGCTTCGTCCCGTAGTCGACCTTCACGTAGATCGTGATCGGGTTGGCGATGCGGCTCTCCCAGAGCTCCGCCGCCTTCTCGAACGCGGCCTTCGCGTCGGGGCTCGCATTGAGCTGGTCGGTTCCCAGCAGCACGATGTTCAGGCCCGCGGAGTCGGCGTTGGCCTTGATGCGCGAGCGGCCTTCGCCGAAGACCGTCAGGGGCACGTCGCCGCTGCGCAGCGCTGCCACCTCCGACGCCGTCGCCTGGCGGCACAACATGTCGCCGTTGGGTGCGGTCGTGATGATGAACGACCCGCCCACCGGATCATGTTCGTGGTTGTGCAACGCCTGCGCGCCTGCCACGAGCGGCAGAAGTACAGCGAGCGCGAGGACGCCGAGACGAGTGACGCGTGCGGTCATCAATGTTGCCTCCAGGTTGGAACCGATGACGTGCAAAACGCACGGTGGCGCAAATTATTTTCGCAGAAAACAAAAAGGGCGGCCAGCCGGCCGCCCTCGCTTGCTAGAGGTGGCTCAGCCCGCCTCACTGATCGTACGGTTGATGCCGCCGTAGGTGGAGGCGCATAGTGGGTGCACGCCCATGAAAAAACTTATCCGAGCTGTGACGTTGACTACTGTTTCGCTGTTCGCTGCGGCCGCACCCCTCGCCGCCGCTGATCCGGCCCGTGGAGCCATCGACGTGGCCGAG
Source organism: Thermoanaerobaculia bacterium (assembly GCA_035536275.1). Lineage (GTDB taxonomy): Bacteria > Acidobacteriota > Thermoanaerobaculia > Gp7-AA8 > Gp7-AA8 > QHVT01. The sequence goes on from DATLOL010000107.1 coordinate 11,845, forward strand.
CGCGGCCTCAACTTCGGCACGGTCAAGAAAGCGCGGGCGAGCGGGGTACCGCGTCAGAAACCCCACCCGACCCTCGACGCCCTCGACCGCTGGCGGGCGAGCTCCGAGGCTTTTGCGACTCAGTTTGTGACCGGCCGCGGCGGGAACGGTACGGAGACGTTCAACACCCGGCACGTGTACGAGGACCACATCGGCCAAGCCCACATCCGGCTGACGGGGACCATTGCCGGCCTACCGGTTGTCGGTTCGGACCTGATCCTTCACGTGGATATGAGGACGGATGTCGTCATCGGCGTGAACGGCCGCTTCCCGATCGACCGCGGTCTGTCGCGGAATCCCGATCTGAAAGCGAGCGAGGCGATCACCGCGGCACTCCGCGAGTATGGTGTGCCAAACGCGACTACCGAAGACAAGCCCGAGCTCACGTACATCATCGACGACGATTCGAACGTTCGGCTCGCGTGGACCGCTCTCGTCTCGCATTCGAGCGCGAACGGAGCCGAGCTCGATCGCATCTACGCCGACGCTGTCACCGGCAGTGCGATCGCACGGCATCCCCAGATTCGTCACGCCATGAATCGCGAGACGTATTGGTGCAACGGGAGCGAGCCTTATTTGCCTTCAGGCAAGCCTCAATGCATCCTCGTCGCATGCGATTGGAACTGCGGCTGGAGCCCCTATCCCGGGAGCCAGGGTGAAGCTGCCCACAACCATGCCGGTACCACCTACAACTATTTCTGGTCGCGACATGGGCGCGACAGTCTCGACGGCGGCGGAATGCTCATCAAGCAGGCCGTCGACAGCGGATCATCCTCAGACGCTGGTTGGTACGGAGATTACGAATTTGTCTTATATCCGGGCGAGGGTTACTACTATCCCGCTCCCGCTTACTCTCTCGACATCGTTGCACACGAGCTGACGCACGGCGTGGTTCATTACGCAGCCTGGCTCCCCTACGTGAACGAACAGGGATCCATCGACGAAGGGATCGCGGACGTGTTCGCGGTCGCTGTCGACGCATATCGGGACGGTGCGCCCGATTGGTGGATCGCCGAAGACGTCTATTCTCCCACGATCATCGGTGACGCCATGCGATACCTCGACTATCCGGCATTGCAACCCGGCCAGAGGGACTATTACCCGGAGCGGCGCAGAAACGAGACTCATGAGAACGCCGGCATCGTCGGTCTCGCCTACTTCAAGTTGTCCCATGGAGGGCTTCATCCACGACTGAGCTCGGGACCATACGTCATGCCTGTCGGGCGGATCGCAGCGGAGGACCTCTTTTACCGAACCCTTGCTGCCTACATGACCAGCACAACGAATTTCCGCACGCTTCGGCAATACATGTTATGGGCCGCGGCAGATATTTACGGCCTGCAGTCGGGGCCATACATCGCGGTCAATGATGCGTGGGCGGTAGTCGGCAATCATTGGGACGAGCATTTCGGTACTCTCACCGCTGGCTCGTCGTGGACGAGCGCGTCGTACACGACGACGATGCAAGGTCTGCATACGAGCCAGCTCGTTGGTCCACAGAACGGGTCTGACTTCGACCTCCATCTCGAGCGATGGAACGGCTCGGCGTGGACCGCCTATACGTCGATGGTCCGGCCAGGCGCGAACGAGCTCATCGAGGCTTTTCCGAACCCGAATGTGACGTACCGCTGGCGCGTGCAAGCCGTCAGCGGATCGGGCTACTTCAGCTTCTACTGGAACAAGCCGCTCTAGTACGGCGATGCAATGACGCCCTAAAAAAAAGGGCGGCCACTCGGCCGCCCTCGTTTTTCGATACGAATCCGCGTCAGTTCGTGGTAAACGACGTACGGTCCACGCCGCCTTTGACCTCACCCGGTGCTTTTCGGTAGGTGCGGGTCACGCCCTTCTGCACGTCCGTGATCGTAACGGTGTACTCGAGGTCGGTAAGACCGCCGTAATAGACGTCGAAACGGTTGAGGCCAAACGGACGCGTGTCCTGGATGCGCACCACCGCTTCGATCGCCTGCGGGCTGGAGATGCCAAACGTCGCCACGTCCGGATTCTGCGAGCCCCCGACGAGCTTGACGCCGAGGAAGTCGCCCGGCTGAGGCGGGTTGACGAAGGCGTTCACGAACGCGATCGACACGCGGAAGCGCCCGTCGAGCAGACACGCCACGGTCGAGCTCGTGGTGCACGTCGACGGATTGCCGGTGCTCGGCGTCGTCGCCGAGGCCTCGTTCGAGTACCCAGAGTCGCCGGAGGCGTTGCGCGCCTTGACGCGGAAGGTGTAGGTCACGCCGCCCACTGCACCGTTGACCGTCACCGCGTTGACATTGGCCGGGATCGGGTCGCCGACCTGCGCGAAGCCGCTGTTGCCCACACGGGCCTCGACGACGAAACCGGTCTCGTTGTTCGAGTTGTCGGCCCAGGCGAGATTGATCTGCGTCGACGAGATCGCCGTGGCGGTGAGATTCGACGGCGCGGACGGCTGCTGCACGAGTCCGACTGCGCTGGCCGTGAGGGTGTAGTTGGACTGGCCGCTGTACGCCGACACACCGATGTAGTACGTGCCCGCGGGAAGAATATCGGTCGTGGCGCTCTCGGTGGTCTCGACGCCGGCCGAATACCCCTTCTCGTCGAACGCCGAATCGAAGATGTACAGGTCGAGATCGGAAGCCGAGTTCGTGAACGTCAACACAACGTTCAGCCTCGCCGACCCCGGAAGCGTCACCTTGAATACATCCTCGATACTGTCGGTCCCGGCGGTGATCGTACCGACGTTGAGCAGATCGACGAATCCGGTGCACGGATCGTTCAAAGGCAGCGGGGACGCCTGGGCCAGGCTCTGATTCGGCTCGACCTCGGCGCACGCGCCGCCGCCGCCGATACGGTTCGGAGTCAGCGTCAGTCCTTCCATGCGCCGCTGGACGAGCGCGGGCTCGACCTGAGCCGTGCCCTTCGCCGGAGCGCTCGTGTGAATCGTGAAAGTCTCGAGCGGAGCCGCCTGCAGCTCGCGCTCGGCGATGAACGAGTCATAGCCGCCGGACGTGATGCGCTCCTCGCCGCCGAGGAGACCGGCGAACGACGTGCGATCGACACCGCCGCCGACCGAGCCCGGCGCGTTGCGATAGGTGCGCGTGGTGCCAGTGGTCGTGTCCGTGACCGTGACCGTGTATTCGAGGTCGGTCAGACCGCCGTAGTAGATGTCGAAGCGGTTGACGCCGAACGGACGCGCGTCCTGGATGCGCACGACCACTTCGATGGCCTGTGCGCTGCTGATGCCGAACGTCGCGACGTCGGGGTTCTGCGTGCCCGCCACGAGCTTGGCGCCGATGAACTTGCCGGGCTGCGGCGGATTCACGAAGGCGTTGATGTAGTCGATCGAGACGCGGAAGCGATTGCTGAGCAGGCAGACGACGTTCGCGCTCGGCGTGCAGCCCGTGCCGGTCGAGAACGTGGTCGCCGTGGCCTCGTTGGTGTAGGCGGAGTTGCCCGCGGCGTTGCGCGCTCGAACGCGGAACGTCGCCGTGAAGTTGGGCTGGAAGCTCGTGACGTTGATCGTCGTGGCGTTGGCGTCGGCCGAGCCGAGATCGACGAAACTCCCATTGCTGGCCCGCTGTTCGATCCGGAACTCGGTCTCATCGCTGGAGTTGTCGGTCCAGTTCAGTCGAATCACCGAGGTCGACGTCGCGGTCGCCGTCAGGTTCGTCGGTGCGTTGGGGACGGTCGTAACCGGCGTGGTGCCGCTGACGATGTCGTAGCCCATGATCGCGAAAGCCGCGAGATCGTTGTCGTTGACCTGGGACCGCACGCCGGAGGCAATGTTCGGGTCCATGATGCCGATTCGCACGCCGGTCAGCGCGTCGTCCTTCCAGTGACTCGCCTGTTGTTCATCACCGCCGTTGCCGTCCGGGCGTCCCGTCGACATGGCGAACGATGCGCCTCCGAAGAACGAGACGTGATCTCCACCTGACGACATCGGGCGTTGCGCCGACTGGAATGTCCCCAGCGTAACGCCTGGCCGGAAGCGGAACAGATCCCAGATCGTCGGTGACACTTCGGTGGGTCCGTTGTCCAGCTCTGTCGCGCCCGTGAAGGACCCGAAACCGAGAATGTGCCCGAGCTCATGCACGACGACGGCATCGAAATCCGTCACGCCCGGCGTGATCCCATTGCTCGGGTCGAAATCGAACGGGAACGCCGAGTTGAAGCCGATGTCGGGCAGTGGGGCGTCCGTGGGAAGCGTGAAGCCCAGAGTCTTGAGCTGCAGACTCGTTCCGAGGACGCGTGCGGCGGCGCCGAGGTTCGTCGGAACCGTCCCAACGGGAAGTGTGTTGTACAGCGACGTCTCGGCGGCGTTGTTTGCTCGCGTGATTAGTTGCGTGCGGACTGCGGGGTAGTTCACGTAGAACTCTTTGCCGCTGGCGGAGCCGAGGATGTTGGGCGCGGGATAGTCGACGCCGAACCGGGATGTCCCGAAATCCGCGCGAATGGAGATCGTGACGGGATTCGCGATCTTCGACTCCCACAGCTGTGCGGCCCGAATGAACGCGGCCTTCGCAGTCGGGTTTGCCTCGAGCTGGTCCGTCGCGAGCAATGTCATCTGCAGGCCCGCGCTCATCCGCACCTGTCCGGGGGCGGGGTACATCACATGCAACGGGGCATTGCCACGCGAGAACATCGCGGCCTCGTCACGCGTCGCGACGCGACAAACGAGTTTGCCGTCGACCATCTCGGTGATGGTCATCCCTTCCGAGCGGGGCTCGAGATGGACAGGGCCAGCCACGACATTCGACACCACCACCAAGCTCAAAGCCACGCATAGCAGCAACCGCCGACGCAAGCTCATATGAAGTTTCTCCGGATAACCGTGTTGGACGAAGCCGATCATTGTAACGCGCACGACTCTGCGTCACGCACACTTTCAAACTGCTTACGAGGCGGCCGCGACCACAACGCTCCACTACAATCCGCGCCGCAATGAACGACCTCGAGATCGCAACCAACGCTGCCCGCGCGGGCGCGGCCGTCCTCCTACGCTACTGGGAGAACCTCGGCCGCGAGGACGCCGACCTCAAGGCGCGCAACGACTGGGTCTCGGCCGCCGACCGCGAGAGCGAGCTCGCGATCGTCGCCGCCATCCGCGAGCATTGCCCGGACGACTCGTTCCTTGGCGAGGAGGGTGGCCGCAGCGGCGACCGCGACTCGTCGCGCACCTGGGTCATCGATCCGCTCGACGGCACCTCGAATTACCTACAGCACTTTCCGATCTGGTGCGTCTCCATCGCGCTGCGCGAAAACCACGAGACGACGACGGCCGTGATTTACGAGCCGTTGCGCGACCTCTTCTTCACCGCCGTGCGAGGTGCGGGTGCGTTCAAGGGCGGCGAGCGGATGCACGTCTCCTCGCACGACGCCGTCGAGGGATCGTTCCTCGCGACCGGCTTTCCGTTTCGCGCGCAGGAGTACGTCGAGACATACGTGCGCATCTTCACGGACGTGATCCGGGTGTCGAAGGGCGTGCGCCGCGCCGGCTCGGCGGCGCTCGATCTCGCGTACACCGCGGCGGGTGTCTTCGACGGTTTCTTCGAGATGCACCTCGCCCCATGGGACGTCGCCGCGGGCGCGCTGCTCGTCACCGAGGCGGGCGGAGTGGTGACGGACTTCTCCTGCGGCCAGCGCTGGCTCGAGCGCGGAAACATCGTCGGCGCCTCGCCGAAGGTCCACGCGGAGCTGATGTCGCTGATCGGACGGCACGTGACCGAGGAGCAGCTCGATCACCGCAAAGGGTCGAGATCCGGACTCTGATGCCTCGCAAGCTCGCGCGCGCGTTCTATCTTCAGGACACGGTGACGGTCGCGCGCGCACTCCTCGGCTGCGTGCTGTGGCGGCGGCTCGATGACGGAACAGTCCTCGCCGCGCGCATCGTCGAGACCGAGGCGTACCTCGGCGCGAACGACATGGCCTCGCACGCGCGGCGCGGTCTGCGCTCGGACCGCAACGCGTCGATGTACATGGAGGGCGGACACGCATACGTGTACTTCACGTACGGCATGCACTGGTGCCTGAACGTCGTCACCCAGGAGCAGGGCCTCGCCGAGGCGGTGCTGCTGCGGGGGGCGGAACCGGTGCGCGGGATCGAGGAGATGCGCGTGCGGCGGCCGAAGGCGAAGAAAGAGTGGGCGCTGATGAACGGGCCGGGCAAGATCTGCATGGCCATGGACATCGACAAGCGCCTCGACGGGGAGCATCTGCGCGGCGAGCGTTTGTGGCTGACGGAGCGTGACGTCGAACTCGCGGATGACGACATCGTGGTCAGCCCGCGCATCGGGATCGACAACTCCGGCGACGCGGCGGCGTGGCCGCTGCGGTTCTTCGTGCGCGGCAACCGCAACGTGTCGGCGTACCGCAATGTCTGATCATTTCCGGACGCTCACCTCGCGCGTCGAGGCGCGGCTGAAGATCGAGCGCTCGGACTTCTCGGCATCGCCTTTCCCGTAACGACGGAAGACGCGTTTTTCGAGGAGCTCACACGCATCCAGAAGACGCATTTCGATGCGACGCATCACTGCTGGGCGTTTCGCCTCTTCGCGGAGTCGCGCTCGCGCAGCGCGGATGCGGGCGAGCCGTCGGGCACCGCGGGCAAACCGATCCACGCGGTCATCGAAGGCGCGGCGCTGCACGACCTCGGCGTCGTCGTCGTGCGCTGGTACGGCGGCGTAAAGCTGGGGACGGGAGGCCTGTCGCGCGCGTATCGCGACACGGCCGCGGAGACGCTCCGTCACGCGACGCCGCTCGATCGCTACGTGTACGAGCGCGTGCGCGTGGTCGTGCCGTTCGATGCGATCAGCAACGTCTATCGGCTGGTCGATCCGCCGAACGTGATTCTCGCGGGGCAGGAGTATGGGGAGGAGAACGTGTTTGCGTTCGATGTGCGGTTGTCGGTGGTCGCGGGGTTCCGTGCGCGGCTTCTGGAGTTACGGCTCGGGTGATGGGACCTATAGGACCTATGGGACGAATGGGACCTATAGGGGCTACTCTTCCGTGACGTTTGTTTTCGCGATGCGGTCTCCCGTACGGGGCTTTCCGAACAGGACCAGCAGCACCTCGAGCAGGTTCCAGCCGGGGACGATCAGCGGCAGGTTGCGGACGAACGACCGGCCGTAGCCGCAGCCCTCGCCTCGCGGCGTGACCAGGCGCAAGCCCAGGAGATGCTTGCCGACGGAGCGGCCGCGGAAGCCGTCGCGGAAGAGCATGGCTACCATCAGGACGGCCAGCGCGGCCCACCAGACGAGCTGGATCCCCTTCGGCGTGGACGCCCAGGTCATTCCGTAACTGACGATCGAGGCCGGCAGAATCAGAATGATGGAGATCAAGAGGGCATCCACGAGGAAGGCGGCGATGCGAAGCAGCTTCGTCTGTGCGTTATCGGTCAATGAGGAAACCTCGGCGCGCGATTCTCGTACAACCCGGATGCAGGTGACGCATGAACAGGTCGAAACGTAACGTTTATTTACTCGCCGCGGTGCTCGTCGCGACCGCGGCCTGTGACGGCCGGGAACACCGGCGCGGCAGCGACGCCTCGCGCGCGACCGTTACCCGCAACTGGCCGGCCGCCGGGATCGCCGTGGTCAAGGTCATCGAAGTCGACGGAAACATCACCGTCGAAGCGTCCACCGGCAACGAGATCTCGCTCCTGGCCACGGCCAAGGGCGACCTCGAGATCATCAAGGGCCAGGAGAACGACGGCCTGTTCGAGACGAAGCTCGACGGCGACACGCTGCGCATCGGCCGCAACGAGCGCGAGCGCGAAGGGTTCCACTTCTTCTGGGAGATGGACGACGTCGAGATCGATTACGTGCTGCGCGTGCCGGCGACGGTGTCGCTCGCAGTCACCACGGTCAACGGCAAGATCGCGACCCGCGGCATCGACGGCGACATCAGGGCGACAACCGTGAACGGTCCGATCGAAGTCGAGGCCGGCGGCGGAAACGAGCTCGTGGCGTCGACCGTGAACGGACGCGTGCGCGCGAAGTTCACCCGCGACTTCCAGGGCGCCCGCTTCAAGACCGTAAACGGAGGCGTGACCGCCACCCTCCCCGCGAGCGCGTCCTTCGCCGTGAACCTATCCCAGGTCAACGGCGACTTCGAGGCGTCGTTCCCGCTGAGCATCCACTCGAACCCCGGCAGCCGCCGCGTGTCGGGTGACGTGAACGGCGGAACGCACGAGCTCAAGATCACGACCGTGAACGGCGACGTCGAGCTGGCGCAGCTGAACGGGACTTAGGTCGTATCATCGCCGCGTGACGCGGCGTCTGCTGCCCTACGTTCTCTTCGCCGCCTTCGCCGCGGCCTCGTTCGGCGCGATCCGCAGCTACGACTCTTTCTGGCAGCTCTCCACCGGCCGGTGGATCGTCGAGCATCGCGCGCTGCCGCTCACCGATCCGTTCGCCCTCGCCAGCGCGCGTACGGAGTGGATCGACGGCGAATGGCTGTACGAAGTGATCCTGTACGGGCTGCACGAGCTTGTCGGCCTCAGCGGCCTGTCGGTCGTGCGCGGCCTGCTCATCGGCGCGATCTTCACCTGCTCCTTCGTCTTCGCGCGTCGCAACGGCGACGAGCAGACCGCGCTGGTAGCGACGGCCATCGGACTGGCCGGCGCGATCCAGCTCCTCGATCTGCGGCCGTCCGCCGTCGCGGCGCTGCTGGTCGTGCTCATGCTCGGAGCGCGCACGTGGTGGGCGAAAACGATCATCACCATCGTCTGGGTGAACATCCATCCATCAGCGCTCCTGGCGCCCATCGTCGGAAAGAATCCACTCCTCGCTCTCGCCCTCCTCCTCAACCCTCACGGCTACAAAGCCATCCTCGCGCCGCTGAAGCTCACGTCCTTCGTGACCGGCGGGACGTTCGTCAACGCGGAGTGGCTGCCGAGTACGCCGTCGCAGTTCCCGCTGTTCTACTTCGCCATCGCGTTCGCCGTCGCTCTCCACGCGCTGGTGAAGAAGGACCGCGACTGGTGGCGCATCGCGCTGCTGGCGTTGTTCGCGATTCTGGCCATCCGCCACGTGCGAAACCAGCCGCTGTTCTTCGCCGCGTTGCCGCTGCTCGTGCCGTTGCCACCGCTGCGTCCGGTCATCGCGTACGTCGCCGCGACGCTGGCCGTCGTCATCGCCGCCCTCTCCGTCGATCATCGCCTCGGCGTGCCGCCGGAGCGTTTCCCGATCGCCGCGGTCGAGAAACTGAAGGGTCATCGCGGCAACATCTACAACGCCGACCAGTTCGGCGGCTATCTCATCTGGACGTTCTATCCCGAGCGCCGCGTGCTCACCGACGGCCGCAACGAGCTCTATCGCGAGTTCATCCCGGAGTGGCAGGCCGCGCGCGTGGACAGCCGGAAGTGGAAGGCGCTGCTGCGCAAGTACGACATCCGCATCGCCGTGGAGGAGCATCGCGCGCCGCTGCGCGTGACCGACGCGCGGACGGGCCGGGTCGTGGAGATGCCGGCGCATCTCGCCTACTGGCCGAAGAATGAGTGGAAGATGATCGCGCGAGACGAGGCGGCGATGGTGTTCGTCAGTTCACGAGCTCGCGAGGATCGCTGAAGCTCAGCTCCTCGTTGGGCCAGCGCTGCTGGAGCACGCGATCGAAGTGGGGCTGCACGATGCGCTCGTAGCGGTCGCCGAAATTCGGGACGATCTCGAGGATGGCCTTGCGGGCGCAGTCGACCAGGCAGCGGGCCTCGCGGTGCGACTCGGTGCGCTCGCTGCTGATGAGATTGAGCGTCAGCTCGACGATCATGCGAACACGGCGCAGGAGGCGGCGCTCGAAGAATGCGGAGCTCTGCTCCGTCTGCATTTCGTATTCGAATTTGGGCATCGTGTTCACGGCCGCAAACCGGAGTCCGTGAGGGTGAATTCCTAACGCTTGTTACGCGAGTTGCTACGCGTGCTCGCGATCGCCCTCGGCCCAGATTTCCTCGGCCAGAGTCGGATCGAGCAGCGATTCGTAGTAGCGCACGGCGCTGCGTCCCACCGCGTACACCGCAGCGTAGTTGAGCGCACCGCCGGAAACGATCCCGATGAACGGGATCAGCTTCGCCAGGCGCTCCTTGATCACGCGCTCGCCGATCTTCTCGGCGAGGACGCCGCCGCTGATCGCCGACGACCCGAGCAGCGCGGCGATGCCGTGCTTGCCGGCGCCGACGCCCGACCCGTACGCGAGACAGGCCACCGCCTCGGTGAAGCGCTCGCGTGAAGTGGGCTCGTGTCCGTACACCGTGGCGATGCCGAGGATGAGGCGGAACTGCTGGTAGACGAGATAGGCGACGTCGGCGCTGAGCGTGCCGATGGCGGCGATGCCGAACGGAATGCCGGTGACCGCGCCCGCGGCGGCGCAACGGATGGCCGTGCGGCGCGACAGCACGCGCGCGTGCTCGCGCGGAGTGAACTCCGGCGACTTGCCGCGCAGCTCATCGACTTCACGGCGCAGCTTGTCCGTGTCGATCTCCTCGAACATGGCCCGGAAGATCTCTTCCAGGACCGAGTCCGCGCGCTTCTTCATCTCTCGAGCAGTGGCCATCTTCATTCGGATTTGGTCGTCGTGGATGCGGTGGAGGACTCGCTCTTCGTTTCGGATTTGGACTCGGACTTCGATTCGCTGCTGCTGTCGGATTTCGATCCGCCGGACTTCGATCCGCTGCCCGACGCGTAGTCGGTCTTGTAGAAGCCCGAGCCCTTGAACTGAATGGCCGGCGACGAGATCAGCTTCTTCATTTCGCCGCTGCATTTCGGGCAAACCGTCAGCGGGGCGTCCGAGAACCGCTGGATGATCTCGTGACGCTCATCGCACTGTTTGCACTGGTATTCGTAGATCGGCATATCTCTCTCGAAAGAACGTGGCGTTCGCGCGCGTATTTCAGGAACTGAGTCTGCCCAGTTTCGCGTGCGAGGTTTCCTCCGCGGCAAACACCTTGCCGTCGCGGAAGTAGACGCCGGCCACGCCGCCGTCGCGGGTGCGGTAGTACCAGGCCTCGAACGTCGCCTCGGGGCGCTCGTTCTTCGCCGACCAGCCGGGCATCGGCTTGCCGAGGACCGAGGCGACCTGGCGCTGGCTCATGCCCTTTTCGAGAGTGAGCAGCTTCTCGCGGGTCACGGCCAGGCGCTCGGCGGCGAGGGCCATCCCCTTGCGGGCCTCGGCGTTCTTCGGATCGTGCGAGAGCACGGCGCGGTAGAAGCGGATCGAGTCCTGATGCCGTCCGACGGCGGCGAGATCGTTCGCGAACTCGAGCTGCAGCCGCTGCCACACTTCGCGTGCGCGGCCGTGATCGGGATGCCTGTCCACGAACGCGCGCACCGAGTCCGCGTAGGCCTGCTTGTGCTCCGGACGGGCGTCCGGCGCGACTGCTGCAGGTTTGTGCCGGAGCACGTCGCGCCACTCGCTCTGGTGATCCGGCTGTGCGTTTCGATCCGCGCACGCGGCCCCGAACAGCAGCAGGAGCGTTGCAGGGACGGTGGAAAACCGCATTGGCGACACGGTAGCATACGGCGGTTTGGGAGGAGCTTTATGGCTGTGAAGGGTGAGGAAATTGCGGGCGCCATCGACGCACAGGTGCGCGAATCGATGGAGAAGATGGTCGCGGAGATCCGTTCGTCCATCGAAGACGTCCGCACCGCCGTCGACTCGCAACTGAAAGCTGCTCTCCAGAGCGTGCAGGCGGACGTGAACGCCGTATCCTTTCTGCCGCAGATCCGCAAGTCGGTGGAGGAGCTCGAGACGTCGATCGTCGCCGAACGGCCGGAGCCGGCCGCGGGCGGCGCCGCGACGTCGCGCGTGAAGGCCGCGGTGCAGTCGATCGAGCGCGGCAAGTCGCAGGTCGACGTGCTCAACGCGCTGCTCGAGCAGTGTCTCGAGTTCGGATCGCGCGCGGCGCTGCTCATCCTCCGCGGCGAGACCTTCAGCGGATGGAAGGGCACCGGCTTCTCCGCGCACGGCGGCAACGACGAGATGATCAAGCGCTTCAACGCCGCGCCGGGACTGATCCCGGAGCTGGATCGCGTGCTGCGCAACGAGCAGGTCGTCGAGTGGGACGGGCAGAACCTGGCCTCGCGCCTCGGCGTCGGCAGCTCCGAGCGGGCCGTGCTCGTGCCGATGGTGATCAAGGACAAGGTCGCGGCCGCGGTGTACGTCGACGTCATCGGCGACGACGCCTCGAAGTTCGACTCCGACGCCATCGAGCTGCTGGTCTTCACGACCGGACTGCTGGTCGATACGCTGGCCATCCGCAAGAAGATCCCCTCGCCGAGCCTGCGCGCGCCGGAAGGCTCGTCGCTCGAGTCGCCCGCGCCGCGTCCTGCACCCGTCGCGGCAGCGCCCGCGCCCCCACCTCCACCCGCGCCTCCTCCCGCCGCGCCGCGCGCGCCGGAGCCGCCGCCCGTGCCGCGCCAGACCGATGCCGGGACGGTCGCGATCAATGCGCAGCAGTTGCGCGATCTGATGGCGTCGCAGCGTCCGAACTTCAACGTCCCGTCGTCTGAAGACTTCGGCGCTTCCGCCCCGAAGCCCGCGGCCGCGCCACCTCCTCCTCCCCCGCCGCCGCCCGCGCCTGCTATCGGCGGCGAAGATCGCCCGTCGACGCAGTACATTCCGCCGGCGAACATCTCCCGCACGAGCCCGGGCGGACCGCAGTCCGACGACGCGAAGAAGCACGACGAGGCACGCCGCTTCGCGCGGCTGCTCGTTTCCGAGATCAAGCTCTACAACGAATCGAAGGTCGAGCAGGGCCGTCGCAGCAACGATCTCTACGAGCGGCTCAAGGAAGACATCGACCGCAGCCGGCAGATGTACGACGAGCGCATTGCCGATGAGGTGCGCAAAGTGTCGAACTACTTTTACGACGAACTGGTGCGCATTCTCGCGGATGGGAGAGCCGAGGCATTAGGTTTGTAATGTAACCGGCTGTGCTGCAGTTTGTCCGCCGCCGCTGGATAGCGGCGACCATCGCCGTCGTGCTGCTCATCGGGGGCGGCGTCACCCTCGTCCTGACGAGGGACGGAGTGCGCGAACGCGAAAACGTCGTCGAAGAGGAGCAGCCGTCGAAGGCCGAGGCGCCGCCGGATCTCGAGAAGCTGCAGGAGTCGTACGCGGCCGGCACGGCCGCTTTGCAGCGCGACGACGGCGCCGAAGCGGTCAAGCAGTTCGGCTCGTTCTCGTTCGGGCCGCGCGCGGTCGAGGAGTACCGTCTCTACTACCTCGCCAACGGCCATCAGCTCACCGGCAACTCCGTCGCGGCGCGGGTCACTCTAGCGCAGCTCTGGCGGCGTGAGCCGCGGATGGTCTATCGCAACGACGTCGGCTTCAACCTCGCGTCGCTGTACGAGACCGCCGGAGACTTCGAGCGCGGCGCGGAGGTCTACGCCGACGTTGCGCGTCGCGCGGACGTGCCAGAAGTCGCCGCCAGCGCGCGTCTCCAGGCCGCGATGGCGCGCCTGCGCGCCGGCGACCCCTCGGCCGCTCTGTTCAACGCGCGAATGGTGCTGATCGACAGTCCGGCGTCGAAAGAGGCCAAAGAAGCAGGCCGGCTCGTACGCGCGCTGACAGGATTGCCGGACACCGCGCCCTATCCGCTGTCCCCGTCGGAGCGCCTCGAGCGTGCGACCGCGCTCTCCGGGGGCGAGAAGCCTCAGGACGCGCTCCTCGAGCTCGATGCACTGGACCGCAGTGCGCCGCACCTCAAGCCCGCGATTCAGGTGCAGCGCGGCATCACCCTCCACCGGATGCGCCGCTACGAAGACTCGAACAAAGTCCTCGAGCCGCTGACCTCGGGGCCGTTCAAGTACGCCATCCCCGCGCTGCATTACGGGGCGAAGAACTACGCGATCGTCGCCGCGTCGATCAATCCCGAGATCATCAAGACGGTGAAAGAGCGGAAGAAGGTCGGCACCGTCAAGCAGCGCGTCGGGAAAGGGAAGAAGCGGCGCACGGTCACGAAGCCGAAATACCAGACCGTCTTCCGGCAGGTGAAGCTGATCGACCTGGCGAAGAAGAAAAAGAAGGATGAGTACGACCGCCTCGCCAGCGAGCGCCTCAAGGACCTGCTCATGCTTCCGCAGCTCTCGGCCGACCTGCGCGTCGAGACGCTGAACTCGCTGATCAACCGGGCCGCGTCGAAGAACCAGGACGCGTACGTGATGGAGCTCGTCCCGCAGATCATCAAGCTCGAACCGTCGGCCGATCCGGCGCTGCAGCACTTCTGGGATCGCGGCTGGGCGATGTACGCGCGCGGCGATCTCAATGGCGCGAAGAAGCACTTCCGCTTCATCGCCGACACCTACACCCATCCGAACGTGCGCCGGCAGTCGGAGTACTGGTACGCGCGCTCGCTCGACCGGCAGGGCCAGAAGGAGGCGGCGCGCGCGATCTATCAGAAGCTCGCCGACGCGCCGTACGAGGACCTCTACGCGCAGCACGCCATCAACCGCGGCGCGAAACGCGGCGGCGCGAAGGGCGGCAATCCGCTCAAACGCGGGGGACCCGACTGGCGCGAGCTGGCGCAGAAGGAGATGCCGAAAGAGCTCGAGCTGGCGTACGAGCTCAGCGCTCTCTCCTCGATGCGCGAGGCATTCCTCGAGGCGCGCAAGAACGTGAAGCGCGAGAACCAGCGCTTCGCGCACGCGATCATGGCCGACTTCTACCACTCCGCCGGCAACCAGTTGCTGATGTACACGGAGCTGCGCAAGGCCTGGCCGCAGCTCGCGACGGTGGAGCAGGACTCGGTGCCGCCGTACTTTTTCAAGATGTACTACCCGCTCAAGTACGGCGAGGAGATCGAGGAGTACGCGAAGGAGCGCAAGCTCGATCCGAACCTCGTGCGCGGCCTGATTCTCCAGGAGAGCTACTACAACCCGAAGGCGCGGTCACGCGTCGGCGCGACGGGTCTGATGCAGCTCATGCCGCCCACGGCCAGCGAGCACGCGCGGCGCATGCGCATCCCCTTCGCCGTCAAGCGCCTCGAGACCCCAGACGTCAACATCCGCCTCGGCACCTACCACCTGCGCATGCTCATCGACATGTTCCGCGGCAACACCCACTTCGCGGTCGCGTCGTACAACGCCGGCCAGGGCAACGTCCTCAAATGGCGCCGCGCCGCCCCCGGCAAACCGACGGACGAATTCCTGGAATCGATCCCCTTCCAGGAAACGCGAAACTACGTGAAGCGCGTGACGATGCTGCGGAGCACATACGCGCGCATCACGTCGTGAGCTATAGGTCCTATAGGTCCCATACGTCCTATAGGTCCTATAGCCGCCATCAGCCTTTGAACTTGATCGTGCACCCGAACGCCCGCGTCTCCGCGTTGGCCACATCCCGCCCGTTGAGGAGCGCGCCCAGAGCGTCGGTCAGCCCTGTGGTCGTGCGCTTCTGCGGGTCCGCCTGATCGTCGACATAGCCGCGGTAGCGAATCACGCCCGAGCCGTCCACGACGAAGACGTGCGGCGTCACGCGGGCGCCGTACGCGCGGGCGATCGCGCTGTCCCCATCCTTCAGGTACGGGAACGGGTACTCCTTCTCCTCGGCGCGCTTCTTCATGTTGGGCAGGGTCTCTTCGGCGAACTTCGCATCGTCGTTCGAGTCGACGGCGTAGAAGCGCACGCCTCGCGGACCCCACTTGTTGGCAATCTCGATGATGCGCGGCTCGAACGCCTTCGCGTACGGGCACTGGTTGCAGGTGAAAACCACCACCTTCATGTTTCCGTCGTCGGGCTTCATCGCGACGGTCTTGCCGTCGACCGCGTTCACGAGCGAGAAGGCCGGCGCCTTCACGCCCGCGGCGAGCTCCTCGCCGGCGAACAACGGTGCGGCGATGAGGACCAGGGCCACTGCGAGCATCTTCTTCATTTCGTCCTCCTCACGATCTCGCGCACGTGCGCGATCATGTCGTCTTTCTTGATGGTTCCCTGCGTCCGCCACAGCTCCTTGCCGCGGGCGTCGTAGAGGATGGTCAGTGGGATCTGCCCGTCGAAGTCGTAGTGATCGCCGAGGGCATCGGGGTTGCCGGTGTAATAGATGTTGGGCCAGGCGACCTTCTGTTTGTCGAGGAAGGTCTTCACCTGCACGGGCTTCGTGTCCGGGATCATGTCGTCGAGCGAGACGCCGATGATGGCCAGCTCGGTGCCGAACGCGTCGTCGACGGCGCGCAGATCGGCCATCTCCGCGACACACGGCGCGCACCACGTCGCCCAGACGTTCACCAGCCGCACCTTCGCCGCGGACGGGAACACGCGCGCGATGAGCTTCGGATCGCTCACCGGACGCAGGTCGGCGCCGTATGCGGCAGCGCTAAGGGATAAAACCGCGGATAGTGCGAGCTTTCGCATCGGGCCGGTCGACTTTCACTTCGATCGTGCGGTACGCCTGATCGTTCTTGGTGGTCTGGGTGTAGTAGCCGAGGAGATACTGCGTGCGCAGGTCCTTCTCCAGCTCTGCGTACGTCGCGTCGAGGTCTTTCGTGCTGCGGACGAAGTACGCCACGCCGCCCGTCTCCGCGGCCAGCGTCTTCATCGGCCCGTTGGCGATGAGGTGGCCGATACCGATGAAGTACAGCGGCACACGCGAGGCGCGGGCGTACGCGAGCATGTCGTTCCAGGTCAGGCGCGAGCTGGTGTCCTCGCCGTCGGTAAGGATGATCAGGGCCTTGCGTCCCTGGACATTCCGGAACTTGTACAGACCGGTCACGATGGCGTCGTAGAGCGCGGTGTTGCCGGACGGCTTCGGAATCGCGTTCACCTGCAACTCGAGCGTGCTCGCTTCCGACACGAACGACACGTTGCGCGCGGGATCGCTGGAGAAGGGCGCGACGAACGCGCGGTCGTTCTTGCGGATCGTGCGGCGGAAGAACCCGATCGCGGCGGTCTTCGCATCGTCGATGCGCTTCTCCATGCTCGTGGAGTGATCGATGAGCACCCCGACCGAGATCGGCAGGTCCGCGGCGAAGTTGAAGTTCGCGAGCTTCTGCGCGTTGCCGTTCTCGAGGACGGTGAAATCCTTCATCTGCAGGTCGGAGATCGGCGCGCCGCTGCGGTCGCTCACCGACACGGGCAGTTCGACGAGGTTCACCTCCACCTCTTCCATGAAGCGCTGGCCGTCGAGGAAGAGCAGGTCTGAGGCTTCGTAGCCCGTCTCGTCGATCGCCTGTGCCCGCACGAACTGCACGCCCTGCAGCGACGTCGTGGGCAGATCCAGCGCATACGGCGGCGTGTCCCACTCGATCAGCTTCTTGTCGCCCGCGAACAGCGCGATGTTGCGAAGGTTGGTGCCCTTCGGATTCATCACGCTCAGCTTGAAGTGCGACACGCCGTCGGGCGTCTCCGTGCGCGTGATCTTCACCTCGAGAGGCGTGTCGCGCTCGTTAACGACGAACGCGTCGGCGTCGACGTAGCGGCCCTGCCGGTCATAGCCGACCGCACGCACTTCGACGCGCTTCGGGAGCTTGCCCAGGTCGAGCTCCGCGCGATACGGCGGCGCGTTGCGGGCGATGATCTTCTTCCCCTCGACGAAGAACTCGACGCGCGTCACCGGCGGCTGGACGTCGACGTTGATGATGAAGAGGTTCGGCGCGACGTCGCGCTGCGGCGGCAGGATCATCACCGCGCCCGCTTTCTCCGGCAGCACGCCCTCCGCGAACACCGCCTCCGCGCCGTCGTCGCCGCTGGCGACGTACGGCTTGCCGGTCCGCTCGAGGATCAGCGTGTCGGACTGCACGGTGTGCAGCACCAGCGCCTCGCCCCCCTGGTTTTCCTGCATCAGGCGCACTTCCACGTCGAGGTTGCCCGCGGGGAAGGTCTGCACCGTCGAGATCTTCAACGGGCGGTCGTCGGGGATGCGGTAGCGGAAGTTGCGGATGACCCGTCCGTCCTGAAGGAACGATCCCTGGATCGACAGCGCCGCGTCCGGCGAGGCGTCCAGCCCGTGCAGGAAACGAAACGTGACCCGGGTGACGACGCCCGCGTCGGTATCACCGAGGGGATCGACGCGGATCGCGATCTCCTGCGCGGTGGCGGAGAAGGCAAAGAGCAGGATCACCAGCAGCTTGCGCATGTCGAGGACAACGAGGATACGGGTGCGGCATTCCGGTCGCGGTTGCAAAACGCGAAACGCGCGCATGGAGGTGCGTTCGAAGAGCTCGCCGCGAATCCCGATAGAATCCAGTGCCCATGAGCAGCCGCTACAAGGCTGTGCTCTTCGATCTCGATGGCACGCTGGTCGATTCGTACGCCGCTCTGGCCGAGGCGGTGAATCACGCGCGGCGATCGGAGGGTCTGGACGACCTCAGCGCATCGCGCATCCGCGGACTGGTCGGCGATGGCGTCGAGAAGCTGCTCGAGCGCGCCTTTGACGGCGGCGCCGTCCCCCTCGGCGCGAAAGACGCCTTCGAGTCGCGCTACGACGAAGTGTGCTGCCAGGAGTCGAAAGTGCTCGAGGACGTCGAGGCCACGCTCGAGCAGCTCGCGACCCGCGGGGTAGCCATGGCCGTCTGCACGAACAAGCCGACCGTGTTCTCAAAGAAGATCCTCGATTTCCTAGAGCTCTCGCGCTACTTCCGGGCCATCGTGGGACCGGACGTCGCGGGTGCGCGCAAGCCGGAAGCGCGGCATCTGCTGGTCACGCTGGAGTCGGTCGAGGCGACGCCGGAGGAGACGCTCTTCGTCGGCGACATGCCCATCGACGTGCGCGCCGCGCGCAACTGCGGCGTCGACGTCGCGGTCGTGGCGACCGGATCCTCGACCCGCGAGCAACTCGTCGACGCGAGCCCCGACCACTTCCTGGAGCGCTTCGCCGACCTGGTGAAGCTGATCTGATGATGAAGTATCGCTTCGTCTTCTTCGACGTCGACTCGACCCTGGTCGCGATCGAAGGCATCGACGTCCTCGCCAACGGCAATCCGGAGATCGTGCGCCTGACCGAGGCGGCGATGAACGGCGAGATCTCCGTCGATGAGGTGTACGGGAAACGGCTGGAGATCATCCAGCCGACGCTCGACGACGTCCGCGCGCTCAGCGAGCGCTATCTCACGTCGATGGTCGACGGTGTCGAGGAGACGATCGCAGCGCTGCAGCAGGCGGGCGTCGATGTGCATCTCGTGACGGCCGGAATCACGCAGGCGATCGCGCCTCTCGCGGAGAAGCTCAACATCGCGTCACGTGCCGTGCACGCCGTGTCGCTGAAGTTCGACGCGGACGGACAGTACGAAGACTTCGACCGCCGCTCGATGCTCGCGCGCTCGGGCGGAAAGGAGCTCGTCGTGCGCGCGGTGCTGACACGCGCGAAAGGCAAATCCGCGTTCGTCGGCGATGGAATCACCGACCTCGAGACGAAGCCCGCGGTCGATCTTTTCATCGGCTTTGGCGGCGTGGCCGTGCGCGAGCGCGTGCGCGACGGCTCGGACGTGTACATCACCGAACCGACGATGAGAGCCGTGCTACCGTACCTTTTGCCGTGATGACCGAAAACGCGAAGTACTTCGTCCCCGGCCCCACCTGGGTGCGTCCCGAGATTCTGGCGGAGATGACCCGGCCGATGATCGGCCACCGCAGCAGCGAGTTCAAAGAGCTCTTCGGCCGCATCAACATCGATCTCAAGGAGCTGTTCGGCACGTCGCAGACGACATTCGTGATGACGGCGTCGGGCACGGGCGTGATGCAGGCGGCCCTGGAGAACTGCGTCGCGCGGCGCGTGCTCGTAACCACCTGCGGCGCGTTCTCGGAGCGCTGGTACAACATCGCCGAGTCGCTGGGCTACGAAGTCGATCGCCTCGACGCCGGCTGGGGCAAGGCCGTCAACGCCGAGGAACTGGCCGATCATCTGGCGCGCCATCACCGCGCGCACTACGACGCGGTCACGATCACGCACAACGAGACGTCGACCGGCATTACGAACGACGTCGGCGAGCTGGCAGCGGTGATTCGCGAGGAAGCTCCCGACGCGCTCGTCCTCGTCGACGCCGTCTCCTCCCTCGGCGGCATCCCTGTGGAGTTCGACCGCTGGGGCGTCGACGTGTGCATGGCCTCGGTGCAGAAGTGCATCGCCCTGCCGCCGGGCATCACCGTCGTGGCCGTGTCCGATGCCGCGCTCGCGCGGGCGAAGAAGCATCCCTATCGCGGCACGTACTTCGACTTCGTCGCCTACAAAGACAAGGCCGACGAGGATAGCGTGCCGTCGACGCCGTCGATTCCGCACTTTTACGCGCTCGGCGCACAGCTCGAGCACATTCTCCGCGGTGAAAGCCTGGCCGCGCGTTTCGAGCGCCATCGCAGGATGCGCGAGCTCACCCATCAGCGCATCGCGCGCTACGCGAAGCTCGCGTCGGATCCGGAGTTCGCGTCGAACAGCGTGACCGCGGTCGCGCCGGTCCTCCCGCCCGACACCATCCGCGCCGAGATGAAAAAGCGCGGCTTCACCCTCGGCGGCGGCTACGGCATCTGGAAAGACACGACCTTCCGCATCGGGCACATGGGGGACATTCCGGTGGCGGATCTCGAGGCCATGCTGGATGTTTTAGGCGAGGTCACGCGGGCGTAGGACCTATGGGACGTATAGGACCTATGAGACCTATAGGTCCTATTTGTTCGACGCGTGCATGTGCACGATGCTCCACCACCCGCCCGCGTAGCGCCACACGAACGTTCGCCGGGAAACCGCACTGGGGTTGTGCACGTTGAAGGTCACGACCGCGACATTGCCGGTCTGCTGCACCTGCAGGTCCTCGGGCACGATGTTCGTCTTCTTCGATCCCGCGACGTAATCGTGAAAAACGGCAGCGATCGCAGCCTTCCCGTCGAGGCGCTCCGCCTTCACCACCGGGAAGAACGCTGTCGCGTCGTCGGCGAATGCGTCGACGATGCGCGGCTCGTCGAGCAAGTTGAGCGCATCCATCCACGCGCGCTGCGCGTCGCGCACGTCGGGCGTGCGCGACGTGGCGCACGCAACGGTGAGGAGCAGGAGCAGGACGGCTCGTCGCATGGAAGGTAGGATACGCGGCATGCATCGCGTCCTCGTCACCGACACCCTCGCCGACTCCGGTCTGGATCTCCTGCGCAACACCAGCGACGTGGAGCTGGACTATCGCGCCGGCCTCAAAGGAGTAGACCTGCTGGCCGCCGTCGCGGAGTCGGATGCGCTGATCACCCGCAGCGGCACGGCCGTGACCGAGGAGCTGGTGAATGCGGGTAATCGGCTGCGGGTCATCGGGCGCGCGGGCGTGGGGCTGGACAACGTCGACGTCGATGCGTGCACGTGTCGCGGCATCCTGGTCATCAATGCGCCGACGGCCAACATTATGTCCGCCACCGAGCACACGATGGCCATGCTGCTCGCGTTCTGCCGCAACATCCCCGAGGCCCATGCGAGCGTGAAGCGCGGGGAGTGGAAGCGCTCGAAGTTCATGGGCATCGAGCTCGAAGCCAAGACCCTCGGCATCATCGGACTGGGACGCATCGGCACGCGGGTCACGGCACGCGCGCGCGGCTTCGGCATGCGCGTCGTCGCATACGACCCGTACATCGCGGACTCGGTGTTCGAGCGTCACGGCGCGACGCGGGTGACGCTCGATCAGCTCCTCGCGCAATCCGACGTCATCACCGTGCACACCCCGCTGACCGACGAGACGCGGGGCATGATCGGCGCGGGCGAGATCGCGAAGATGAAGGACGGCGCGATCGCCCTCAACATAGCACGCGGCGGCATCTGGCAGGAGCAGGCCCTCGCCGACGCGCTCAATGGTGGAAAGCTCCGCGGCGCGGCGATCGACGTGTACGAGGACGAGCCACCGGCCCCGGATCACCCCTTGCTGAACGCGAAGAACATCATCCTGTCGCCGCACATCGGCGCGAACACGATCGAGGCCCAGGACCGTGTCGCCGTACAGACCGCGGAGATGGTCGTTGAGGCGTTGCGCGGATCGATCTTCGTCTCGGCGGTGAACCTCCCGTTCGAAGGCGTCTCCGACGCCGACGCCGCGCCGCTGATCAATCTCGCCGAGAAGCTCGGTGCGCTCGCATCGCAGCTCATGAACGGCCCGGTGAACCGCGCCGCCATCGAGCTCTGGGGCGTGAACGAGCGGCTGACGAAGATCCTATCCGTGGCCTCGCTGAAAGGCCTGCTCGCGCCACATCTCGCCGAGTCGGTGAATTTCGTGAACGCGCAGCAGATCGCCGAAACGCGCGGCATCGCCATCAGCTCGACGACGCATCCGGTGCCCCGCGACTACGCGAACATGATCACGTTCCGCGCGTCGACGCCGTCCGAGGAGACCTGTGTCTCCGGGACGGTGTTCCATGAAAAGAACCAGCGCGTGGTGTCGGTGAACAACTTCCGCGTGGAGTTCGAGCCCAAGGGGGACATCCTCTACATCCTCAATAAAGACGTCCCCGGCGTCGTCGGCCGCGTCGGCACCACCCTCGGCGACCACGAGGTGAACATCGCCGAGTACAACCTGGCCCGCAACGCCAGCGGCGGCACGGCCATGGCCATCGTCACCACCGATTCGCCGCTCACCGAGCAGGCGATGACGGCGTTGACCGTCAATCCAGCCATCAAAGAAGTGCGGCAGCTCCGGTTATAGTCAACCCGTGCACTACCGGAAGCTCGGAAACACCGGCATCACGGTCTCGGAGATCGGCTTCGGCGGCTGGGCCATCGGCGGCGCCGCTGATGCCGGCGGGACGCCCCTCGGCTGGGGACGGACGAACGATGACGACTCGCTGGCGGCGATCCGCCGCGCGCGGGAGCTCGGCGTCACGTTCTTCGACACCGCCGATTCCTACGGCTTCGGCCGCAGCGAGTCGCTTCTCGGCATCGTGCTCTCGCGGCGGCGGCAGGACGTGGTCATCGCCACGAAGGTCGGCGTCGTGCGCGAGCCCGAAGGGCGGGCGCGCAAGGACTTCTCCCGGGCGCACATCTCGCACGCGGTCGACGGCTCGCTGAAACGGCTGCGCACGGACTACATCGACCTCTATCAACTGCACAACCCGACCCTCGACGAGCTGGGGCGCGACGACATCCACGAGGCCATGGACCGCCTTCAGGAAGTCGGCAAAATCCGCTTCTGGGGCATCTCCGTCACCACGCCCGACGAAGGGATCGAGATCATCCGCAATGGATGGGGCTACGCGCTGCAGGTGCTCTACAACGTCCTCAATCAGGCGCCGGCGGACGAGCTCTTCCCGCTGGCGAAGGAAAAAGGCTACGGCATCGTCGTGCGCGTGCCGCTCGCGTCAGGGCTGCTCAGCGGCAAGTTCCGCCCGGACACGGTCTTCGCGAAAGACGACGTGCGCCAGAACTTCCTCACGCCGCGGCGCCTCGAGGAAGTGCTGACGCGCGTCGACGAGGCGAAGTCGATCATCGGCGGCACTGCGCGCTCGCTGGCCGAAGGCGCGCTGCGCTTCACGCTCGCGAACGACGCCGTCTCGACGGTGATCCCCGGCGCGAAGAACGTCCGCCAGGTGGAGATGAACGCGTCCGCTGACGAAGTGCGCATCCCCCAGGAAGTCGTCGACAAGCTCCGCTCCCGCCTCGGCAGCTACAACTTCTACCACCGCCACGGCATCCGGATCTGAGCGATGTCCGCGTCGCGTCGGACGCGGGGGAGGTCGACGTCTCGAGCACTACCGCGCCATCAGTTCCGCGCGGAGCGGCGCTTCGCGTAGCTGATCCACTGGCCGCGCAGCATCACCCCCGCCGGACGGCGCAGCGCGGTGAGGTTCTCGAGCGGGTTCGCGGCGACGAGGACGAGGTCGGCGTGCGCACCGGGCGCGATCACGCCGATTCCGGGATCGCCGAGGTATTCGCCGGCCGAGCGGGTGGCGACGCGCAGCACTTCGTAGTTGGTCAGGCCAGCGGCGCGCAGCTCCGCGAGCTCGTCGTGAAGCGACGCGCCGGCCGGGACGAGATAGCCGCCATCCGTGCCGGCGAGGATGCGCGCCCCCGCGGCGTCCAGCGCGGCGACGAGAGCGCGCAGCGCGGCGACGAGAGCGCGCCGCGCGCCGAGGAGTTGCGCGCGCTGCGCCGCGGGCATGTCCCGCGTCACATGGTCGCGGAACACGACCATGGTCGGGCAGTTCCACACTCCCGACTCGCGCGACGCGGCGGCGAGCATGCTCAGGTCGCCGGTGAGCGGATAGCCGGAGAGATGCTCGATCGAATCCTGCATCGCCATCGCGTGGTCGAGCGGTACGTTACCCGTCACGTGACCCGACACCTGCACACCGCGCGCGTGCGCAGCAGTGACGATCGCGTCGTAGACCTCCCGCGAGAGCCCTTCGTAGACCTTGATCGAGTCGCAGCCGCGGGCGAGCTGCTCGTCGACAGCGGCCGCTGCATCCTGCACGCGCGTCACCGGCCGCGAGAAGAAAGGATTGCCAGGATTCGGCCCCGTCAGCAACTTGCTGGCGACGAAGATCCGCGGACCCTCGCCGCGACTCTTGACCGCGAGCACGCTGTCCAGGCCCGCGAGGTCGCGCACCGTCGTCACGCCATGCTCGAGGTACTTCGGCAAGTCGCCGGCGATGATATGCACGTGCATGTCGACGAGGCCGGGGACGAGCCAGCGGCCGTTGCCGTAGATCACGCGAGCGCCTGCCGGGACCGGCACCGCGTCGACCGGTCCGATCGCGGTGACGCGGGCGTCCTCGACGACCACAGTCTGTCCTGTGAGGACGCGCTCGCTGTCCATCGGGACGACATTCACGCCCACGAACACGATCGCCGCTGCCAGAAGCTGCGTGTTTCGAAGATAAACGCGTCCCGCACGGGATGACGGGCCACGCCTAAGGTGTTTCACCTCTGTTATGCCCTTTCGGACCATTTCCATCCGCGGCGCGCGGACTCATAACCTGAAGAACGTCACGGTCGACATCCCGCAGCGGCAGCTCACGGTCGTGACCGGTCCGTCCGGGTCGGGCAAGTCTTCACTCGCGTTCAACACGCTGTACGCCGAGGGTCAGCGGCGATTCGTGGAGTCCATGTCGACGTACCTGCGCCAGTTCCTCGAGCGCATCGACCGGCCGGACGTCGATGCCATCGACGGCATCCTCCCGGCCATCGCCATCGAGCAGAAGAACTCGGTCAAGAACGCCCGCTCGACCGTGGCCACGGCTACCGAGCTCGCCGATCACATCCGCCTGTTCATGACCTACTGCGGCGAGACGTGGTGTCCGGACTGCGCGGTCACGGTGCGCAAAGAGAACCCGGACTCGATCACCACGCAGATCCTCGAGACGCTGAACGGGCGTCGCGCGGTGGTCCTCGCGCCGGTGTTCTTCGACGCCTCGCACTGCGACATCGTCGTCGAGCAACTCGTGAAGGCCGGTTTCTACCGGGTCTGGAAGAACGGCGAGGTGCATGACCTCAACGAGCTGGACACGAAAGGCGCGACCTCGTTCGAAATGGTCATTACCCGCTTGCGTATCGAAGGGGAGCGCCGGAATCAGATCACCGAGGCCATCGAGCAGGCCTTCGAGGTGTCGAAGGGCACCGTCAACGTTCTCGAAGAGCAAAATGGTGAGTGGTTATCGCATCGCTTTACATCACACTTTGCGTGCAACAAGTGCGGTAACGAATTCCTCGAGCCCACGCCTCACATGTTCTCTTTCAACTCACCCCTCGGCGCATGCACGCACTGCCAGGGCTACGGCCGGATCATCGGCATCGACATCGAGAAAGTGATTCCGAACCGCGATCTGCGTCTCGACGAGATGCCGGTTGCACCGTGGAACTCGCCCGGCTACGAGGACAGCTACGACGACCTGAAGAAAGCCTCGGCCAAGTACAAGCTGCGCCTCGACGTCCCCATCAAGGAGCTGTCCGAGGCGGAGTGGGAGCTGCTCTATAACGGCCGGGGCAAGTGGTACGGCATCAAAGGCTTCTTCGACTGGCTCGAGACGAAGAAGTACAAGATCCACGTGCGGGTGAAGCTGGCCAAGTACCGTAGCTATGACACCTGTCCGGAATGCCGCGGGTCGCGGCTGAAGAACGTCGTCGACAACGTGAAGTTCCGCGACCTCACGGTCGGCCAGCTCTTCGGCATGGACGTGAAAACCGCGCGCCGTTTCTGGGAGTACCTGCCGATGTCGAAGCACGAGGAGGCGCTGGCGGGACACCTCCGCCGCGAGATCGTGAATCGTCTCGTGTATCTGGACGAGGTGGGGCTGTCGTACCTGACACTCGACCGCCAGACGCGCACGCTGTCCGGCGGCGAGTCGCAGCGCATCAACCTCGCCGCCGCCCTCGGATCGTCGCTCACCGAGACGATGTACGTCATCGACGAGCCGACCGTGGGACTGCACGCCCGCGACTCCGAGCGCCTGTTGGCGGTGCTGCGCCGCCTGAAGAATGCGGGCAACACGGTGATCGTCGTGGAGCACGACCCGACCATCATCGCCGGCGCCGATTACCACGTGGAGATGGGGCCGGGCGCGGGGGAGTACGGGGGAGAGGTCATCTACAGTGGAGCGGCGGCCGCTCCCGGCCGCCGGACGGCGCCCGAAGCGGGCGCCGCTCCACAGGAGACGAACGACGCGGGCGCGCTGCGCATCGTCAACGCCCGGCAGAACAACCTGCGCGGCGTGACGGTCGACATCCCATTGGGCAGGCTCGTCGCTGTGACAGGCGTGTCGGGCTCCGGCAAGTCGACGCTGATTCGCAACTGCCTGTTCAACCGCTATCGCCGCGACGTGCGCGGCGTGGCCGGACTGGACACGGGCAAAGTCGATCGCCTCGAGGGGACGGAGCTGGTTTACGACATGGAGTTCGTCGATCAGTCGCCGATCGGCCGCTCCTCGCGATCGAACCCGGCGACGTACATCAAGGCGTGGGACGAAGTCCGCAAGCTGCTCGCGGAAACGACGGGCGCGAAGCTGCACGGCGTCACCGCGGGGATGTTCTCGTTCAACACCGAGGGCGGACGCTGCGAGATCTGTCAGGGCGCGGGGGTGGTGACGATCGACATGCAGTTCCTCGCCGACGTCGAGGTCGTGTGCGAGAAGTGCGACGGGCGCCGCTTCGGCGAGCAGGTCATGAAGGTCACGTTCAGGGGAAAGAACGTGAACGAGATCCTGCAGATGACCGTGGACGAGGCGTCGAAGTTCTTCGTTGCACGGCGCGCGCTGCTCAAGCGGCTCGACGCGCTACGCTCCGTCGGCCTCGGCTACCTGCGACTCGGCCAGTCGACCGACTCGCTCTCGGGCGGCGAAGCTCAGCGACTGAAGCTCGCGTCGTTCCTCGCCGAGAGTGCGGCGAAGAGCGACAAGCCGCGGCTGTTCCTCTTCGATGAGCCGACTACCGGCCTGGCCGCGAGCGACGTACAGGTGCTGATCGGCACGTTCCGCGATCTCATCGACCGCGGCAACTCGGTCCTGGTGATCGAGCACAACACGCAGCTCATCGAGCAGTCGGACTGGGTCATCGACCTCGGTCCGGACGGCGGCGACCAGGGCGGCGAGGTGGTCGCGGTAGGCACGCCCGAGGAGATCGCGGCGAACGAGCAGTCGATCACGGGGCGCTATTTGCGGTTCGCGCGGGAGCGTGTGGCGTAGTACGTATGGGCCGTATGGGACCTATGCCGCGGACGCTCGAGTGGGCGCAGGCGCGAGACTGGAAGGCGTTTGTGGCGGAGCTCGAGCGCGATGCGGGAGATGGGCGGTGGGAAGGGTTCATCTCCTACGAGGCGCTGGCCTCGGAAGAAAACGCTGTGCCGCGCGACGTGCAGCCGCCGGAGCCGGCCGCGTTTTTCGCGTGGCGTGAGCGAGCGGACGCGCCTGAGCTTCCTCGGGTGACGCGACCGTACACGGCGACGGTTCGCGACTCCCTCGGCGGGGGCTTGCATCGGAAGCTCGTCGAGCGCATCCGGCAGTGCATTCGCGATGGGGACGTCTACCAGGTCAATCTCACACGCGTGTTCGAAGCGGACGTGCGCGTTGACGCGGGAGAGTTGTACGTCGCGCTCACGGCGCCGCATCCGCCGCAGTGCGCGGCGCTGATCCGTGGCGACGGATGGGACGTCGTGAGCGCGTCGCCCGAGGTCATGCTGCGATTCGATCGCGCGAGCGGGGTCGCGACCTCGATGCCGATCAAAGGCACTGTCCGGCGCGAAGGGAACCATGTCGCGGAGATCGCCGCACTACTCGCCAGCGCGAAGGACGAGGCCGAACATCTGATGATCGTCGACGTCGTGCGCAACGACTTCGGCAAGGTCGCGCCGCCGGGACGCGTGTCCGTCCCCGAGTATCGCGTCATACGCACGCTCGACTACGTACATCACCTCGAGTCGACGGTTCGCGCGGACGGCCTCGAGGGCGCCAGCGTCGCGGACGTGCTGGCGGCGCTCTCGCCCGCGGCGTCGATCACCGGCGCGCCGAAGCGCGCGGCGGTGCAGCTCATTCGCGAGCTCGAGCCGGTGCCCCGCGGCGTCTACTGCGGCGCTATCGGCTGGATCGATGCGACCGGCGCGGAGCTCAGCGTCGCGATCCGGACCGCGGTCGTAACGGAACGGTCGGTGCGCTATCACGCCGGCGGAGGCATCGTCTGGGACTCCGATCCCGAGGCCGAGGACGACGAGTGTCGCGCCAAGGCCGCGCCGTTCTTTCAATTCCTCGGAGGTGGGCCATCGACATCGCCGTGACCTCGCCCGCCGTCGCTCACGGCATGGGACTCTTCGAGACGATGCTCGTCGTCAACGAACGCGCGATCGATGCCGACGCGCACTTTGCTCGCATGGCTGCGTCGGCGGCGGCGCTCGGCTTTCCGCTTCCCGATCGCAACGCGTTCACCGCGGAAGTCGCGAAAGCGGCGACCGGCGAAGCGGTGCGCTGTCTCTACCTCGAAGCCGATCGCTGGCTACTGCATGCGAGCGCGATCCCCATCCCGCCGCTGACGATGCAGCGTCGCACGGACGCGCGCGCGGTGACGCTGAACATCAGCAGGTCGCTGCCCGAGCACAAACTGACGTCGTACGCGGCCTGCGCAATCGGTCTGCGCCGCGCGGCCGCGCAAAACGCGAACGAGGGATTCTTCCTCGACGCGAACGGCAACGTGCTCGAAGGGACGGCGACCAACGTCTTCGCCGTCCGCGGCAGGACTCTGATCACGGCAGGCGAAGGCATCCTCCCCGGAATCGTGCGCCGGTGGGTACTCGATCGCGGTATGGACGTCGAGTTGCGCGCGCCGTCGATCGCAGAGATCCACGCCGGTGCATTCCTCACCGGCTGTCTCACCGGCCTCGCCCCGTTACGGATGCTGGACGGCGTCCGCTGCGACGATCCGGGCGAGGTGTTCCAGAAGTTGCGGCTACAATCACGACACTTTGCATAGAGGGAGACCTGCATGAGTGTTGTTCCGCAAGGGCATCCGGATCGGGTCGGGTTCCAGCCGGACGGACCGGTGCCGTTCACGCCGTACATCGCTGACGAAAATCCGCCGTTGCGCGAATTCACACCCCGGGCCGTGATCGTCGGCACGATCCTGGGGATGATCTTCGGGGCGTCGTCGCTGTACCTCGTCCTCAAGGTCGGACTGACGGTCAGTGCATCCATCCCCGTGGCCGTCATCTCCATCACGCTCTTCCGCATTCTGTCGAAGATGGGCGCGCGCAACGCCACGATCCTCGAGAACAACATCGTGCAGACCGCGGGCTCCGCGGGCGAGTCGATCGCCTTCGGTGTCGGCGTGACCATGCCCGCCATCCTCATCCTCGGCTTCGATCTCGAGATCGGCCGGGTGATGCTCGTGGCCGTGCTCGGCGGCCTGCTCGGCATCCTGATGATGATTCCGCTGCGGCGGGCGCTCATCGTCGCGCAGCACGGCATCCTCAAATACCCCGAGGGGACGGCGTGCGCGGAGGTGCTGAAGGCGGGAGCGAGCGATGAGTCGCGCGCTGCGGCATCCGAGGCGGCGCGGCGGGAGCAGGAGGCGCTCGGCGGCGCGGGGACCAGCGCGAAGACCATCTTCACCGGCTTCGGCATCGGCCTCGTTTACAAGACGGCCATGGTCGCGTTCCGGACCTGGAAAGACGCGCCCACCAAAATCTTCGGCGGTCACTTCAACGCCGCCTCAGTCTCCGTCGAAGTGAGCCCCGAGCTCCTCGGCGTCGGCTACATCATCGGACCGCGCATCGCGGCGATCATGTGCGCGGGCGGCGTGCTCGCGTACCTCGTGCTCATCCCGATGATCAAGTACTTCGGGTCGCTGCTGACCGTGCCACTCGCCCCGGCGACGACGCTCATCCGCGACATGGGTCCGGGCCAGATCCGCAACGAGTACATCCTCTACATCGGCGCCGGTGCGGTCGCCGCGGGCGGCATCATCAGCGTGTTCCGGTCGCTGCCGGTGATCTGGCACGGCATCAAGGGCGGCATGCGCGACCTGTCGTCGTCGAAGAACGCGGAAGCGAGTGCGGCCACGCCGCGCACCGATCGCGATCTCTCGATGAAAATCGTGCTGATCGGCATCATCGCCCTCATCGTCGTGATCGCCTTCGCCAACCCGCTGTACGTCGGCGGGACGGGCTTCGCGGCGCGCATCGCCGCCGCCTTGCTGATCATCGTCTTCGGCTTCCTCTTCGTGACCGTCTCGTCGCGCCTCACGGGCGAGATCGGGTCGTCGTCGAATCCGATCTCGGGCATGACCGTGGCCACGTTGCTGCTGACCTGTCTCTGCTTCGTCGTCCTCGGTTGGACAGGGAGCAACTACTTCGTGACCGCCCTGTCGATCGGCGCGATCGTCTGCATCGCGTCGTCGAACGGCGGCACGACCTCGCAGGACCTCAAGACCGGATTCCTCGTCGGCGGGACGCCGAAGTATCAGCAGATCGCCATCCTGATCGGCGCACTGGCCTCGGCACTCGTGCTCGGGCCGATCCTCCTCTCGCTCAACGACGCGTACTCGGTCTACGTGCCCGTCGACACCGCGCCCGCCGGCATCTCCCGCGGCGGTGTGAAGCCGGGCGAGCTCGCGGCGACGAATCAACTGCACGGCAAGGAAGTGCCCGGCGCGAACATCGCCGGCGCCGCCGACACGAAAACGTACAACGTCTGGTTCCGTCAGGACGCCAGCGGCGGCAACGCGGAGAAGTACTTGGTCGACGACAGCGGCAAGCCCGTTTACTACGTCGATCCCGGCATCAACGGCACGATCAAGGAGCTGCCCGGCGGAAAGAAAGTCGAGAAGTTCGACGCGCCGAAAGCCACGCTGATGTCATACATCATCAAAGGCATCCTCGGCGGCGAGCTGCCGTGGGGGCTGGTGCTGCTCGGCGTGATGATCGCGATCGTCCTCGAGCTCTCGGGCATCCCGTCGCTCGCGTTCGCGGTCGGCGTCTACCTGCCGCTCTCGTCGTCGTCGCCGATCCTGATCGGCGGACTGGTTCGCTGGGCGGTGGATCGCTGGATCGCGCGAAAACACGCGGGCAAACAGATGACCGAAGAGCAGCTCGTGGCTGAAGGCGACAAGAGCCCGGGCGTGCTGATGGCGTCCGGCTACATCGCGGGCGGCGCCATCGCCGGCATCATCATCGCCTTCATGGCCGGCGTGAAGTTCATGGAGCCGTTCAACGCACGCATCGGCGCGTGGGCGGAGAACAATCCGCTGCTGGGCGACGGTTGGGGCGACTTCTGGTCGCTGCTGCCGTTCGTCGTGCTGATCGTGCTGCTGTACCTGACGGGGCGCGAGAAAATCCTCGCGCATCGCGAAACCGCGTAATCTAGAGGGCGGGATTCGGTCCCGCCCTTTTCATTTATGGCCACTTTCATCGCGCTCGTGGTGTCGGTCATCGCGCTGACGATCGCGGTGAAGTCTCGCAAGGAAGTGAAGCTACTACGCGAGCAGCTCGACGCTCGTGGAGCTGCGGGCTTCAGCCCGCCGAAACCCGACGAAACCGACGGCGGGCTGAAGCCCGCCGCTCCACCGCCTCCTCCGCAACCGAAGCGCGAACCGGTCATCCCGATCTACCAGCCGCCCGCGCCGCCGCCCACGCCCCAACCTGCGGCCGCGCGTGTCGAGGAGCCGCCGCGCCCACCGCGGCCTCCGGTCACTCCGCCTCCACCCCCACCACCCCGTCCACCCGCGCAGCCTCCCATCTGGCAGCGCATCGACTGGGAGTCGCTGGTCGGCGTAAAGCTCTTCTCCTGGATCGCCGGTATCGCCACGGTCATCGCCGCGATCTACTTCCTCAAATACTCCGTCGACCACGGCTGGGTGTCGCCGCCCGTTCGTGCCGCGATCGGTCTGATCACCGGCAGCGCACTGCTGGTCATTTGCGAGCTCAGGATCGCGCGCGGCTACAAGTTCACCGCGAACGCGATGCTCGGCGCCGGCATCGCGATCCTCTACGCGACGCTATTCGCCGTGCACGCGCTGTGGCACCTGCTGCCGGCGATAGTCGTCTTCGGCGGCATGCTCGTCGTGACGGCCGTCGCCGTCCTCCTCTCGATTCGTCGCGACTCGATCTTCATCGCCCTGCTGGGCATGTTCGGCGGCTTCGCCACACCGGCGCTGCTGTCGACCGGCGAGAACCGTCCCGTCGGGCTGTTCTCGTATCTGCTGTTGCTCAACGCCGGACTGGCGTGGGTCGCGTACAAGCGGCGCTGGCCGGCGCTGACGATCGGCAGCGTGATCTTCAGCGTCATCTACCAGTGGGCGTGGATCGCGAAGTTCCTCGACGTCGCGCAACTGCCGCTGGCCGCCGGCATCTTCCTCGTCTTCGCCATGGCCGCCGCCTCCGTGCTGTGGATGCGCCGCGACGACACGCACCAGAAACTCTTCGACCACGCGGCGAAGTTCGGGGTGGCCATGCCGGTCATCTTCGCGATCTTCACCGCGGCCGTGCCGGCCTACGGCGCGCGCTTCCACATCCTCTTCACCTTCCTGCTGCTGATGGCGGCGGGACTGGCGGCGATCGCCGTGACGCGCAAGCTCGAGTGGCTGCACGCGCTCGGCCTCGTGACCACGGCGTTGACGCTGGCGATCTGGCTCAGCGTGTCGTACGTGCCCGAGGCGTGGCCGGCCGTCGTCGCGTGGGTGAGCGCGTTCGTGCTGCTCTACCTCGGCGTCGGCCTGTTCTACCGCTCGCGCGTCGTCATCGGCGCCGGACTGCTGCTCTTCGCCTTCCCCGCGCTCCTGCTCCTCGAGCCGCGGACGGCGTCACCGGCGCTGCTCTTTGGCGCGCTGTTCCTGCTGCTGCTGCTCTGCGCGGCGTATGCGGTGAAGTTCGGCGAAGGACTGGTCTACTTCAGCGCTGCGTTCTTCGCGATCGTCGCCGAGGGGATCTGGTCGGCGAGACATCTCGAGGCGGAGAGGCTCTACGAGGGCCTGGCGATCTACGGCGCGTTCGGCCTGTTGTTCCTGGCCGTGCCGGCGTTGGCGCGCCGCTTCGATCGCGTGCTGCGACCAGCGAGCGGCGTCAACGTTACGGTGATTCTCAGCCTGGCGATGCTGCTCTTCCTCACCTTCGACGAGGTGGCGCCGGGTGCGCTGTGGGGACTGGCGATCCTGCTGATCGCACTCTTCGCGGGTGCGGTGGCCGAGGCGCGGTCGACGATGCGGCCCGCACTGGTGCTAGTCGCGGGAGTCCTCGGCTGGATCGTGCTCGCGTCGTGGTGGGAAGCCGCGCCGCTGGAGGCCGCGCTCGTGCCGGCGCTCTTCGTCATCGCGATGCTCGGCGTCGCCATCGTGCTCGCCGCGATGTGGAGCCGCTTCGGCGGACAGACCTGGCTCGCTCTCTTCGGACACGCCTTTCTGATCGTCGTGGCCGCGTCGAAGTCGCTGGCTATTCCGCCCTGGTCGTTCCTGGCGGTGATGTTCGTGCTCAATCTGGCGATCGGCGTCGCCGCGCTCTATCTGAAGCGCGGCTCGCTGATGGTCGGCGCGGCCGCGATGTCGCAGGCCGTGCTGATTGCGTGGAGCGTCGTCGCGACCATGGCGCCGTGGCCGGACGTCGCCCTCGCGGCGACGGTCGCCGTTGCTGCGTATGCGGCCCTGTTCTATCTGCTCTCGAAGCGCGCGTTCACCGGCGGCCTCGCTGTTGCGTTAGTCCTCGGACACGTCGTCGCGATCATCGCGGGCGGCGCGGCGGATCAGCCGCTGTTCGCGACGCTGCTGGCCACGCACGCGATTCTCGCCATCGGAACGCTCGTCCTCGCCGCCGCGAGCGGGCTGCACATCCTCGCGCTCCTCACGTTGCCGCTGACGGCGATTGCGCCCGCGTTCGCGCGCACTCAGACACCGACCGAACAGTTCTCGTTCGCGCTGGTGCTGTATCTCATCGCCGTCGCCTATCCGCTGATTCTCGGCCCGCGCGTGAAGCGCGCGCTGGAGCCGTATCTCGTCGCGGTCCTGGCGAGCATCCCGTTCTTCTTCTACGCGCGTGACGCGATGAACGACGCTGGCCTGAGCTACATGATCGGTGTGTTGCCGGTGGCGCAGGCGCTGGTGATGCTCGTGCTGCTGGTGCGTCTGCTGCGGGCCGAGCCGTCGAGCGAGCGGTTCCTCACCCGCCCGGCCATCGTCGCCGCGACGGCACTCGCGTTCCTCACGGCCGCGATTCCGCTGCAGCTCGAGAAGCAGTGGATCACCATCGGCTGGGCGCTCGAAGGGGCGGCGCTGGTGTGGCTGTTCCGCCGGATTCCACATCGCGGGCTGCTGGCGTGGGCGGCGGCGCTGCTGGCCGCGGCGTTCGTGCGGCTGACGGTGAACCCGGAGATCCTCGCGTACCACGCACCGAGCGACCGCGCGATCCTGAACTGGTACTTCTACACCTACCTCGTCTCCGCGATCGCGTTCTTCGCCGCCGCGCAGCTCGCGCCGAAGGCGTACGCGAAGGCGATTGCGATCTGTCGCGCCGCGGGCACGCTGCTGCTGTTCTTCCTGCTGAACATCGAGATCGCCGACTACTTCTCAACCGGTCCGACGCTGACGTTCAACTTCATGTCGTCGTCGCTGGCCCAGGACCTCACGTACACGATCGGCTGGGCGTCGTTCGCGATCGTGATGCTCATCGCCGGCATCGCGTTCCAGACGCGGGCCGCACGTGTCTCCGCCATCGCGCTGCTGTCGGTGACGATCGCCAAGTGCTTCCTGCACGACCTCGCGCGCCTCGGCGGCCTCTATCGCATCGCCTCGTTCCTCGGTCTCGCGCTGGCGCTGATCATGGTCGCGCTGCTGCTGCAGAAGTTCGTTCTGTCGCGCCGGCTGCCGGACCCGGAGGCGTCCTGAATCTCCTCCTCGCGGTCATCGCCACGGTGGCGTTCTCGCACGAGCGCGCGGTCCAACCGGCGGGTCCGGGCCCCAACCATCTGCACGTCGACGTGACGCTGCTCGCCGGCGCGCAACCCGACCTTCGCGACCTGCGTCTGTACGACGCGCAGGGCCGCGAGGCCGGCTATCTCCTCGTGACGCCGCAAGCAGAGCCGCGATGGATTCGCGGCGCGATGCGGCCGGTTCGCGGTTCGAAGTTCACCAGCGGCTTCGTCGTAGACCTCGGATCGATCCGCGTCGTAGATCGCATCCGCGTCACCGGCATCGCGCCGCCGTTCATGAAACGCGTGATCGTCGACGGCAGCGGCGACCAGACGCGCTGGGTCACGCTGGCCGACGGAACGGTCTTCGATCTTCCGGACGAGAAACTGCGGCACGACGAGATCGAGTTCATGCCCGGCGCGTATCGCTATCTGCAGGTTGAATTCGACAATCGCTCCAGCGCCCGCGTGCGCGTAGAAGGGATCGAGGCGCGCGAGTACGACTCCGCGGCGCCCCGCAGGCCACTGCGCTACGCGACCCCGTTCGTCAAGCGCGCCAGCGAGCCGGGGAAGAGCCGTTACCGGATCCGTTTGCCCGGACCGCGGCTGCCGATCACGCACATCGAGGTCGACGTTCGGCGCGGCAACGTGTTCCGCACCGCGTCGGTGACGGAGCCGCGGCTCGAAGGTGGGAGCGTGCTGCCCCAGGGCATCGGCGGCAGCGTTCTGAAGCGGACGGAGCGCGACGGAGCAGTCGCCGCGGACATGGCCATTCCGATCGCCGCGATCACGGGACGCGAGCTCGATCTGGAGATCGCCGACGGCAGCAATTCGCCGCTGGATATCAACGCCATTCGGGCGTGGCTGCTGCCGCAACCGTGGATCTACTTCGAGTCGCCCGACGGCGCGTCGCTGGTCGCGCGGTACGGCAACGCGTCGCTGAAGAAGCCTTCGTACGACCTGGAGGCCTATCGCCTCGAGGCTTCGAAGTCCAACGCGCCTCGCGCGCAATGGGGTGGAGTGGCGGGCGCTTCGCCCGCCGGCCCCTCGGCGCCCGGAGCGGGCGCCCCTCCACTGGGCTCGGTCATCGAGCGCGAGGGCTTCCGAGTCTCGCGCAAGCTTCCCGACGCGGAACCTGGCCTCACGTCGCTGCTGCTCGATGCGCACGTCCTCGCGTTCAGCCGCGACCTGCGCGACGTACGTCTCGTCGACGGAGCGGGGCGGCAGGTGCCATACCTCGTCGAGCATCGGCCGGAGCCTCTCCCCGTGAAACTGGCCACGCCGGCGCGGGAGCGGATGCGCGACGGACGCTCGCTCTATCGCATCGAGCTGCCGTTTGCGAACCTGCCCTCATCGCGCCTCGTGCTCACCACGAGCACGCGCGTTTTCGATCGACAGGTGAGCGTCCGGCAGCGCCGCGGCGAAGTGCTCAGCAACGCAACCTGGCGCGGCACCGAGCCCGAGCTCGATCCGCCCGCGCTGGCGCTCGAGCTTCCGTCCGCGACTTCGCGACGTCTCGAGATCCTCATCGACGAGGGCGACAACTCGCCACTGCCCATCGAGTCCGTGCAACTGCAGCTACAGGCAAAGGCGCTGCGCTTCACCCATTCCGGCACGTCGCTGTTGCTGCTCTACGGCAACGCGCGCATGAACGCGCCGCGCTACGACATCTCGCTGCTCGCGCCGCGGCTCTTCGCCGAGTCGGCGCACGAACTCACGCTCGCTGCGCCTCCGGGTGTGCGGGCGGCGGACGACGAGCGCGAAGGGCGCAAGCTGTTCTGGATCGGGGTCGTGATCGCGGCCGTGGTGCTCATCCTGCTGCTGCTGCGGCTCGTGCTGGTCAGGCCTGAGCCTGAAACTTCTCACGCTCCGAGCGACACCACGTAGCGGCAATCCGCTTCGCCGTCCACTTGGGCATCGTGCGCGTCAGCCAGAGATGCCCGAGGATGACGACGTTCGCGCCGCGCAGGAAGGAGACCGACGCCGCGCGGTCCGCGAACGGGAT
Source organism: Thermoanaerobaculia bacterium (assembly GCA_035536275.1). GTDB lineage: Bacteria > Acidobacteriota > Thermoanaerobaculia > Gp7-AA8 > Gp7-AA8 > QHVT01. The sequence continues at coordinate 49,108 of DATLOL010000107.1, forward strand.
GCGCGAGTCCGGCCAGTGCAGGAACAGCCAGTCCACGCCGATGAGCAGCGCGAGCTGCACGCCGTCGCGGATCCACACGCGGCGCCGCGCACGGCGGATCTCCTTCCGCGCGTCGCAGACCACGCGCGGAGGACAGGACGTCGTCGAAACCCCCGGCAGCAGTTCATTTTTCGGCATCGAAGGTTTCGACAACAATCAGGGCGGAGGTATTCGCGGACTCAACGGTTCTGACACCGCGCCAGCGGTGTCCTCCCGAGCGAAGTCGACGGACCCCCTGGTCGTTACCAGGAGGGGGATCCCTCGACCGTCCTCCGCTGCGCTCCGGCGGCTCGGGATGACACGCCAGTGCTACCGGTTCCTGACCCGCACCGTCTGCGCGATCAGATTGCCGCGGCTGTCGCGGTACGCCTGGATGATCACCGTGTCCTTCTCCCGTAAGGTCGAGGCCGCCGCGTAGGAGTTGTTTTTCATCTTCACGACGAAGTCCGGCGCGATCCAGATGCGCACGATGCGGTTCGTGTCCGTCTCGCGCACGCCCAGGGTCGTGGCGTCCTCCAGCGTCTCCGTGACCGCGCCGCCGGTGGTGACGAGCGCCGGCCGTTCGAACGTCGAGCCGGGGTCGTTCGGCAGCTCGCGATCGCCTTCGGTGATGCGCAGGGTCGAGGCGTTGAACATGTCGCCGACGCGGTTAAAGCTGCCGGTGATCTCCACGCGGTCGTCGACGCGCACATCGCGCGCGCGCAACGTGTCGCCTTCGGCGTCCTGGGCCTGGGCCATGTCGACGCGGACTTCCTCGCGTCCGGTATCGACGTACAGGCGATCCAGTCCGGACTCCACGCGCGTCACCCGTCCGCTGATGGTGGTCACGCGTCCGCCGGCGTCGGGTGCGGTGCCGCTGTCCTGCACAGACTGGACGACGGTGATGCGCCGCGCCGTGATCTCGTCCGCCTGCGCGCCGCGGGCCTCGGCCTCGATGCGTACGCGGTCGCCGACTTCGAGGTTCGTGACACGATACGTTTCGCCGCGGTAGAGCACCGGCGTGCTGCGGTACGTGCGCACGGTGATCATGCGCCGCTGCGTCGTGACGATGACCAGGCGTCCCTCGCCCTCGTTGATCGAGCGGATCGTGCCTTCGACCGTTCCCCCGCTGTCGCGCGCGGGGGTTGCGGTGCCGGTGGCGCGATCGTCGACCGCGGTGGAGACGCTGCTCCGATCCCGGGTCGTGCCGACGCCGGTCGTCCCGGCCTCGACGTTGCGTCCGATCAGCGTCACCCGATCGGCCCTCCAGACACCCGTGCCACGCTCCGTGCCGCGGATCTCGACGCGATCGCCCAGCCGGATGTTCGAGAGACCGGAGGAGCCGGTGAAGATCTCGGGCTTGCCGGCGATGACCGTGCCGAAGCCGTGGTAGACCGTCGACACGGAATCGGTCTCGATCGTCGCGCGCGTGGCGTCGTCGTCGTATTCGATCTGCAGGCGGCCGCGGCCTTCATCAACGTCGATGACCGTCCCGACCATGGGACGGGGTTGCGCAAAAGTGGACAGGGCCGTCAGCGCAATCAGCGCAAAAAGGGCCGGAAAACGAAGGACTTTGTACATTCGGGCCTCCCCTTCAACGAAGGCACGCGCAAGCCGCTTGCCTACCTGCGTTCTGAGACGCATTTGCCCGCGATGAAGCTTCGCTCCACGGCGCGATCATCGCCCATGAAGATCAGTCCCGCGAGGAGGTCTTCGCACGACGACGCCCGGGAGGTGCGCAGGGTGAGCAGCGACGTCGCGTTCAGGTCCAGGACGAGAAAGTCCGCCGACTTGCCGGGCTCGAGGCTGCCCGTCTCCTGATCGAGCGTGAGAGCGCGCGCGCCGCCCAGCGTGGCGAGGTACCAGAGGTGGAAGGGACTCAGCGATACGCCCTGGACCTGCTGGACCTTGTACGCGTCCGCCATGGCATTGAAGAGCGACGGCGTGGTACCCGCGCCGATGTCGCTGCCGAGTCCGACGATCACGCCCGCGTCGAGCACGCGATGCAGGGGGAAGAGTCCGCTGCCGAGGAAGAGGTTGGAGTTCGGACAATGCGAGATGCGCGCGCCGCGACGCGACATCAGGTCCAGCTCCTCGGCCGTCAGCCACACGCCGTGCGCGAGGACAGTGCGCTCGCCGAGGAGGCCGTAGCGGTCGTACACGTCCGCGTACTCGGCCTCGGGGAAGAGCTCGTGCACCCAGCGCACTTCGTTCTGATTCTCGGAGATGTGCGTGTGGACCCAGACGTCGGGGAACTCGCGCTTGAGTTGTCCGGCGAGCTCCAGCTGCTCCGGCGTCGACGTGGGAGCGAAACGCGGCGTGATCGCGTAGCGCAGCAACCCGCGTCCGTGCCATTTCTCGAGCAGCGCGCGCGACTCGTCGTACGACTGCTGCGGGCTCGCGTCGAGCAGATACTCGGGCGCGTTGCGATCCATCATCGCCTTGCCGATGATCCCGCGGAAGCCGCGGCGCTCCGCCTCCTCGAAGAAGACCTCCGTCGCGCTGGCGTGCACGGTGGAGAAGATCAGCGCGGCGAGCGTGCCGTTGCGCAGCAGCTCGTCGTAGAACGCCTGCGCGACCCGGCGCGCGTGGACCGGGTCCTCGAACTTACGCTCGGTGGGGAACGTGTAGCGATTCAGCCACTCGAGCAGATGGCCGCCATACGAGCCGATCATCTCGAGTTGCGGAGCGTGCAGGTGCGTGTCGATGAAGCCAGGCGCGATCAGCTTGCCGGTGAGATCCACGACATCGCCCTGCGGCGCGTCCGCGAACGTGCCGACGCTGACCACGCGGCCGCCGTCATCGACGGCTACGTGTCCATCATCGAACCAGCGATACGAGTCATCGATCCCGTGGGCAAACGGGTCGCGCAGAGGCGTGAAGACTCGGGCGCGGTAGACCTTCACGCGCGCATTGTGGATCAGAGCAGCTCTTCGCCGCCATCCTCGTGAACGAGCTTCTCCAGAACCATGGCCGAGTGGCGTCCGGTGACGGGCTGCGGCGGCTCGTCCTCGAGCGCGCTGGTGAGGGCGAGGGAGGTTTTGGTGACCGACTCGATGAAGCTCGGCTCCGGCGGCGGGATGATCGACATCTGCGCCTTTGCCTCCGCACGCAGCCGGCGGTCCCGCTCCTCCGCATTGCGGAACTCGGAATTGAACATCAGCAGCGTCGCGGCGATCTTGTCGTACAGCTCCGCGGTGGCGCGGACGTCGTCGAGGCAGTAATCGGCGATCTCGCGATGGCGGCCGGCGCGATACCAGGTCTCGACCGACTTGCCGTCCAGCCCTTCGCCCTTCGACGTCTCCACGCCGAACGCCTTGCAGGCCAGGTCGAGGTTGAACTTGAACTGGCGCGCGTTCACGGTGCCGAAGAAATTCAGCGCCTCGCGCAGGTCGCAGTTCGGATGGAAGCCGTACCGGTAACCGACCAGGTCGCGCTTCGGCACGATGCCGTTGATCGCCGAGCGGATCATCAGGAACGGCCCGTCGAACTGGCGTCCGTTGAAGCTGATGAAGCGCGAGTCGGTGTCGAAGAACTCCCAGAACTTCTCCAGGATCTGCTTCTCGGTGCCGGAGATGAAGGTGCGGCCGTTGGCGCCCTTCTCGACGCGGAGCTCGGTCTGTCCGGGCATCTCGTACAGCGCGCAGGAGCGGCCGTCGCCGATGTTGATCACGCCGATGGCGACGATCTTTCCGCGGAAAGGCGAAAGGCCTCCCGAGCGCTTCGCCTCCTCGGCGTCCCCCTCGGACAGGCCTTTGATCATGTACTCGCGAACGTAGGGGTCGAGCTCTTCCCAGGGGAGGCCGACAGTCTCGATGTCGATGACGAGCTTTTTCATTCGGATGCCCGAAAGTTTAACCGCGGCGCAGCCTCGCGCACTCCCGGGCGATCCGCTGCAGTTTCGGCACGAGCCAGTACCGTGCGCTGCCCAACGCCCGGCGGAGACCGCGTTTGGATCGGATCACCAGCACCGTGTGGAACGATCCCGCGCCGGCGGCGAGCCACCGACGCTCTTCCGCGAGGAGTTGCTCGCGGACGTCGGCCGGCAGTGACGTGAGCGCAGGATAGAGGACGCTCACCAGATTGCCGCCGTAGGGACGGCGCGCTGCCACGTCGAAGCCGATGGCGAGCTGCTTCTCGATGTCGCTCGACCGCACGGCCTCGGACGGATCCGCAACCATGACCGGCACGCCGAGCTCTTCCCACGCGCGTAGCGATGGATCGAGTGAAAAATAGATGCGGCGATACGGCTCCATCATCGCCTCGGTCCAGTCGAACCTCGAAGGGCCGACATACTCGTCGAGGTACACGAGGCCGCCGGGCTTCAACGCGTGGAGCACCACGCGAAAGAGCTTTTCGAGCCGCAGCACGTGATGCGCGGACTGCTGGAACAGGATCAGGTCGTACGTCCTGCGCGGCAGCGCCGGCGCGTTGAAGTCGCCGGCGTAGTAGCGGATGCGCGTCTGTAGTCCTTCGTCGGTGGCCAGCTTCTTCGCCACCGCGAGCGACGCGATCGACCCGTCGAGTGCGTCGATCGATGCGACGATGTTCCGCCGCACGAGGTCGCGCTCCAGTCCTCCCGTTCCGCAGCCGATGGTCAGCGCCCGCTCAAAGGTGCGCCCTTCGAGCCAGCGCTGGAACCAGTCCATCGGCCACAGCGGCATGTCGCCGCCGATCTGCTCATTGGCGTATTCGCGCAGCCACCAGTCGTGAAGCCAGCTCGAATGCTGCGGCTCGTGGATCTCGCGATCCCAGAAGCTCGTCGCATCGCGCATGGCGGGCGATCAGGCGGCCGTCTTCAGCTTGTCGACCAGCTCCCTCACGGCGTCGGCAGACTTCCGGAGGGCTGCGGCCTCGTCGTCGGCGAGCTTGATCTCGATGATCTGCTCCATGCCGTTGCGACCCAGCTTCACCGGGACGCCCACGAAGAGATCGTCGTAGCCGTACTCGCCCTGCAGGAACGCGGCGCAGGGGAGGATCTTGCGCTTGTCATTGACGATGGCCTCGACCATCTCCACGGTCGCCGCGCCCGGCGCGTACCAAGCGGAGGTCTTGAGCAGGTTGACGATCTCCGCGCCGCCGTTGCGGGTGCGGTCGACGATGGCCTCGATGCGCTCCTGCGAGAGCAGCTCCGTAATGGGGATGCCGGCGACGGTCGAGTAACGCGGCAGCGGCACCATGGTATCGCCGTGGCCGCCGAGGACGAAGGCGTGGGTGTTCTCGACGGAGACGTTCAGCTCCATGGCGATGAACGCACGCATGCGTGCCGAGTCGAGCACGCCGGCCATGCCGAGGACGCGCTCGCGGGGGAACTTCGAGACGCGGCGGGCGACTTCGCACATCGCGTCGAGAGGGTTGGAGACCACGATGATGATGCTGTTCGGCGAGCGCTTCGCCACTTCGGACGTGACGCCGGCCACGATCTCCTCGTTCTTCCAGAGAAGGTCGTCGCGGCTCATGCCCGGCTTGCGCGGCAGGCCGGCGGTGATGACGACGACGTCCGAGTCCTCGGTGCCGTCATAGTTGTTGGTGCCGCGGAGGATCGAGTCGTATTTTTCGACCGGCGCGGTCTCCATCATGTCCAGCGACTTGCCCTGGGGGACGCCCTCGACGATGTCGACGAGCACGACGTCGGCAAGCTCCTTGAGTGCGATTCCCTGCGCTACGGTGGCGCCGACGTTGCCCGCACCCACGACGGTGACTTTCGTTTTCATGGCGGCGGATTCTATCTGGAATGCTTTCTGACTTCACGGTGACGGCAAACACCATTGCCGGGACGACGAAAAAGAGCGAGAAAGAGCGGATTCTCGCCGAATATCTGCGCTCTCTCGACGATGCATCGCTCGAGCGCGCGGCCGTATTTTTCTCGGGATCTCCCTTCCCACGGCGCGACGAGCGCGTGGCCGGAGTGGGGGGCGCGGCCATCGGAGACGCGGTCGTCGAGGCGACCGGCCGCACACCCGAAGAGGTGTGGGAGCCATGGCCGAAGTACGCCGATCCTGGCGACACGATCGCGGAGTCGTTTCCCACCGATCCATCACGCGACATCACCCTCGTCGACCTGGGCGAGTACTTCGACCGCATCGCATCGACGCAGGGCGCGGGGGCGAAGAAAGAGGTCCTCGCCGAGCTGTTCCGCAAGGTCGACGCACAGGGCGCGCGCTATGTCGTGAAGATCCTCACGCGTGAGCTGCGCATCGGTCTCGTGGAAGGCCTGGTCGAGTCGTCGATCGCCAAGGCGTTCGGCCGGAAGCTCAACGTCGTCCGCCAGGCCAACATGTTCACCGGCGACATCGGTGCGACCGCGCTGCTGGCGAGGTCGGACGCGCTGGAGACGGCCGGGATGGCGCTGTTCCAGCCGTTCGCGTTCATGCTCGCGCAGCCGGAGGAGGATCCGGCCGCGATCGTGGAGGCCCTCGGCGCCGGCGCGTTCGCGGACGACAAATACGACGGCATCCGCGCACAGATCCACACGGATGGAGCGTCCGAGGTGCGGATCTATTCGCGAACGCTCGACAACGTGACCCACCGCTTCCCCGAGATCGAGGAGGCGGCGCGCGTCCTCGGACGGAGCGTGATCCTCGACGGCGAGATCGTGGCCTTCTCCGATCGCGTGCTCCCGTTTGCGATCATCCAGAAGCGCTTGGGGCGGAGACAGGTGAGCGAGAAGCTGCGCGCCGATGCGCCGGTGGTGTTCTTCGCCTTCGATCTGCTGTACCTGGACGGGGAACCGCTGTTCGAGGTGCCGCTGTCGGACCGGCTGGCGAAATTGCGAGAGGTTGTCCGCGCAGGCGCGATCCGCGCCTCCGATCAGACCCCCATCGAAAACGCCGCGCACGTCGACGCCCTCTTCGATGCTGCGCGCGCCCGAGCAAACGAGGGCCTCGTCGTTAAAGACCCGCGTTCGATCTACACCCCCGGCCGCCGCGGCAAGTCGTGGCTGAAGTACAAGAAGGCGCTGGCCACGCTCGACTGCGTGGTCACGTACGCGCAGTGGGGGAACGGCAAGCGCCGGCATGTGCTGTCCGATCTCACGTTCGCCGTGCTCCGCGACGGCGAGCTGGTGAACATCGGCAAGGCCTACTCCGGCCTCACCGACATCGAGATCGCCACCATGACCGAGCATTTCAAGCAGACCACGATCGACGTTCACGGCCCCGTGCATCGTGTCGAGCCGACGGTCGTGCTCGAGATCGCCTTCGATCGCATCCAGGAATCGAAACGCCACAAGTCGGGCTACGCGCTGCGCTTTCCGCGCATCGTGCGCATCCGCGACGACAAGACCCGTGAGCAGATCTCAACCATTGACGAAGTTCGCCGTATCTACGAAGGGCAACTGAAACGCGAAGCCCAGGAGTGACCCAGAATGCCTCTCTACAGAAGTCGCAGAAACTCGATGATCGCCGGCGTTTGCGGCGGACTTGCCGAATGGCTGGGATGGAGTCCGTCGTGGGTGCGGCTGCTCTACATCATCATCTCGATCCTCTCGGTCGCGTTCCCCGGGATCATCGTCTACGTCATTCTCTGGATCGTGATGCCGAAGTCGCCGCTGTGAGCCGCGGGCGATAGGCGATTTGCTATGCTCGCCCGCCGATGTCGTTCCGTACCGACCCGCCGAAGACGCTCGAGCTGCCGGACGGCTTTCGCTTCACCCACGGCCAGACCATCGCGCCGTTCACGATCGTCTACGAGACCTTCGGGACGCTGAACGCCGATCGCTCGAACGCGATCCTGGTCTGCCACGCACTCTCGGCCGGCGCGCACGCCGCCGGGCGCTATACGGACGACCCCGCCGAGAAGCCGGGGTGGTGGGACGGCTTGATCGGGTACGGCAAGGCCATCGATCTCGATCACTACTTCGTCGTGTGCGTGAACTTCCCCGGCTCGCCGTTCGGGACGACTGCTCCGAGGTCGCTCGATGCCGCAACGGGCAAACCGTACGGATCGCGGTACCCGTGGCCGACGATCGAGGACATGGTTCGCGCGGAGAAGCTCGTTCTCGACCATCTCGGCATCGATCACCTACGCTGCATCGCCGGCGGTTCGCTCGGCGGCATGCAGGTGCTGATGTGGGCGGCGATGTATCCCGAAGCGGCGGACTCGATCCTCTGCATGGCCAGCGGTTCCGCCGTCCCCGTCACCGGCGTCGCCTGGCACATCCTCGGACGCAAGATCATCGAGACCGATCAGCACTACAACGGCGGGGACTACTACGATCGCGAGGAGCCGCTGCGCGGCCTGCAGGTGGCGCGCATGCTCGGCCACATGACCTATCTCTCCACCGACTCGCTGCAGCGGAAGTTCGGCCGCCGGCGCCGCGGCAACACCCGGCAGTTCGAGATCGACTCGTACTTCGAGCATCAGGGAAAGAAGTTCGCCCCGGTGTACGACGCCAACTCGTACGTCCGCGTGCAGGCGGCGATGGACGAGATGGACCTCGAGGAGCAGTACGGCAACCTGCAGGAGGCATTCGCGCGCTGGCGCGGCAAGACCCTCCTCGTCTCATTCGACACCGACTGGCTCTTCCCGCCGACCGAATCGGAGCGCGTCGTCGCGGCCATGCACGCCCTCGACATCCAGGCGCAGCACGAGCTGATCGTGTCGGCAAACGGCCACGACACGTTCCTCATCGACTTCTACCTGATCGAGGGACTGGTGCGCGATTTCCTCTACAGCGTCTCACCCGTGTCATGACACGCGTCAGCGAAACCGCTCATCCGGCTCGCTGAGCAGCTCGACGTCGTCGAGCGGCGCGATGCCTGAGCCTCCGTCGATCAGCCGGAAGCCCACCGCGATGGTGCCGTCCTCGATGCGCTCGGCCTGGATGATGATCACCGGCGTCGCCTCGCCGACGCCATCCTCGCGCACGATCGCGCAGGCGGGGATGTCCAGTTCCACCGGCTCTCCGCCGACGGCGAAGATCGCGCGTCCCGCGTCCACGTCTGCATCGGTGGCACTACGCTCGGCGACGTGGGGCGTCGAACGCCACCGCTTGAGGTCGATCGGCCCGTCGATCATCGCAGCTCGCTGTTTTCGAACTCGCGCAGGCGGCGCTCGAGACGCATCTGCACGCGCGCCTTCGTGTTCGCGTCGATGAAGGCCGTGCACGACGCGGCCATCTCGTCGCGGCAGCCGCCGTTCATCGACTCGTAGCGGCGATCGTTCCAGAGGCTCTCTCCCTCGATGAACGAGTACTGGATGCTGTTGCGCGCGAACCGCTTCAGCTCCGCGTACGTCGCGCCGTGCTCTTCGACGGCGCGCTGCCACTCGGTGGTCATGTCGTTCCGCGCGACGCCGGGATCATCCGTCGCCAGGACGACCGGGACGTCGTTGCGCAGGTAGAACCGCAGCGGATGCTGCTTGCCGCGGACGCCAAGGATGACGTCGTTGCTGGTTAGGCAGACCTCGACGGCCACAGGACGCCTGGACATCGTTCTCAGCAGGTCGAGGGCATCGCGCTCGCGGGCGATGTCGACGCCGTGTCCGATGCGCTCGGCTCTCGCGATCAGCACCGAGTCGCGGACGTGGTTCTGCATTCCTTCCGGCGGCACGAGTCCGTTCGCCAGCTCGCCCGCGTGCAGCGACACCGGCACACCCGGATAGAGCGGACGCAGGTACGCGATCATGCTCATGAGCTCATCGAAGCCGGTCATCGACGCGTAATAGTCTTCGGGCTGCACGGTGTTCAGGCCGACGACCCGCGAGTCCGCTTTCGCCAGCTCGAATCCGATCAGCAGCTCCGCGAAGAGCTGTTCGCGGGGAAAGGCGCGATGCGTCTCGAAAAGGTAGCGCACCGTCGACTCGCATCCCGGCTGCGGCGTTGCGCTGCTGCACCCCAGCGTCTTGCGCAGATGCGTCTCGGCGTCGTCGATGGTCTTTCGCGACGCCGCTACGACTTCCGCCGCTCCGTTCTGCAACAGGTACGCGCGCATGTCGGCGAACGACGCGCCGGGCTGCACTTTGCGGCCGAGGCTGCGGGCGCTGCCGAGGTCCTGGCCCCAGAGTGATTCGATGTAGTCGACGTTCTCGCGTGCGAACCGGGCCACGACCTCGGTCAGCATCTCGCTGGCGTGATTGCGTGTCGCGGCGCTGAACCGTCCAAACGTCGCGAAGAAGTGATCGTGTCCCGACTTCTCGGTTCCGCGGAACTGCCGCATCGAGAGCGCGTCCAGTATCTTCGCGTATAGGTTTGTGTCGGTGAGGGCTTGCGCGGCGGCAGCGGCATTGCCGTCAGCGGCGCAACTCTCGTAGATGAGCGCGTCGAGATCGATGCAGAGGTTGTCCTTCGCCGCGAGGGCGATGTACGTCTCCGCGTAGACCGCTCCGGAGAGATGCTGATGCAGGTCTCCGCCCTTCGGCATCTGCTCGAGAAAGCGCCGCAGCATGAGCGGATCCTCACGGAGCAGCTCGAAACGCGCGGCCGTGGATGCTTCGTCGGCGATCGCGGAAGTCGCGATCGCCAGGATCACCAGAAGTCTTCGGACCATGCGCGCCAGTTTACTGCGCGCCGGCGGCGCACTGACGCTCAGCGCACTTCCACGGCGACGGCGTAGAACGCTGCGCGCGGTTCGCCGCCGAGTTTTGCGGGCGTAAAGCCCCACTGGCGCACGGCGTCGAGCGCCGCGGCGCTTACGACCTCGCTCATGGCGCTCTTCGCGATCCGTGCGGCACAGACGCGGCCGTCGGCGGTGAGCACCGTCTCGACGATGATCACGCCGCGCTCCCGGTCCCGCGGCCATCGCGGCTCGACGCGCTCGATCAGGATCGGGGGCGTGACGTCATGGCCGACGCCGAGCGGCCGCACGTCGCCGCACGTGGCTGCCCACCAGCGGTCATAGTCCCGCGCGGGCCGCGCGTTCTCCACGTAGCACCCCGCCAGGCTGACCAAGACAATCACGAAGAGTTTGCGGACCATGACCCAATTTACTGCCTAGACTCCCTGGTCATGGACATCCTCTCGTTCCTCCTCCTCATCACGTGGAGTCAGTGGGGCGGCGGGCCGCGGCATACGGGATCTCTGCCCATCCGCGGCGACCGCTTTTCGCTCAAGCTTCACGAGTCCATCGTCGATCCGCATGTCGACATCAAGCGCGGCGAGGCCGGCGGCTCGCTGCTCGTGCACTACCAGACGCCGCTCTCGGACGGCAATGAAGTATTCATGGAGGCCATCGGCGGCGCGTACACCACGTTTCAGACCTGGAGCACGCAGACGTGGGGGATTCGCAAGTTCGTGTGGAACGAGGGACAGCTCCAGCAACAGTGGACGACCGTCAGCGACTGGACGCCGCCGCCGTTCGCTGCGGGCGCCCCGCGCTTCGAGCCCGTGTTCCACGCCGCGCTGAATGAGGACTTCGTCTACATGCCCGCGCGCGGCGGAACGGTGCAGGAAGTCGACCGCACGACCGGCGCGATCATGCGCCGCCTGGGCCAGTTCGGCACGCTCGACGGCAACACCTATGTCGTCAGCCCGATCACCATCGACGACGCCGGCAACATCTACTACAACACCCTCGGGTTGCAGACCGAGGACCCGTGGCGCACGGCGCCGACCGGCGCGCATCTCGTGAAAATCACGCCCGCGGGTGTGGCCTCGCGCGTGTCGTATTCGACGCTCGTCACCGACCTCCCGCAGACCTGCGCGAGTCAGTTCTCGGGCACGCCGCAACCTTACCCGCCAAGCCCTGACGCCGTGGCGCCGCTCGTGGTCTGCGGCGTGCCGCGGCCTGGCATCAACGTCACGCCGGCCGTGGGTCCCGACGGGACGGTCTACACGGTCTCGCGGGCTCACTTCAACAGTCGATGGGCCAACCTCATCGCGGTGAACCCCGATCTCACGGTGAAGTGGAGCACGTCGCTGCGCAACCGGTTCAACGACGGCTGCAACGTGCTGCTCCCACCGAACGGCACGCCGGGCGGCTGCCGCGCCGGCGCGACGACCGGCGTCGACCCCACCGACAATCAGCCCGGCTCCGGCGCCGTCAACGACAACTCCACGTCGTCGCCGGTGGTCGCGCCCGACGGCACGATCTACTACGGCTCGTTCACCGGCTACAACTACTCGCAGGGGCACATGATGCGGTTCTCGGCCGCGGGCGCGTTCCTGAGCTCGTACTGGTTCGGATGGGACGTCACCCCGGCCATCTGGGAGCACGACGGCACGTTCTCGCTGGTGACGAAGGAGAACCGCTACGAGTTCAACCAGCCGCGCATCCCCGGCCTCGAGGCTGGCTATTTCATCACTCAGCTCACGCCGGAGCTCACCGTCGAGTGGCGCTTCCAGAGCACGAACTTCACGGAAGAGCGGCCGGTCGGCTACGAATGGTGCGTGAACGCTCCGGCCGTCGACCGCCTCGGCGTGGTCTACGTGAACAGCGAAGACGGCCACCTTTACGCGATCAACCAGGGCGGCACGCTGCGGGAGCGGATCTTTCTCAAGCAGGTCCTCGGAGCGGCATACACACCGTTGTCGATCGGCGCGGACGGGAGGATCTACACGCAGAACGCCGGCGTCTTGTTCGCAGTCGGCGACACGATCAAACCGCGGAGACGACCGGCGCGGCAGTAGGCGCGGTCCCTGTGGAGCGGTGGCCGCTCTCGGCCGCCGAGGAGGATCGCTAGAACCCGGCGGCCGAAGCGGCCGCCGCTCCACCCGGGCGCGCGCCTACTCGTTCGCGGCGGCCGGCGGGGTGATCGGAGCGCGATAGTCGCACTCGGGGTTGTTGCACAACTCGATGTGGCCTTCGCGCTTGGTCTCTTTCAACATCAGGTACGGCGCGTGGCACTTCGGGCAGGCGCGCGCGACCGGACGGTTGTTCATCGCGAACTCGCACTTCGGATAGCGGTTGCACGCGAAGAAGACGCCGCGCCGCGAGATCCGCTCCACGAGATCGCCCTCTTTGCAGTTCGGGCACTTCACGCCGGTGGGCTTGGGCGGCGTCGCGGACTTGCCGCCGCGGCCGATCTTGCGAATGGTCTTGCAGTCCGGGTAGCCCGCGCACGAGTAGAAGGGGCCGTAGCGGCCCGACTTGAGAACCATCTCCTTGCCGCAGTTCTCGCACGGCGGCTGCGGCTCGGTGGGCAGGTTCGCGGCCTGCTTCATCAGCTTCGGGTCCTTCGTGTTCTTGCAGTCCGGATAGCCGGTGCAGGCGAAGAACTGTCCGAACCGCGAGCGCTTGAGCGCCATCGGCTTGCCGCACTTGTCGCAGATGATCTGCTCGTCGTCCGACGTCGCTTCCGCGGCGTCGCCCTTGGGCATCTCTTTCGTGGTCTTGCACTCGGGATAGTTCGAACAGGCCAGGAACTCGCCGAAGCGGCCGAACTTGATGACCATCGGCGACCCGCAGGTCTCGCACTTCTCGTCGGTCTCGAGACCCGTGCCTTTGACCTGGGTCATCTCCGTGGCGGCGCGCTCGAGGTCCGCGTTGAACTTGCCGGAGAACTCGCGCATCGCGTCGGTCCACTCGAGCTTTCCTTCCTCGATCTCGTCGAGCTCCTCTTCGAGACGGGCGGTGTAGCTCTCGTCGATGATGTCGCCGAAGGACTGCTTGAGCAGCTTCACGACGAGCATTCCCAGGTGCGTCGGGTGGAACTTGCCGTCGTGCTTGTACGTGTAGTCGCGGGCCTGGATGGTGGTGAGGATCGCGCCGTACGTGGACGGACGGCCGATGCCGTTCTCTTCGAGCGCCTTGACCAGCGTCGCCTCCGTGTAGCGGGGCGGCGGCTGCGTGAAGTTCTGCTTCGTCTCCAGGCCGAGGAGCTCGAGGACGTCGCCCTCGTTGAGAGGCGGAAGCGCCTTCTCGTTCTTCTTCTCTTCGTCTTCTTCGTCGTCTTCGCCGGGCGCGTCCTGGAAGACGGCCAGGAAGCCCGCGAATTTCTGGACTTCGCCCGAGGCACGCAGAGTCAGGTTGCCGACGGCGATGTCCGCGTCGGTGACGTCGAACAGGGCGGGCTTCATCTGCGAGGCCACGAAGCGATCCCAGATCAGCTTGTAGAGCGCGTACTCCTCTTTGGTGAGGAACGCGCCGATCTTGTCGGGATCGAGGTCCATGGAGGTGGGACGAATGGCCTCGTGGGCCTCCTGGGCCTGTGCAGCTTTTTTAACCTTATAAAAGTTCGGTTTATCGGGCAGGATATCGTCACCATATCTGGTAGCGATATAAGAACGCACTTCAGTGAGAGCTTCATCGCTGATGCGAACCGAGTCGGTGCGCATGTACGTGATCAATCCGGCGAAGCCGTAGTTGCCGAGCTCCTTGCCCTCGTACAGCTTCTGGGCGACCTGCATGGTGCGCTTCACGGGCCACTTGTAGCGGTTGTACGCGGTGCGCTGGAGGGTAGAGGTGATGAACGGCGGGGCAGCGGATTGCTTGCGCTCCTTGCGCACCACCTCGCCGACGACGTAGCGGCCGGACTTGAGCGCCGTCTCGATCTTTCGGGCGAGCTCCTCGTTCGGGACCTCGGCCTTCTTCCCGTCCACCTTCGTCAGCTTGGCCGTGAACGGCGGCGGGACCTGGGCGGAAAGACGCGCCGCGAACGTCCAGTACTCGACCGGCACGAACGCTTTGATGTCGTCTTCGCGGTCGCCGATCATCTTCATCGCGACCGACTGCACGCGTCCGGCGGACAGACCGCGGCGGACCTTGTCCCAGAGCAGGGGAGAGATCTTGTAGCCGACCAGGCGATCGAGAACGCGGCGCGCCTGCTGGGCGTTGACCTTGTTCATGTCGATCTCGCCCGGGTTGTCGATCGCCTTCTGCACGGCCTTCTTGGTGATCTCGTGGAAGAGGACGCGGCGGACTTTCGTCGCGTCGTTGCCGAGGAGATTCATCACGTGCCAGCCGATGGCTTCTCCCTCGCGATCGGGGTCGGAGGCGAGATAGATGGTGGTCGCTTTTTTCGCGGCGGCCTTCAGCTCGCTGACGACCTTCTCCTTGCCTTCCAGCACTTCGTACTTCGGAAGGAAGGTCACCTCATCGACACCGAGCTCGCTCTTCGGGAGGTCGCGGACGTGTCCGACGGACGCTTTGACGATGAAATCTTTCCCGATGAACTTGTTGATCGTCTTCGCTTTCGCGGGAGACTCGACGATGACGAGGTTCTTGGCCATTCAGGAACGCCCCAAACTCCGGGCCCGAGTTCCGAAATTCCGGTGCTCTCGGGAGCGGGGACGATAACAGAGCCGCGCAGGGGGGCCAAATGCGCTACGCTCGGTAGAGGTCGATGAGCTCACGCGAGCGCCGGATTCTGATCGCCGTGATCGTGGTGGGCGTGCTCCTGCGGGTGCTGCATCTGGTGACGTCCGTGGGCAGCGCGGACTCGGTCACGTGGATGCGCAACGTGATGAACACGGAGCGCTACGGGATCCTCGGCGCGTACCTGCACGACCCCGGTCTGAATCACCCGCCGCTCGGCCTCGCGATCGCGCGATGGACCAGCGATCTCGCCACCGCGATCGGCCTGCAGTTCAACGATGCATTCCGCCTGCTGCAGACTCTCGCTGACGCCGGCACCGCCATCGCCCTTCTACGCCTCGGCGGGCTGTGGGCCGCGAGCGCGTTCATGCTTTCGCCCGCGGCGATCTTCATCACGGGTTTCCACTGCCAGAGCGACCCGCTGATGACGATGTTCCTCGTGCTGGCCATCGTCGCGCGGAGGCCGTGGATGGCCGGGTTGATGGTCGCGCTCGCGGCGGGCATCAAGATCATCGCGCTGATCGCACTGCCGCTCGTGATGCTGCGCTTCCGCGGTCGCGACATCCTTCTCTATCTGTCCGCGGCGACCGCGGTGCTCGTCGCCGTCTTCGCTCCTGCAGTTGCGGAAACGGGCCTGACCGTGCTGGGCAACGTGTTCGGGTACACGGGACTCACGGTGTCCTGGGGCCTGAACTTCATCCTCCGACTGACGCCGGACATGCGACGGCTCGTCACGCTCGCGCTGCTGGGATTGCTCGCGTTCCTCTGGGTCGTGCAACTGCGCAAACGCTACGACACGGCGCGCGTCGTCGGGATCGCGATTCTGCTCGTGCTCGTGCTGGCTCCGGGATTCGGCGTGCAGTATCTCTTCTGGCCGCTGCCGTTCTTCGCGCTCATGCTGAGGCGCCACGAGGCGCTGGCGATGCACGGGGTCCTCTCCGCGTTTCTGTTCGCGACGTACACGGCCTGGTCGGGCGGGTGGCCGTGGTGGTTCGGGTCGAACAGTGCAGGCGTGGCGGGGGTGTACTGGGCGTTCTGGGTCTGGATTGCTCTCCTGATCGCGACCGCGATCGCGATCAGGAGAATCTACTCTTCGTCTTCGTCTTCGCCGCCGGCGCTCTTGTACTTTTTGGTCTTGTTGTAGAGCGTCTTGTAGGAGATGCCGAGGATCTCGGCGGTGCGGCGGCGGTCGCCGTCGGTCATGTTGAGCGTCTCTTCGATGATGATCCGCTCCACTTCCTCCATCGGCTGGCCCAGGGGGATCGTGATCGCGTCGCGGGAGCGCTTCCGGCGGTTGCCGGCCAGCTTGTCGGGCAGGCATTCGATGGTGAGCGTGTCCGTGCGGGCCATGATGAAGGCGCGGTTGATCACGTTGCGCAGCTCGCGCACGTTGCCCGGCCACTCGTAGGCCTGCAGGGCCTCGATGAAGTCCGCGTCGATCTTCTCGACCTTCTTGTCCTCGGTCTCGTTCAGCTTCTGGAGGAAGAAGTGCGAGAAGAGAGGGATGTCCTCGAGGCGGTTGCGCAGCGGCGGCACCTCGATGGGGAAGACGTTGAGGCGGTAGTAGAGGTCCTCACGCATCTTGCCGCCGACGATCGCCTGCTGCGGGTCTCGGTTGGACGCGGCGATGATGCGCGCGTCGATGTTGATCTCCTCATTGCCGCCCACGCGGCGGAACTTGCCCTCTTCGAGAACGCGCAGCAGCTTGACCTGCAGCTCGATCGGCATCTCCGTGATCTCGTCGAGGAACACGGTGCCGCCCTTGGCCATCTCGAAGTAGCCCTCGCGGCGCTTGATGGCGTTCGTGAAGGCGCCCTTCTCGTGGCCGAAGATCTCGGACTCGATGAGGGTGGGGGAGATCGCGCCGCAGTTGAAGGCGATGAACGGCTTGTTGCGCCGGCGGGACAGGTAGTGAATGGTGTTGGCGACGACTTCCTTGCCCGATCCCGACTCGCCGACGATGAACACGTTGGCGTCGGTATTCGCGACCATCTCGATCTCTTCGAACAGGCGCTGCATGCGCGGCGACTTGCCGACCAGATGGCCGAGGGCGCCCATCTTCTGGAGCTGACGACGAAGCTCGAGGATCTCCTGCTTCATCATCTGCTTGTCTTCGACGGTCTTGAGGATCACCTGCAGGCGCGGCAGGTCGACCGGCTTGGTCACGTAATCCTCGGCGCCGACCTTGAGGGCCTTGACCGCGGAGTCCACGGTGGCGTGGCCGGTGAGGATGATCACCGAAACGTCGGGGTAGGTCTCCTTCACCCGGTGGAGGAGATCGAGGCCGGAGCCGTCGGGAAGTTTGAGGTCGACGATCGCGACGTCGGGAACGAGCTTGTTGACGGCATTCCAGCCGGCTTTCACTGTGTCGGCGACTTCCGGCTCGTAGCCCCACTCTTCCACGACGTCGGCCATGCCGGCGCTGGTGGCGCGATCATCATCGACAATGAGGACTCTTTTCATCGTACTCCCAAAGGTAGCGACAGCCGTAGAACGACCTTATCACGTTCCTGCACGGCGCTGATCTCACCACCATACGTCTCGGCGATCAGACGAGCAACCGCGAGCGACAGGTCAGGAGCGCCCTCGGCGTCGGTGTAATAGAACTTGAAGATTCGCGTCAGCTCGAGGTCCGCGGTTTCGGGTTTCCCGGCGAGCGTGACGGTGAAGCGGTCCGCATCCTGCGCCGCTTCGCCCTCCCGCTCGGCGAAGAGCCTGGACGCACCCTCGAAGAACAGCTTGAAGGCCTGCCGGATTCTGGCTTCGTGTGTCGAGACAAACGCACTTCCGTTCGTCTGCAGGGTGAACCCTGCTCCGGTCGCGGTGTCGATCGCGATCGGCTTGACGTCGACCGCACCGGGCGCGCCGTCATTTTTGGGCGGTGTCGACAGGAGAAAGAACGCGTCGAAGATGTGCCCGAGGCGACGCAGCTCGCCCTCGATCGCACCCGCGTACGCCGTGACTTTCTCGTCGTCCTCCTCGAGCAGCTTCCGCAGACGCATCCGCAAGAGCTCGAGATTGAGCACGGCGACGTTCAGCGGCGTCTTGAGATCGTGCGCAGTGTCAGCGCTGCGCTGAAAATTCGCGCGCGCGAATGTGTCGAGCCAAGGGTCCATTGAACCGACCGCAGCTTAATGCAAGGTTAAGACCTATGGGACTTATGGGACGTATAGGACCTAGCTCTCGCGGTGGATGCTGAGCATGGCGATGCTCTCTTCGAGGCGCGCCTCCACTTTTGCGAACTCCGGGTCGTGCGAGCTCAGGTCCGCGATCTCCTTCTCCGCGGCGATCCGTTCGCGGTCTGCTTCGGCGCGGTCGATCTCGGTCGGCAGGAAGCCGCGCTCCGCCAGCACGATCACGCGATCGGGCAGCACCTCGGCGAAGCCCCAGGAGATGACCAGGCGCTCAGTCTTCGAGCCGCTCCGGTAACGGAGCGGCCCGATCCTGAGCGACGCCAGGAGCGGCGTGTGGCCGGGAAGCACGCCCAGCTCGCCGTCGGTGGCGGGCAGGATCACCTCGTCGACTTGCGTGTCGACGATCTTCCGCTCGCGCGTGACGACGGTGAGGTGGATCTTCGTCGGAAGGTCGGCCATCGGATGTCCTTACGCCGCGTCGCGCTTCATCTGCTCGGCCTTCTCGAGCACCTGCTCGATCGTGCCCTGCAGCAGGAAGGCCTGCTCGGGGATGTCGTCGTGCTTGCCGTCCACGATCTCGCGGAAGCCGCGGATCGTGTCGGCGATCTTGACGTACTGCCCCTTGATGCCCGTGAACTGTTCGGCGACGAAGAACGGCTGCGAGAGGAAGCGCTGGATCTTGCGCGCCCGCGCGACGATGACCTTGTCCTCTTCCGACAGCTCGTCGATGCCGAGGATGGCGATGATGTCCTGGAGGTCCTTGTACTTCTGCAGGACGGCCTGCACCGCGCGGGCGGTGTTGTAGTGCTCATCGCCGAGGATGCGCGGGTCGAGAATCTTGGAGGTCGACGCGAGCGGATCGACGGCCGGATAGATGCCCAGCTCCGCGATCTGGCGCGAGAGAACGGTCGTCGCGTCGAGGTGAGCGAACGCCGTCGCCGGCGCGGGATCGGTGAGATCGTCCGCGGGAACGTAGATGGCCTGCACCGAGGTGATGGAGCCCTTCTTGGTCGAGGTGATGCGCTCCTGCAGCTCACCCATCTCCGTGGCCAGGTTCGGCTGGTAACCGACGGCGCTGGGCATACGGCCGAGGAGTGCCGACACTTCCGAGCCCGCCTGCGTGAAGCGGAAGATGTTGTCGATGAAGAGCAGCACGTCCTGGCCTTCGACGTCGCGGAAGTACTCGGCGACGGTGAGGCCGGTCAGACCGACGCGCAGACGCGCGCCCGGCGGCTCGGTCATCTGGCCGTAGATGAGCGCGGCCTTCGACTTGGAGGGATCGCCCGGCGTGATGACGCCCGTCTCCTCGAACTCGAGGTAGAGGTCATTGCCCTCGCGGGTGCGCTCGCCGACGCCGGCGAAGACGGAGAAGCCGCCGTGCTGCTTGGCGACGTTGGTGATGAGCTCGAGGATGAGAACGGTCTTGCCGACGCCGGCGCCGCCGAACAGGCCGGTCTTGCCGCCCTTGGTGTACGGCTCGAGGAGGTCGATGACCTTGATGCCGGTCTCGAACATCTCGATGCCGGTGGCCTGGTCTTCGAACTTCGGCGCCTCGCGGTGAATGGACCAGCGCAGCTCGGAGTTGATCGGACCGCGCTCGTCGACGGGCTCGCCGAGGACGTTCATGATGCGGCCCAGGCACTCGCGGCCGACCGGGACCTGAATGGGCGCGCCGGTGTCGATGGCCTTCATCCCGCGAACCATGCCGTCGGTCGGCTTCATCGCGACGCAGCGAACCTGGTTCTCGCCGATGTGGTTGGCCACCTCGACGACCACGTCGATGGGAACCTTTCCGAGCTCGCCGTTGTCGACGATGCGGATGGCGCTCTGCAGGGAGGGGAGGTGTCCCTCGCTGAACTCGATGTCGACGGCGGGGCCGATGATCTGGACGACGCGGCCGACCTGCACGTCAGTCTGGGTTTCGGTTGCTGTTGCCATGCTAGTTCTCCGAACTTGTTGCTGGTTCCTGGTTGCTGGTTGCTTGCGGTGCCTGGGTTTCAGGCCATACACCGCAAGGAACCAGCAACCAGCAACGTAGCAACATCTCTTTAGTGTCCTGCCGCCGCCGCGCCGCTGACGATCTCGATGATCTCCTTCGTGATCGACGCCTGGCGGATGCGGTTGTAGGTGAGGGTGAGGTGGTTGATCATGTCGGACGCGTTCTTGGTCGCGGACTCCATCGCGGTCATGCGCGCGCCCTGCTCCGCCGCGGCCGACTCCAGCAGCACGCGGTAGAGCTGAAACTCGATGTGCTTCGGCAGCAGGTCGCTGAGGATCACCTCGGGAGCCGGCTCATAGAGATAGTCGATGGCCGTGTCCTGCGGCTCGCCGGTATCCCATTCGCGCGGCAGCGGGAGGATGCGGTCGAGCGTCACGCGCTGGGCGATGATCGACTTGAACTCGTTATAGATGATGTAGACGGCGTCGAACTCGCCGCTGACGAAGTCGTTGGTGATGCCCTGGGCGATGTCGCGCGCCGTGTCGAGGGAGAGCGCCTGGTAGACGCCCGTGGCCTGGCGGAGGATCGGCCAGCGGCGGCGCTTGAAGAAGTCGAGCGCCTTGCGGCCGATCGGCAGCAGGTGCACTTCCGGCCAGGCCTTTTCGGCGATCGCGTTCTGCGCGGCGCGGAGGATGTTGGTGTTGAACGCGCCGGCCAGACCGCGGTCGGCGGTGACGACGACCAGCAGGACCTTGTTCTCCTGCTCGCGCTCCTGGAGCAGCGGGTGCTGGCTCATGTCGACGCGGGTGGACATCGACGCGAGCACCTGGCGCAGCGCGGCCGAATAGGGGCGCGCGGCCATCATCCGCTCCTGCGCGCGGCGCAGTTTCGCCGCCGCCACCATCTTCATGGCCTTGGTGATCTGCTGCGTGTTCTTGACGCTGCGGATGCGGCGCCGTAAGTCGATCGTACTGGGCATTCTCTCGTCCCTGTGGAGCGGCGGGCTTTAGCCCGCCGGCGGGTTCGGCGGGCTGAAGCCCGCCGCTCCACTTTTACGCCGCCAATACGTTGGCGTTGTCTTTCACGTACTGCTCTTTGAAGTCGGTGATGGCCTTGCGGATCGCGCCTTCGAGCTCGGCGTCGAACTTCTGCGCCGTCTCCAGCTTTTCGACGAGCTGCGGGTGCTCGTCGGTCAGGTTCTGGTGCATCGCAGCCTCGAACGGACGGACGGCCTCGACGGCCAGGTTGTCGAGAAAGCCCTTCGTGCCGGCGTAGATCGATGCGGTCTGGAGACCGACCCGCAGCGGCTGGAACTGTCCCTGCTTGAGGATCTCGACCAGGCGCTTGCCGCGGTTGAGCTGCTGCTGGGTGTTCTTGTCGAGGTCCGAGCCGAACTGCGCGAAGGCCGCGAGCTCGCGGTACTGCGCGAGGTCGAGACGCAGCGTGCCCGAGACCGAGCGCATCGAGCGCACCTGCGCCGAGCCGCCGACTCGCGACACCGAGATGCCGACGTTGATCGCCGGACGCACGCCCGAGTGGAAGAGGTCCGTCTCGAGGAAGATCTGACCGTCGGTAATGGAGATGACGTTGGTCGGGATGTACGCCGAGACGTCGCCGGCCTGGGTCTCGATGATCGGCAGCGCGGTCAGCGACCCGCCGCCCATCTTGTCGCTCAGCTTCGAGGCGCGCTCGAGAAGGCGGGAGTGGAGATAGAAGACGTCGCCCGGATACGCCTCACGGCCCGGCGGGCGGCGCAGCAGCAGCGAGATCTCGCGATACGCCGCGGCGTGCTTGGAGAGATCGTCGTAGATGACCAGGGCGTGCTGGCCGTTATAGAGGAAGTACTCGCCGATGGCGGCGCCGGCGTACGGCGCGAGGTACTGCAGTGGCGCGGCTTCTGAGGCCGAGGCGTTGACCACCACGGTGAACTCCATCGCCCCGTACTCCTCGAGGGTCTTCACCACCTGCGCGACGGTCGACTTCTTCTGACCGATCGCCACGTAGATGCACTTCACGTCCTTGCCCTTCTGGTTGATGATCGTGTCGATCGCCACCGCGGTCTTGCCGGTCTGGCGGTCGCCGATGATCAGCTCGCGCTGGCCGCGGCCGATGGGAATCATCGCGTCGATGGCCTTGAGGCCGGTCTGCAGCGGCTCTTTGACCGGCTTGCGGTCGATGACGCCCGGGGCCAGGCGCTCGATCGGGTAGTACTCGGTCGAGGCGATCGGTCCCTTGCCGTCGATAGGGATGCCCAGCGCGTTCACGACCCGGCCGACGACGGCCGTTCCGACCGGGACGGACATGATCCGCCCGGTGCGCTTGCACTGATCGCCTTCCTTGAGCTCCTGGTAGTCGCCCAGGAGCACGACGCCGACGTTGTCTTCCTCGAGGTTGAGGGCCAGCCCGGTCACGTCGTGCGGGAACTGCACGAGCTCGCCGGCCATGACCCGCTCCAGGCCGTAGACGCGGGCGATGCCGTCGCCGACGGAGGTGACGGTGCCGACTTCCGAGACGTCGACCCCCCGGCCGATACCGGTTAATTGCTGACGAATAATCTCTGTGATTTCATCTGCTTTCAAATCGACAGCCATTTTGTTCTCCGATTAGGCGACGTGAACCGTTTACGCCAACGACTCACGGAATTTGTTGATTTTACCGATGACCGACGCGTCCCAGATCTCGCTTCCGATCCGGACCACGAAGCCGCCCAGCAGCTTCGGATCGGTCTTGATGTCCAGCTCCACTTTCTTGCCCACCTTCTTCGAGAGGGTGTCGGCCAGGTCGCGGATCTCGTCAGGGGTGAGCGCCTTCGCGCTGCGCACTTCCGCGACTGCCACGCCGAGGGCCTTGTTCACGTACGCGGCCAGGGCCTCGACGATGGCGTCGATGCTGTTGATGCGGTGATGGCGCACGAGCACTTCCAGCGTGCGCGTGGCCAGGTCCGAAGCTTTCATCTTCTTCGCGAGCTGCCGGGTGATGTTGAGCTTGGTCTCTTCGTCCACCGGGTTCGCGTAGAGGTCGCGCAACTCGGCCGAGCCACGGAGCGCGTTGGCGAAGATCAGCAGCTCGCCGCGGAGCTCATTGGCCTTCGCCGGCGAGCCGGCGGCGTCCATGATGGCGCGGGCGTACGGTCTGGCGAAACGACGGATCATGCGCGCACCTCACCCACTTCGCGGAGGCTCTCCTGGAAGAGCTTCGTCTGATCCTGCTCGGTGATCTTCTCGCGCAGGATCTGCTCGGCGCGCTCGGCGGCGAGCTGGCCGGCATACTCGGTGAGCTCCGTGCGCGCGTGCTTGAGCCGGTTGTCGACTTCCGTGCGCGCGGCGGCGAGGATTTTCTTCGACTCCGCCTCCGCGGCCACGGTCAGCTCGCGCTTCTGGCGCTCCCCTTCGGCCACGGCGCGCGCGTGGATCGCTTGCACTTCCGCCTCGATGGCGGAGAGACGCGCCTGGATGTCGCCGGCCATGCGATCGGCCTTCTCACGACGCTCCCGCGCTTCATCGGCCGCCCGCTTGATCGCCTCGCTGCGGGCCGCAAAGGCCTTTTTCACCGGGCCGCCGACGAAGTACGCCAGGACGCTGATGAACAGGACCATGTTCGCGATCTTCAGGATCCATCCGGGGATGCCGAAGTAGGTTTGCTCGTGGTGTTCGGCGCCTTCCGCCGCGCCCTCGGTCGGATGCGCCTGGTCGTGCGCTTCCTTCTCCGCGCCGTGGGCAGCGGTGCCGCCGCTCTTGTCGACCTGCGCGACGAGCGCCGGCGCGACGAGCAACATCAGGATGATGAACAGACGGCGCATCACACGGCCCTCCCGAGTATGCGCTCCGCGGCGAGACGCGCCAGGGCGTCGGCCTCGCTGACGATGCGCGCCCGCGCTACGTCGACGTCCGCACCCAGCTTCTGATCGGCCTCGGCGATGAAGCCGCGAGCCTCGACGTTCGTCTTCTCCACGAGTTGCTGGCGGTACGCACCGGCCTCGGTACGGAAACGGTCACGCACCTGAGCCGCCTCGCGCTTGGCGGCGTGAAGCTGAGCCTCGGTCTGCGCGGTCGCTTCGTTGAACCGCGCGAGGGCGTCCTCGTAGAGCTGCTCGGCCGACTTCGTTTCCGTCTCACGCGCTTCCAGCACTTCGTTGACCGGCTTCAGGAAGAACGTGCGCACGACCCAGTAATTGATGATGAAGATCACCATGATCGCGAGCAGAGAGAGATCGGGCGTCAGGTTCATTTGCATAGCGTTTTTCGTGGAAATCACTGCTCGGGGCGAGCCGCGCAGGTGGGCTCCAGTGGCGCGGAACGCGCCCAAAGCCGCGGTTGTATACCACACTGGAAAGAACGTTGTCACGCAAGCGGTTCCGTCGTGCGCGTGGCAGACGAGAACTACAGAAAGATCCTGGGAAGAGCCGACCTGCACTTCGCCGAGGTCATGGGCTCGCAGCCCCAGAACCTGCAGTGCGGCGCGGGCTGTTCCCTCTGCTGTTACGGTCTGTTCGAGATCGGCTCGGGCGACGTTCCGCTGATCGCCGAGGGACTCGAGAAACTGCACCCGTCGCGGCGGAAGAAGATCATCCGCCGGGCCGTGGAGATCGTCCAGTCGAGCAACCACCCCAACCTGCGCGAGTGCTCGCCCGAGGAGAAGGAGTCGTTTTTCAACCGCACGCAGGCCACGCCGTGTCCGAACCTCGACGAGGCCGGCCTCTGCATGATGTATGAGTCGCGCCCGCTGGTCTGCCGCACGTTCGGCCTGCCGCTGCGCGAGGATCGCAAATACCTCGGCGACGTCTGCGAGCTGAACTTCACGAACGCGCCGCGCAAGGACCAGATGGCCGCGGCCTGGGATCTCGCCTGGGAAGACGTGCTGGGACCGGAAGACGTGTTCACGATCCCCGAGGTGATCGTGATGGTCGCGCGAATGCGGGGGTGGAGCGGCGGGCTTTAGTCCGCCGGAGCAATCGGCGGGCTGAAGCCCGCCGCTCCACTAGGCCTTGGCCACGAGATTCGTGACGCTGCCGCCCTTCCGATCCGCCATCACGCAGTTGCCCTGGAAGATCGCGCCCTCTTCGATGATGAGCGCCGGCGTGTCGATGTCGCAGTAGACCTTGCCGTTGCGGTGAATCTCCACGCGCTGGTCGGCCGTGATCTTCCCCATGACCGTGCCGCTGATGGCGATGCGGCCGACGTGAATCTCCCCTTCGATGTGTGCGCTCTCGCCGACGATCAACTCGTTCTTCGAGCGCACCCGCCCGTTGAACTTTCCGTCGATGCGCATCGTGTCCTCGAACTCGAGCTCCCCTTTGAAAGAGGACCCGCGGTCCAGGAATCCGTTCAGGTCACCGCTTTTGCCCTTCATCGTCTTCTCCCCATGAGCTCTTCGACCAGCCGGATCAACTCGTCCTCGCTGCCGTAGCGGATGTGAATCACCCCGCCGCGGCGCTTGCGATTGATCTCGACTCTACTGCGTAACGTCTTCGCCAGGCGATCTTCGGCGTCGCGCGTGAAGACGTCCTTCTCTTTTTCCGGGTGCTCCGCCTTGGGCGACTTCTCCGCGGCCAGCATCTCGGTCTGGCGCACGTTGAGGTTGCGCTTGACCACGCGCTCCGCGAGCTGCTCCTGCTTCTTCGGCGTGTCGACCGCGAGGATCGCACGCGCGTGCCCCATCGAGAGCTGGCCGCTGGCCAGCAGCTTCTTCACCGCGTCGGGGAGCTTCATGAGCCGCAGGAAGTTCGCGACCGTGGACCGCTCCTTCCCCACGCGCTTGGAGATCTCTTCCTGCGTGAGCTGGAACTCCTCGTGGAGCTGGTGGTACGCGTGGGCCTCTTCGATCGGGTTCAGGTCCTCGCGCTGGATGTTCTCGATGAGCGCGACCTGGAGGACGTCGCCGTCGGCCATCGTCTCCTTGATGACGACGGGGACGGTGTCGAGTCCGGCCTTCTGGGCGGCGCGGAAACGGCGCTCGCCGGCGATCAGGCGGTACTTATCGTCACCTATTTTTGTGACGACTAATGGCTGAATGATTCCGTGTTCTCTAACACTGCGTGAGAGCTCTTCGATCGAGGCGTCGTTGAAGGTCTTGCGCGGCTGATACGGATTCGGCGAGATCTGACCGATGGGAACGTTCGCTAGGCCCGATCCAGGCGCCGTTGCGGCGGAGGGCGCCTCATGATGCGGGGCGGGTCGGGACGGAATCAGGGCGCCGAGGCCGCGGCCGAGCGCTTTCTTCTGCGTGCTCATGACAGGACATTCTCCGCGCGCTGGATGAATTCCTTGGCGAGGTTGATGTAGGCCTCGCTCCCACGGGAGCGGATGTCGTAGAGGATGATGGGCTTGCCGAACGAGGGAGCCTCGCCGAGGCGGACGTTGCGGGGGATGATGGTCTTGTAGACCTTGTCGCCGAAGTGCGTCCTCACCTCTTCCGCGACCTGGCGGGCGAGGTTCATGCGCTCGTCGTACATCGTCAGGGCGATGCCCTCGATCTCGAGGCCGGGGTTGAGCATGTCACGGACGCGCTCGACGGTATTGATGAGCTGGGCCACGCCCTCGATGGCGAAGTACTCACACTGCATCGGGACGAGCACGGTGTTCGCGGCGGTGAGGCCGTTCACGGTAAGGAGGCCCAGCGACGGCGGCGAGTCGATGAGGATGTAATCGTAGTCCTTGGCGATTTCCTGGAGAGCCTTGCGGAGGTAGAACTCGCGACCGATAGCGTCCGCCAGCTCGAGCTCGGCCGCGACCAGATCGACCGACGACGGTGCCACGTGAAGGTTCGGCAGCTCGGTCCCGACGATGACCTCTCGGATGTTCATCCCGTCGGTGAGCACCGGATAGATCGACTTCTCGAGGTTTTTGGCGACGCCGAGCCCGGACGTAGCGTTGGCCTGCGGGTCGAGGTCGACGAGCAGCACGTTGCGCTCGCAGGCAGCCAGGGAGGCGCCGAGGTTGATGGCGGTCGTGGTTTTGCCCACGCCGCCCTTCTGATTCACGAGCGTAACGATCTTCATTTGAAATGTTCCACGTGGAACGTCAGCACCGCGAGGAAGTTCGACTCTCCTCGGGGCAGCGCGACTGCGTCACCGGCGGTGAAGCCTTCCAGCTTCGGAGCGTCCGGCGATCCCTGGAAAAGCGCGATGCGCGCGCCGTCCTCCAGGTGATCCTTCAGCGTCGGCACCCACTCCTCCGGATTCCCCACCGCCCGCGAAACGACCAGGGAGAACTTCAATTCGGCGGGCAGCCGCTGCAGAAGGCGCGACAATCTATCACCGTAAACCTGCGCCTTCAACCCGCATTCACGCACGGCATGCTTCAGAAACGCCCATTTCTTCTGGTCGGCCTCCACCAGATGAAAGTGGGCGCCCGGCGAGACAATGGCCATCGGGATCGCAGGCAGGCCACCGCCGGAGCCGAAATCCATCACTTCCCTCTCAGGCTGGAGGATCTCCGCCGCAGCTATTGCCTCGGCAATGTGCTCGTCGAGGTTGGCCGTCGCCTCAGGGCCGATGAGATTGACCTTGGCGTTCCACTTCAGGAGCTCGCGACGATACGTTTCCATCTGTGTCATGCCGAGCGAAGTCGAGGCACCCCCTGCGGTCGCACGATCAGTGTGCATCGGCTGGAGGTCCCTCGACTTCGCTCGGGATGACACGGAGGCCACCTCGTCGCAAATGCATGCGCACGATGGCGATCGCCGCCGGCGTCACGCCTGGGATGCGACTGGCCTGCCCCAGCGACAGCGGCCGCACCTTCGTCAGCTTCTCGGTCATCTCTCTGGAGAGCCCGGGCAACGCATAAGTCATGCTCGCCGGGATGCGAAGATCCTCATCCTCCCGCAGCTTCGCTGCTTCGCGCTGCTGGCGCTCGATGTAGCCGGAGTAGCGCAGGCGGCTGATCACGCCCTCCGCCTCTTCCTCGCTCAGGACGCGGAACGCCTCGCTCACTTCGGGACACGCCTCTGCGGCGGCGCTGGTCAGACGCTCCAGATCGAAGTTCGGGCGCTGGGTGAGCTTCGCGATGGTGGTGAGAGCGCTCAGATCGACATCCGTCGCAGCCAGCCACGCATTCGTTTCCTTGTCCGGGCGGAGCTCCAGCGTCCCCATCGCCACCGCTTTGCGCATCCGCGCTGTCCGGGCCTCGATTCGGCGTTTCCGCTCGTCGTCGAGGATGCCCAGGCGTTCGGCCACCGGTGACAGACGTTCGTACACAGAGTCGCAGCCCAGCAGCAGACGGTGCTCCGCACGGGACGTGAACATCCGGTACGGCTCCTCGGTGCCGACGGTGACGAGATCGTCGATCATGACCGCGGTGTAGGCCTGGTCGCGGCGAAGCACGACCGGCTCATCTCCCCAAACGGACTGCAGTGCGTTGATTCCAGCCAGGAGTCCCTGCGCCGCCGCCTCCTCGTAGCCGGAGGTACCGTTGATCTGGCCGGCGAGAAAGAGCCCGTCGACGCCGCGCACTCGCAGGGTGGGCTCGAGCTGTTCCGGATTCACGAAGTCGTACTCGACGGCGTAGCCGTAGCGGGCGATCTTCGCCTGCTCGAATCCGGGAAGCGAGCGCACGACCGCGTCCTGCACGTCCGCTGGGAGCGAGGTTGAGATCCCGTTCATGTACAGCCACGGGTGCTGCAAACCCTCCGGCTCGACGAACACCTGGTGGCGCTCCTTCTCCGCGAAGCGCACCACCTTGTCCTCGATGGACGGGCAGTAGCGGGGGCCGGCCGCCTGGATCTGGCCGGAGTACATGGGCGCGCGGTGGAGATTGGCGCGGATCAGGTCATGAGCGAATCCGCTCGTGTGCGTCAGCCAGCAGAGGATCTGGGGCTGCTCGAGCCGGTCCGTGAGGATGGAGAACGGGCGCGGACGCTCGTCGCCTGGCGCTTCTTCCAGCTTCGAGAAGTCGACGGTGGTACGGTCGACACGGGGCGGCGTGCCGGTCTTGAGGCGACCGAGGTTCAGGCCGAGGGTGCGAAGGGAGTCGGAGAGCGTTTCGGCGGACGGCTCCCCGAAGCGGCCGCCGGCGGTCTTCTCCTCGCCGGAGTGCATGAGCGCGCGGAGGAAGGTGCCCGTCGTGACGATGACCGCCTTCGCGTGCAGGCGCGTGCCGTCCACCAGGACAGCACCGCGAACGGACAGACCATCGAGGATCAGCGACTGGACTGCGCCCTCAAGGATTTCGATGTTCGGCTCAGCGGCGAGGATGTCCTGCACAGCTGCGGAGTAGAGATCGCGATCGCATTGAGCGCGCGGCCCTTGAACGGCAGGACCTTTGGAGCGATTGAGGATCTTGAACTGAATCCCGGAGCGGTCGGTGGCCTCTCCCATCAAGCCGCCGAGAGCATCGATCTCCTTGACGAGGTTTCCCTTGGCAAGACCACCGATTGCAGGGTTACAGGACATGCGTCCGATGGCGTCACGGAGCATGGTGACTATGGCCACGCGAACACCGCCGCGAGCGCAAACGCGCGCCGCTTCTGCTCCGGCGTGACCGCCACCAATGACCAGGACATCGAAAACAGACATGTTCCACGTGGAACATCACGCCTGCTCTCCGTCATCCCGCCGCGGCAGCGTGTTCGTGCGGCGCGATCATTCGAGAGCTACGATTCTTTCAAACGTCATCTGAACGGCTTGACGTCATGGTCAGTTGCAACTGATGGCTCTGTCTACCAGACTAGATGTACCCGTCTATAACAGACGACAATGTAATCGGTAGATGCCGAAGAATCTGACTTTACTATCTGATCTAATTGATTAGACAGTATGTTTTAAACTAGTCTTGTGCAGTTATATTTATCTGAGGCTTCCGATAATTAGCTCACTTGGACTAGATAAGATGGTCACACGAGTCCGACGAGATTTGATCATTTCCCAATGCAGAACTTCCCGAAGATCTCCGAGAGAACATCATCTCGAGTGATCGAACCTGTGAGCGTCCCGAGGGCGTTCGCGGCGCGGTAGAGGTCGACGAGGATCATCTGTTCGTCGAGACCTGTCGACGCGAGCGCGGCGCGGAGCGCTTCCTCGCACTCGACTACGGCCAGCCTCTGCCGTTCGTTGACGAGTGCGCCTTCAGGAGCGACGTACCGCTCACGTACGAGCTCATCCAAACGTGTGAGCAGCTCATCGATGCCGTAATCGGATACAGCACTGATCGAGAGTCCCGATCCCTGAGGAGCAAGGTCCGCTTTGGTAAAGACGAGCTGGACGTTCTCCAGGCCGGCGAGCTCCGCTTCATCTTCGGCAGTCAGTCCAACCACACTGTCGATCAGATACAGAACGACGTCCGCGCTTCGTCCCGCCTCTCTCGCCCGCTGGACGCCGATGTCTTCGACGATGTCCGCGGTCTCCCGCAATCCAGCCGTGTCAGCGAGCGTCACCGGCAGGCCGCCGATCTCGATGGTCTCGCGGACGATGTCCCGTGTCGTCCCCGGGATCGGCGTGACGATGGCCCGGTCGCTCCCGACCAGGCGGTTCAACAGCGTCGACTTGCCGGCGTTGGGACGCCCGAGGATCACGGCGGACAGCCCGGTGCGCGTGGCGCGGCCGCGCTCGTAGGTCTGCGCCATCGCCTCGAGCTCGCGAAGCGCCGAGCTCAGTCGTGCGGACACTTCGTCGCGCGTGATGAACTCGTACCCCTCCTCCGAAAAGTCGAGAGCCGCCTCGAGCCGCGAGATCACCTCGAGCAGCGTCTGACGCACCGCCGCGGCCTTGCGGCTGAGCGTCCCGTCGAGATTCGACAGCGACAGCTTCGCCTGCAGCGTCGTGCGCGCGTTGATCAGGTCCGCGATCGACTCCGCCTGAACAAGATCCATCTTTCCGTTCAACACCGCGCGCTCCGTGAACTCCCCCGGCTCCGCCATGCGTGCGCCGAGCGCCACGCACGCCTCGATCACCCGCGACACCAGCAGAGGGTTGCCGTGCAGCGTCAGCTCGACCAGGTCGTTACCCGTGAACGAGTGAGGCGCCTCGTAGCGGATCGCGATGGCCTCGTCGATCGACTCGGCTGTTATCGGTTGTCGGTTGTCGGTTGTCTGCGGTTCCTCGCGCTGAACCACAGACAACTGAGAACCGACAACCGAGAACAACTTCACGAGCGCGGCGTGCCGCACCGGCGGAGATGCCGACTGCGTCAACGACTCAAGGAGAGAGAAAGCATCCGGCCCGTCGATCCGCACGATGGCCAGTGCGCTGCGCCCCGGCGGGGTGGCCGGGGCGACGATGGTGTCAATCGGGATCACTGGACGCCGCCGGTTCGGGCTCGGCAGGCGATTCGGCGGGACGCAGGATGATGGCCACGCGCTTGTAGAAACCGTCGCCGCGCGACTCGGTGGTCACGTCCGCATCCTCGCGAAGGGCGATGTGCACGATGCGCCGTTCGATGGGCGACATCGACGGCAGCAGCTCCTCGCGACCCTCGCGGCGGACCCGGTCCGCGACTTCCCGGGCCCGGCGGCCGAGGTCTTCCTCGCGCGCGGACTTGAAGGACTCGCAATCGAGCTCGATCTCCTTCTCGACCTTGCGTCCGACCAGCGCCTTGTTGGCGAGCACCTGGATCGCGTCGAGCAACTCGCCGTGGCGATCGATCAGCAGCGCCGCGTCCGCGCCATACAGCCGCGCGTGGATCTGCGTCTCGTTCTCCTCGGTACGCGCGATGACGTCGAGCTTCGCGAGGAAGACCACCGTCTCCACCCACTCGCGAACGAGCTTCGCGGCATCCGACTCCGGACCCTGTTCCGGCACGTCGCCGAGGAACGTCTCGAAGTCGCCAGTGCGGAACTCGCGATTGCGACCTCCACCCGAGCCACCGCGACGACCGCCGCGGTCACCGCCGCGATCGCGCTCTCTCGAACGCCCACCACCACCACCGCCTCCGCCCCCACCTCGGCCCGCGCGCTCACGACGCGGCGGACGCGAGTCGGAGACCGGTGCTGGCGGCGGCGGTGCCGCCGCCTCGTCGGCCGACGTGTTGATCTCCGCTTCGATCACGACGCGTTTCATGCCGCCGAGGAAGCCTCGCTTCTCCAGCAGCACGTGATAGGTGAGCTGCCAGCGGTCGACGCCCAACGTCTGCGTCGCTGCCTGCAGCGCCTCCTCGAGATTCCGACCTTCGAAACGCTGGCTCATTCAATGTCCTATGCGGTGGCGGGTGCCGCCGGCGGATCCGGATGATCCTTCCACCACTTATTCATGATCAATTGCTGAATGATCGTCAAGATGTTCTGCACCAGCCAGTAGAGAACGAGTCCGCTCGGGAAGTCCTTGAACATGAAGCCGAAGACGAGCGGCATCATCAGGAAGATCTTCCGCTGGGCCGGATCGCCCGTGGCCGGCGTCAGGTACGTCTGCAGGAACATGGTCGCCGTCATGAGGATCGGCAGGATGTACGTCGGGTCCTTCTCGGACAGGTCGTGGAACCAGAGGATCCACGGCGCGCCGCGCAGCTCGATGGCCCGCGAGAGCAGGTTGTAGAAGCCCCACAGCACCGGCAACTGAATGACCAGCGGCAGGCAGCCCGCCATCGGATTGATGCCCTCTTTCTGATAGAGCTGCATCATCTCCATGTTCATCTTGTTGCGCTGCTCGGGATCGGTCTTGGCCTTCTTGTAGCGCGCCTTGATGGCCTCGATCTTCGGGCTGACGCGCTGCATTTTCTTCATCGAGACGTTGCTCTTGTGCTGCAGCGGATAGAGCACGATCTTGATGATCACCGTCAGGACCACGATGGCCCAGCCGAAGTTGTGCGTGTACTGGTTGATCCAGGTCAGCGCGGTGAGGAAGAAGCGCGCGATCAGGCCGAACCAGCCGAGCTGCAGGGCCTCGCCGAAATCGTACGCGTCGAGGATCTTCGTTTCCTTCGGTCCGAAGAACGCGCTGCCGGCGAGCGCCCCCTCGGGTGTCGCGTTCACCGCCGCCGAGAAATCGCGGCGCTTCGTCTTCGTGGCCGTGTCGGTGTACGTGTCACTGATGAGCATCCCCTCGTCACCCGTGGTCGGCCGCAGCACGGTGAGGAAGTAGTTGTCCTCGACGCCGACGTAGTCGATGTTCTCGTAGGGCACGAACGGATCGGCCTTCTCGCGGGCGATGACCTTGAACTTTCCTTCCGCCTGGACGACGCCGTTGCCGGTGATGACCGAGGCCGAGTCGACTTCGTCGGGGCCGATGTTCCGGATGCCGGGACCGACCGCCACGCGGTAGGGCACCGGCGGCTGCACGTTCGTCGAGAAGTCGAACAGGTAGGGACGGGCCGGATCGAAGCGGAAGGATTTCGTGACCGTGTGGCGTCCGTCCGAGTAGCGATAGTCGAGGACGCGGATACCGCGATCGTTGCGGTCGGTGACCGCGAACAGCGACGCGTTCCAGCGGTCGGAGACCGGTTTTTGCTGCGCCGTCAGAGCGAACGGAAAGTCGGCGCGGTTCGCTTCGCGCATCCGGACGAGGTCGACGTTCTGGCCCTTCACATCCTTGCGCTCGTACTTCTTGAGCTTGAAGGAGACGAGCTGGGCGCCGCGGTTCGTGAAGACGGCCGTGAACTCGGGCGTGTCGACGGTGCTGGTCTGGACCGACGACGCCGCGACCGGAACCGCCACGGGCGCGGCGGCAACGACAGGCACCGGCTTGTCGGGGTTGACGGGCCTGGCCGTGGTCGTCGCCGTGGTGGTCCGCTCGACCTGTGGCTTGGTCGGCTCGGGCTTCCTGGCCAGCTCCGGGAAGAACTTCGGCAGGGCGACGCTCCACAAGGCCAGGAGCGCGATTGAGATCACGACCGCAAGAAAAATTCGTTTTTCCATCTTCAGGGGACCGGGTCCCAACCTCCAGGATTGAACGGGTGGCAGCGCGCGAGACGCCGCGCGCCGAGCCAGGCGCCGCGGAGCACGCCGTATTTTTCGACGGCGTGCATCGTATACACCGAACAGGTGGGCTCGAAACGGCACATGGGCGGGAGCAAAGGGGAAATGAGCCGCTTGTAGCCGGCGAGAAGAAACAGCGCTGCCCGGCGAGCGATCATGAAGTCACGACGCGCTCGAGCACGCGCACGAGCTCGCGGCTGTAATCGTCGAACGACGCGCTGGCTGCGTTCGGCTTGACATTGACGACGATGTCGAGCGCCCGGGCGTCGAGACCGAGCGGCTCGCGATGCCGCCGGTAAGTCTCGCGCGTCCAGCGCTTCAGACGGTTCCGAACGTTGGCTTTCCCGAGCTTCTTCGTCGCCGTGATCCCGATCCGCGAATGGGGCAGATCGTTGCCGGTGAAGAAGAGCACTGCGTAGCGGGAGAAGACCTTCCGGCCCGATTCATAGACTCTGACGAACTCGCGACGCTTCGCCAGTCGTTTGTCTTTCGGCAGCGCCTCGGGCCGAGGACGTTGCAAATATGGTTACCGCGAGCGCCCGCTCAAACGGCGAGGCGCTTGCGGCCCTTGCGACGACGGCGCGACAGGACGGCCTGTCCGTCCTTGGTGCGCATGCGAACGAGAAAACCGTGCGTGCGCTTGCGACGCCGGTTGTTCGGCTGAAAAGTACGCTTCGATGCCATTTAACCCTCTGAAAACGAAAGCGGTGAGTATAGTGACGGCGGAAAAGGCGGTCAACGACCACGCCCGGGAGTCCGCAGGCCGAGCGCGCAAACGCCCTTGTGCAAGAGCGATATTCCACTCCGTTTTTGGGCCTTCCCAACGCGGCACGCTGTGCTAGACTCCGTGCCCCGATCCAGAGTCCCGGAATTTCCACAGTTGTGGAAAAGCTGTGGAGACTCAACGAGATAGCCCCAATCCCTTCCAATGAGCACGTGGAGTCAGGTACTCGCCCGAATCGAGCAAGTCGTTGACCGGACCGAATATGCCACCTGGCTCGCTCCGACGCGTTTTGCCGGTCAGAAAGGCGACACGATCGACGTGGTCGTCCCCTCTCAACGTTATGTGGATGAGATCCGCGAGCGTTACGGGGCCCAGATCCGCGGACTCCTGAACGAGCTCTCTCCCGAGCGGGTCCAGATCCAGTTCGTCATCGACGAGAAGGCCTCCGATGCTCTCGGGCCGCAGCCCGTCCCTCATCGGGAGGAGATCCCGGCCGCGATCTTCAATCCACGCTACCGCTTCGAGACCTTCGTGGTCGGCAACTCGAACCAGCTCGCCTACGCCGCCTCGAAGTCGATCGCCGAGAACCCGAGCGGTTCGTTCAACCCCCTCTTCATCTACGGCGGGGCCGGCCTGGGCAAGACCCATCTCATCCAGGCCATCGGCCAGCAGCTCCGCGAGTCTCCCCGCAGACTGAAGGTCGCGTACATGTCGGCCGACTCGTTCGTGACGGAGCTGATCAGCTCGATCCGCTACGACCGGATGCAGCCGTTCCGCGACCGCTACCGCTCGGTCGACGCCCTCCTCCTCGACGACATTCAGTTCATCGCCGGCAAGGAGCGTACGCAGGAAGAGTTCTTCCACACCTTCAACGCGCTCTACGAGGCCCAGAAGCAGATCGTCTTCACCTCCGATCGCCCGCCGAAGGAGATCCCCACCCTCGAGGAGCGTCTCCGCTCCCGATTCGAGTGGGGGCTGACCGCGGACATTCAGCCGCCCGATCTCGAGACCAAGGTGGCCATCCTCCGCAAGAAGGCGGAAGACAAAGGGATCGGCATCCCTCAGGAAGTCGCGCTCTTCGTCGCCGAGCGCGTCCGCTCGAACATCCGCGAGCTGGAAGGGCATCTGAACAAGATCGCCGCGTTCGCATCGATGATCGGACGCCCCATCAGCATCGAGCTGGTGAAGGAAGCGCTCAAAGACGTTCTCTCCAAAGAGGACAAGCCGATCACGCCGCCGGAGATCCTCCGCGTCGTCGCGACGCACTACGGTCTCAAGATGTCGGACCTCAAGCAGAAGTCGAACGCCAAGACGATCGCCTTCCCGCGCCAGGTCGCGATGTACCTCTGCAAAGAGCTGACGGATCTCTCCTATCCCGAGATCGGAAAGCTCTTCGCCGACAAGCACCACTCGACCGTCATGTACTCGGTCCAGCAGATCAAGAAGATGATCGACGCGGATGCGCAGTTCGCGAGGACCGTCGATGGCCTGTCGAAGCAGTTCCGCTAGTTTCCACACGCGCTGCGGAAAGCCCTCCTGAAAACATGAGGATGAAAACGACCCGGAGTCGGATCGCCCCGCGAACTGCGGAAAACGCCGGGATTTCCCTCAGTTTTCACGGTCTCCGTTCCGCAGGGTCAAATGTCGAAGACTGCTATACTTTCGAACACTTTGCGGCGAGCAGCGCCGTTATCCACACCACCTACTACTACTACTACAAGAAACCTAGTTCTGGTTTGAAGGAAGAGACCAAATGGAGCTGACCGTCGGAAAAGCCGATCTGCAGAAGGAACTCCAGCTGTGCCAGGGAGTCGTCGAGAAGCGCTCGACCATTCCGATTCTGTCGAACGTGCTCCTGAAGGCCGCCGACGGACGCCTGCAGATCGCCGCCACCGACCTCGATGTCACGATCCTCAGCTCCTGCGCCGCGCAGATCACCACTCCCGGCGGCGTGACCATCGAGGCCAAGCGCCTCTTCGACGTCATCCGCTCCCTCCCCGATGAAGACGTGCACATGACGATGCAGGAAAACAACTCGATGCTCATCGAGTCCGGCACCGCCAAGTTCCGACTCCTGGGCTTGCCGGCCGAGGACTACCCGACCCTGCCAACGGTGAACGTGGCGGAGGGCTTCAGCCTCCCCCTCGACGAGCTGAAGACGATGGTCGGCAAGGTGAAGTTCGCGATCACGCACGAGGAGACCCGCTTCCAGCTCAACGGCGCGCTCCTGAAAGTGCAGCCGAACAAACTGGAGATGGTCGCCACCGACGGCCATCGCATGGCCCTGATCAACTTCCCGTCCGCCATCACCGGCGGAAAAGGGAAGAAGGGCGGCGACCTCACGATCCTGATTCCTCGCAAGGCGCTCGACGAGATCCTGCGCCTCGAGTCGGGCGAAGAAGGCACGGTGAAATTCGGCGTCTCCGAGAATCAGCTCTTCTTCGACGCCGGCGACCGCCGTCTGCTGGCGCGCATGATCGACGTGAACTTCCCGAACTACATGGAAGTGATCTCCCGCGACAACGACCGCCGGGTGATGGTCGACCGCGAGCGGCTGCTCTCGACGATCAAGCGCATCTCCCTGGTGGCCAACGAGCGCACGCGGGCCGTGCGGTTCGATTTCGCTCCCGGCAAGCTCACGGTGTCGTCGACAAATCCTGAGCTCGGCGACGCGCGCGAGACCGTCCCCATCGACTACGCCGGCCAGCCATTCTTCGTCGGCCTGAACGCGGCGTACGTGATGGACTTCCTCAGCGCGACCGACACGCCCAGCGTGTCCCTCGACCTGAAGGACGAGAACAGCCAGTGCATCGGACGGCCCGCCACCCCGGCAGAAGACCTGCCGTACGACTATCTGTACGTGGTGATGCCGATGCGGCTTGCGTAACTGTGTCATCCCGAGCGAAGTCGAGGGACCCCCTGCTGAAACGCCCTCTCCGCGCCTGACGGAGGGGGATTTCGCGCCAAGGCGCGGAATGACACGAGGGGCGCGACCGTGATTCAGAACTTCCGGAACCTCGGCGAAGCGGGTGATCGTGTCATCCCGAGCGAAGTCGAGGGATCCCCTACGGGCTGCATCCCGCGTGCTTCGGCAGGGGGTCCCTCGACTACGCTCGGGATGACACGTGGGGACCGTTGCCGATGATCCTCCGCACCCTCACCACCCAGGCCTTCCGCAACCTCGGCGAGGCGGAAACCGCCTTTCACGAGCACGCGAACATCCTCGTCGGCCGTAACGGCCACGGGAAAACGAATCTCCTCGAGGCGATCTACTTTCTCGCCACGACGAAGTCGTTCCGCACGTCGCGCATCGCGTCGACCTTCCGTTTCGGGTCGCCGAGCGTGTTCGCCAGTGGCGTCCTGCACCGCGAAGGCCTCGACAGGACGCTGTCCGTCGGGCTGGAAACGGGTGAGACCCGGCGCCGCGTGCTGATGATCAACGGCGAGAAGGTCACGCTCCCCGCCTACCTGCACGCGATGAGCGTCTTCGCGTATTCGTCGGCGCGGCTGGAGGTAATCCGTGGGACGCCGGAAGAGCGGAGGCGGTTCATCGACCGCGGGATCGCCAGCCTCAATCCCGCCTATCTCGAGCAACTGACGCGCTACACGCGCGTGCTCAAGCAGCGAAATGCCCTCCTGGCGGAGATCGCCCTGCGGAGGCAGTCGCAGAACACCCTCGATGCCTGGGACAACGAGCTGATGGTCGCCGCGAACGTCGTCCATCGCGCTCGCGCCGCGTACGCCGCCGACCTGTCGGCGCTCTTCGCCGAGATCGTGGCCCGCCACGCGTACCACGTGAACGACGTGACCATGGCCTACCGGCCGAGCGCGACCGAGGAGATCGGGAAGCATCGCCGCGAAGAACTTCGCGCGAGGATGACCCTGGCCGGTCCGCAGCGCGACGTCATCGACTTTCTCGTCGACGGCCGCCCCGCGAGTGAGGTCCTCAGTGGCGGCGAGCAGAAGATGATCGTCCTGTTCCTGAAGTTCGCGAAACTGGAGCTGTTCCGGCGCCGCCACGACGACGCGCCGCTGTTTCTGCTGGACGACGTCGACGCCGAGCTGGACCTCGAAATCCTCCAGTCGCTGTTGTCGAATCTGCCCGTTTCCACCCAGGTCTTCGCAAGCAGCGCGAAGGAGGCCTTTCTGGCCGCGCTGGAGGCCGGTCCACACCGCCGCCTAACCATTGAAAACGGGGGAGTTACGGCCGCCCGTGATTTCGCCTGAAAAGGCAATAAAAGCAGTACAATATTGCGTTCTCAAACGCGGCTCAAAATCCCTCCCGACCAGCCGCGGGAACAACCCTGAACAGGACGCCGGAAAGCAGACCCTCGATGGCAGAAAACTACACAGCAGAAGACATCAAAGTCCTCAAGGGGCTGGACGCGGTCCGCAAGCGCCCGGGCATGTACATCGGCGACACCGATGACGTCAGCGGCCTGCACCACATGGTCTACGAGGTCGTCGACAACGCCATCGACGAAGCGCTGGCCGGCCACGCCGACCGGGTCACGGTCACGATCCACGTGGACAACTCGGTCACGGTCACGGACAACGGCCGCGGCATCCCGGTCGACATTCACAAGGAAGAGGGACGCTCTGCGGCCGAGGTCATCATGACCGAGCTGCACGCCGGCGGTAAGTTCGACAACAACTCGTACAAGGTCTCCGGCGGCCTGCACGGCGTCGGTGTGTCGGTGGTCAACTTCCTGTCCGAGTGGCTGGAGCTCGAGATCCACCGCGACGGCAACGTCTGGCGCCAGCGCTACGAGCGCGGCCTGCCGATCGTGGCGATCGAGAAGGGCGAGAAGACGACCCACCGGGGCACGCGGGTCACCTTCAAGGCTGACTCCGAGATCTTCTCGATCACCGAGATGAACTACGAGACGCTCTCCCAGCGTCTCCGCGAGCTGGCCTTCCTCAACTCCGGCATCCTGATCGAGATCAAGGACTATCGCAGCGAGAAACATCACGAGTTCAAGTACGAGGGCGGCATCGTTTCCTTCGTCAAGGACCTGAACAAGAACAAGACCCCCCTCCACGAGCAGCCGATCTTCATCCGCGAAGAGGAAGACGGCGAGCAGGTCGAGATCGCCCTGCAGTGGAACGACGGCTACACCGACAACATCTACACGTTCACGAACACGATCAAGAACTCCGACGGCGGCACGCACCTGGTCGGCTTCAAGGGCGCGCTCACGCGCACGGTGAACAAGTACGTCACCGACACGGGCGTGCTCGAGAAGCTGAAGCTCTCGCTCGAAGGCGACGACATCCGCGAAGGTCTCACCGCCATCATCTCGGTGAAGATCCGCGACCCGAAGTTCTCGTCGCAGACGAAGGACAAGCTCGTCTCCTCGCACGTGAAGACGTGGGTCGAGCAGGTCGTCAACCAGAAGCTTGCCGAGTTCTTCGAAGAGAACCCGAAGGACGCGAAGCGCATCACCGAGAAGATCATCGACGCCGCCCGCGGCCGCGAGGCCGCGCGCAAGGCCCGCGACCTCACCCGCCGCAAAGGCGCGCTCGATTCCGCCTCACTGCCCGGCAAGCTCGCCGACTGCTCCGAGCGCGACCCGCGCTTCTGCGAGATCTACTTCGTCGAGGGCGACTCGGCCGGCGGCTCGGCCAAGCAGGGACGGGACCGCCGCTTCCAGGCCATCCTGCCGCTGAAGGGCAAGATCCTCAACGTCGAGCGGGCCCGTCTCGACCGCATGCTCTCCTCCGAGGAGATCCGCCTGATGATCACCGCCCTCGGCACGGGCATCGGCAACGACGACTTCGACATCGCCAAGCTGCGCTACCACAAGATCATCATCATGACGGACGCAGACGTCGACGGATCGCACATCCGCACGCTGATCCTGACGTTCTTCTACCGTCACATGCGCGAGGTCATCGACCGCGGCTTCCTGTACATCGCCCAGCCGCCGCTGTTCAAGGTGACCCAGGGCAAGAAGGACACGTACCTCAAGGACGAGGCCGAGAAATCGCGCTTCCTCATGGGCCGTGTGGCCGAGGCCATCGAGATCACGCCGGAGGGCGGCATCGCCATCCGGGGCGAGGCTCTGATCAACATGCTCCAGCGCATGGAGGAGTTCCGGACGCACTCGCGCAAGGTTGCCTCGCGCTCGATTCCGCGCGACGCGCAGGACGTGCTCCTGCGCGAGCACTTCCTCGACCGCACGGCGCTCGAGGACGCGGCGAAGCTCGCCGCCGTCGAGAAGGCGCTCACCGCGGCGGGCTTCATCGACGTGACCACCGTCCGCGACGAGGTGACGGAGACGAACTCCATTCGCTTCCGGGCCGGCAACAACGGCAGCGGCAAGACGTTCGTGATCGGCGGCGAGCTGTTCTCGCTGTACGAGTTCCGCCAAACCATCCGCTCGTACGAGCAGCTCTCGGCATTCGGACTGCCGCCGTACTCGGTCCGCAGCGGCGAAGACGTTTCGGTGTTCACGACCATCGACGAGATGCTCGATCAGGTCTACAAGCTCGCCGAAAAAGGACTCTCCATCCAGCGCTACAAAGGCCTCGGCGAGATGAACCCCGAGCAGCTCTGGGAGACGACGATGGATCCCGCCCGCCGCCGCCTGTTGCAGGTCGCGGTTCAGGATAACGTCGGCGCCGACGACATTTTCACCACGCTTATGGGCGATCAGGTCGAGCCGCGCCGCGAGTTCATCGAGCAGAACGCGCTGAACGTACGTAACCTAGATATCTAGGCAGGACGCGCACCGAGGACGGTGCGCTATTTCCGATGAACGGACAACGATGGCTGGCGATCGTCGGGGTTGC
>DATLOL010000108.1:0-14094 GCA_035536275.1 Thermoanaerobaculia bacterium
CACCCCCGCCGCTCCACAGGGACGTTACAAATGGCCTGGCGCATCGAGAAACAATCCGACGGCAGATTCGCGATCTTCTCGACGCGGCTGCAGGACTACATCGTCATCGATGCGACGTCCGAGGAGATCGAGCGCGTGTACGAGGAGAAGGGGAGAAAGGTGTATCTCGCCAGCGCCCGCGCGCAGATCGCCAAAGACTACAAAGTCGCCGACGAGTCGTTGATCGAGGCGAGCCGCGCGCGCGGCGAGACGCCGAAGGAGCCGCCCGAGCCGATCGGCGCGACGGGATTCGTGCTCGAATGACAGGGACCATGATAGTCCCCTCTCCCCGCGCGCGGGGAGAGGGTTAGGGTGAGGGGCGATTCCTCGCAGCGGGGCACGTCCCCCTCACCCTGGCCCTCTCCCCCGCGGGCGGGGGAGAGGGGACTGGGACAACGACGATGATTGACCGCTACCTGCAACGCATCGCCTACGACGGCTCCCGCGAGCCCACCGCCGCAACCCTGCGCGCGCTGCAGGTGCAGCATCTCCTGCACGTGCCCTTCGAGAACCTCGACATCCACTGGAAGCGGCGGATCGTCGTCGATACGGAGCGCTTTCTCCACAAGATCATCGATGAGCGTCGCGGCGGGTTCTGCTACGAGCTCAACGGTGCGTTTGCGTGGCTGCTGCGCGGGCTCGGGTTCGAGGTGAAGTTGCTCGAGGCTCAGGCGCCTACGCCCGACGGCGGCATGGGGCCGCCGTTCGATCACATGGCCTTGCTGGTGAACGACGAGTGGCTGGCCGACGTCGGGTTCGGCGACTTTTCGATGTACCCGATCCACGTCAGCGAGGTCCGGGACGGTGAAGTGCGGCTCAACGGCAAGCTCGAATACCTGCTCTCGCTCGAGCCGCACGAGCTGCACGAGTTCGCGGCGATGTGTGACTACCAGCAGTTCGATCCGGGCTCGTCGTTCACGAAGAAGCGCGTGTGCACCATCGCCACGCCCGACGGCCGAATCACCCTCTCCGACACGAAGCTGATCGTGACGAAGAACGGCGTGCGCACGGAGACGCCGGTGAGCGCCGAGGAGTGGAACGACGTCCTGCTGGCGACGTTCGGGATCACACCCGTCGCCGCTTCGTAGCGGCCTTCTTCTCCATCTCCTCCCACGCCTCCACGCCGGGGACGCTGCAGCGGGGGATCTTCTCGCCGAGGGTTTCTTCGATCTTGCGGACCATGGGGAGGTCCTGCCAGGAAGAGATCGTCGAGACGATGCCCACGGCCTCGCCGCGCGCGGTGCGGCCGGCGCGGTGGATGTAGTCCTCGACGTTCTCGGGGATGTCGAAGTTGATGATGTGCTCGATGCCCGGGATGTCGATGCCGCGGCCGGCGATGTCGGTAGCGACGAGGATGCGGTGCTGTCCTTCGCGGAACGTCTGCAGCGAGCTGACGCGCTTGTTCTGCGACTGGTCGGCGTGGATGCGCGCGACCGGATGTCCCTTGCGCTCCAGCACCGAGTAGAGCCACTCCGCGTCGACCTTCCGCCGCGTGAACACGAGCGTCGAGCCGAGCTCCTGCAGCAGCAGCGCAAGCAGGGCCGCGCGCTTGTCCTCGAGCTTCACCACGTACACGCGGTGGGTGATCCCCTCGGCCGCCCCGACCGGGGTGATGTCGACGCGCACGGGACCGCGCATGAAGTCGCGGGCGATCATCTCGATCGAGTCGGGCATGGTCGCGGAGAACATCATGGTCTGCCGCTCGCGGGGGAGGCGCTTGAGGATCTCCCGCATCTGCGGGAGAAATCCGAGGTCGAGCATGTGATCGGCCTCGTCGAGGACGAGCACTTCGATCTTGTCGAGTGACGTGCTGCGCCGCTTCACGTGATCGAGCAGGCGTCCCGGCGTGGCCACGATGATGTCCGGTCCGGCGCGCAGGGCGTCGAGCTGCGGCTTCATCTTCACGCCCCCGATGAGGCAGGCCGTGGCCAGCTCGTGGTGCTTGCCGAAGATGTCGAGGAAGGCCTTGGTCTGCAGGGCGATCTCGCGCGTGGGCGAGAGGATCAGGCCGCGCACGCCGCGTCCGTGCACGAGCTTCTCGGCCATCGGCAGGACGAAGGCCGCGGTCTTGCCGGAGCCGGTCTGGGCCAGGCCGATCACGTCCTTCCCCTCCAGCGACGGCGGAATGACCTCGGCCTGGATGGGTGTGGGATGAACGAATCCGATCTTTTCGATCGTGCTGACGATCTCGGCGGTGAGGCCGAGGGCGGAGAAGCTCTTGTCCGTCTGGGGGACGGGGTGCTGCGGTATGGCCACTGAATCCATTTATCGAAAGGCTTTCACGTAAACCGCTATGTTGATGATGAGCACGATCAGCCCGATGCCGATCTCCATCTCCCGAGTCAGTCCGGGAGGATAGATGATCGGCATGATGTAGTGCGCGACGAATCCGCCGTCGTACCCGGCTTTGCCGGCCTGGCGGAGGAAATGGTTCTCCCATTTCGTGAGCGGACACCACCAGCCGAAGAACTCGATGAGCACACCCCACGCCGCCGCCGGCAGATGCACGAAGGCCAGCTTCGGCCAGCGGAGCACGAGCAGGCCGCCGAGGAGCACGAAGACGATGAAGGCGAGGTGGACGAGTGCAATCGCGGTTGCTGCGGATTGGTAGAGCATGCGATTTCGCATTTGTTGCTGGTTGCTATGTTGCTGGTTGCTCGTGCAGTTTCGCCCGGGCGGCCAGTCTGGCGTGAACTGTCGTCCAGGCGCAACACCACGAGCAACCAGTAACCAGCAACCAGCAACCGACTGCCGCGTCCGTATAATGCGCCCCCAATGAAACGGTCCTTGCCCCTGGTTCTCTTCCTGCTGGCCTCGGCCTGCGCGTCGGTGCCTCCGGCCCCGGTCGCTCCGGAGCACGTCGTGCTGGTCGGCACGACGGACGTTCATGGCTGGTTCGCGGGACACGTCGAGACGCCGGAAGGTGGGGGAGAGGGTGTGGTGTGGGGCGGGCTGCCGGCGTTCGCGTCGTACGTGGAGACGCTGCGCAAACAGGATCCGGGGCGGGTGGTGGTGGTGGACGCGGGCGACATGTGGCAGGGCACGCTCGAGTCGAACATGTTCGAGGGCGAGGCCATGGTCCGCGGGTACAACATCGCGGGCTACTCCGCCGTGGCCGTGGGGAACCACGAGTTCGACTACGGCCCCGCCGGCCCGGACGCGATCGCGCGCACGCCGGAGCAGGACGAGCTGGGCGCGGTGAAGCGGAACGCCGATCTGGCCATGTTCCCGTTCCTCTCCGCGAACATGGTCGAGAAGTCGAACGGCAGGACGCCGGAGTGGGCGAAGCGCTACACCAT
This sequence comes from Thermoanaerobaculia bacterium, assembly GCA_035536275.1. Classification (GTDB taxonomy): domain Bacteria; phylum Acidobacteriota; class Thermoanaerobaculia; order Gp7-AA8; family Gp7-AA8; genus QHVT01. The sequence goes on from DATLOL010000108.1 coordinate 3,339, forward strand.
CGTGCGGGCCGGACGGGCGCGCATCGGCATCATCGGCCTCTCCACACCCGACACGCCGAACGTGACCATGGCCGCGAACGTGGTCAGCCTCTCGTTCACCGATCCGGTCCCCGCGACCGTTGCCGCGGCGCAGGAGCTGCGCGCGCAGGGCGTCGACGCGATCGTGCTCGTCGCGCACATCGGCGGCCGCTGCCGCAGCACGCACGATCCGAACGACGTGTCGAGTTGCGACATCAACACCGAGGCCTGGGAGATGCTGCAGAAGCTTCCGGCGGGGACGGTGGACGCGTTCTTCGCCGGCCACACGCACGCGCAGATGCGCCACTACGTGAACGGCATCGCCGCGGCCCAGGCCTTGCCGTTCTCGCGCGAGTTCTCCACCATCGACCTCTGGATCGACACGGCAAACGACAAGGTCACGAAGAGCGAAATCCGTCCGCACACGATGATCTGCACGCATGTGTACGAGGGGACGGAGCTGTGCGATCCGCGCAACGCGAAGCCGGGCATGAAGCTCGTGCCGCGCGTCTTCCAGGGCACGACCATCGAGCCGGACCCGCGCGTGGTGCGCACGATCGATCCGTTCCTGCGCCGCGTGGCCGCGAAGCGCGATCAGAAGGTGAACATCCAGGTCGCCCAGCGCTTCACCCGCACTTTCACCGGCGAGTCCCCCCTCGGCGATCTCATCGCCGACGCGCTCCGCCAGTACGCGTCGTCCGATTTCGCGTTCATGAACTCGGGCGGCATCCGCTCCGACCTGCCGGCCAAGGACCTGATCTACGCGGACGTGTTCGCGGTCAGCCCGTTCGACAACTATCCGGCCATCGTGCAGATGACCGGCGCGCAGATCGTGGAGACGCTGCGCCTGACGACGACGGGCGTTCGCGGCATCACCCAGGTGAGCGGCCTGAAGTACACGATCGACGCGGCGAAGGACAACGACAAGCCCGTCGAGCAGCGCAACCGCATCATCAGCGTCACCCGCGCGGGCGGCTCGCCACTCGATCCGAATGCCGTGTACACCGTGGCCATGCCGGACTTCATGGCCTTCGGCGGCGACAACACGAATCCGGTGATGAGCGTGATCCCTCGCGAGCGCTTCAACATCTCGTACGCGCGGCCGATCCGAGATGTGCTGGCGGAGGTGTGGAGCAAGCTCCCGCAACCGCTCGCGCCGAAGACGGATGGCAGGATCACGGTGCTCAACCCGCCGCAGTAGCGGGTGCGCGGCGGATGCGCTTCATCACGCGCCAGAGCACGAACGCGAGCGCGGCCAGCGCCAGGGGCACCAGCACCGGCAGAAAGATCGCGATCACGCTGAGCGCGAACGCGGCGATGTCTTCGATGATCGACAGAATCGGATTCGCGCAGCCGAAGGTTGTGGCTGACGACGCGAGCCTTGTCCCCGCCTTCAGCGTGTGCATGCCGAAGGACGTGGGGGCGCCGACGATGATGCCGAGGATCGCGGCGACCATCGGATCGACGCCGGTGAGCACCGACGCGCTGGCGATCGCGCCCGCCACCGGACGCACGAACGTGCCGGCGCTGTCGAGGAAGTGATCGACGGCCGGAATCTTGTCCGCGACCAGCTCGATGACGCAGGCGATGATGAGGGTGATGATCGCGGCGTCGGACGTCAGCCACGCGAACTTCGTCCCGAGGGTGATGCCCGCGATCTCGAACCGCGCCGCGGCGGAGAGCAGCAGCAGCGGCAGGAAAGTATTGAGGCCGGTCGACGCGGAGAGGCCGAGGCCGAGAAGCAGACCCAGGACGATGCTGGTCGCGTTCATCGGCTGATGGTAAGCCGGCTGGTCGCCAGCTCCAACTGCCGCTCCAGGAACTCGCGGAACGAAATGCCCACGACGACCAGCTCCTGCGGCACCAGCGAGGTCGATGTCAGACCCGGCAGTGTGTTGACCTCGAGGAAGTACATATCGTTGCCGGACGCGATCAGATCGCTGCGCGAATAGCCTTCACAGCCGAGGGCGTCGTGGGCGGCGAGGGCGGTGGCCTGGGCGGCGCGAGCCATCTCGTCGGGGATCTTCGCCGGACAGATCTCGCGCGTGCCGGCGCCGAGGTATTTGCCGGCGTAGTCGAAGGTGCGATCGTTGTCGACCTCGATCTCGATCACCGGCAGGGCCATCGGCTTGCCGGCGTGATCGATGACGCCGACGGTGAGCTCGCGACCGGAGACGAACTGCTCGAGGATGTACGGGTAGCGAAGGTCGGTCGGCGCCGCGTCGCCGCGCCCGAGGAAGTACAGGCCGCGGCTCGATCCGCCGGCGAGCGGCTTGAGGACGATGCGCTCGTGGCGCGACAGCAGATCGTCGATCGCGCCGCGCAGCTCGGACTCGCTGCGCACGACGCGCGACTCCGCCGTCTTCACCCGCCCCCGCATGAGCTCTTTGCCCCGCTCTTTGTCGAACGCCGCGGCGCTCGCCTCGGCGCCCGATCCCGTGAACGGGATGCCGCGCTGCTCGAGCATGTGCTGCACGGTGCCGTCCTCGCCCGGTCCGCCGTGCAGCGCGAGGAGAAACACGGGATCGTCGACGGGCAGGGTGTCGAGGGCCTGTTCGAGGGTGGGGAAGATGGCCGGACGCGCCGGATCGAAGTCGACCTCGAACGGACGCTGATGCCCGAGGAGGTCGATCGCGGAGACGTCATGGATGGCGCCCTCCGGCGTCCAGAACCAGGCGAACGCGCTCGGAAGCGCGCGGATGATGTTCTGCGCCGAGGCTACGGAGACGTGGCGCTCATCGGAAGGGCCGCCGAAGAGGACGAGGGTGGTCATTTTTCAGTTTATGCCGCGCAAAGACGCGGCATCTCGGGTGACCTTGCGCGGCACGTGCCACGGGCGGCGAGAATGCACCCGAGATCCCGCGTCTGAGCGCGGGATAAAATAGTCGACCTAATACTTCTGTCCGCACTCCGGGCAGAACTTTGGACTGCCCTCGGCCTCGTGACCGCATTCGGCGCAGCCTTTCTTCGCGTTCAGCGCCGCGCCGCAGTCGTGGCAGAACTTCCCGCCCTGGGTCTTCGCGCCGCACTGTCCGCAGACCGCGCCGCTGACCTGGCGGATGTCGCGCTGTTTGGTCCAGTCGACCGTGCGCGCTTTTTCCTGGATCTGCTCGCGCGCGGCCTCAGCCTGCGCGGCGGCCATCTCTTCGTCCATGTCCGGCGCGCAGGTCTCGCAGAGGCCGGCCTTCTTGTTCCAGCAGATCGGCTCGCAGACCCAGTTGCCGCAGCGCGTGCACTGCTTGAAGGTGGGGGCGATCTCCTGGACCGCTTCCTTCAGCGCGGAGTCGTGGGCGGGGCCGCCGACCGCGCGCTGCACCTCGTACGCGCTGTCGGCGACACGTCCGAAGACGCCGCCGAAGAGTCCACCGGCCACGCGCGCGGCCGATCCGAGCATCCCCATCTTCGAGGTCTGGAAGGACGACATGTAGCCGTTGTGGCACTTCTCGCAATAGAACTTGAACTGGTACCCGCGGTCGGTCGAGAGGTCTTCGTAGTTGCCGGTAAAAGGAATGGAGGGCATGGCGCGAATTATCATCGGCCGCTGATGTGGAGGCAATACGCCGGTGCGGCGATTCTTTTCGTTCTTCTGGCGATCGCCTTCACCTGGCCGCTGGCGCCGAATCTCGACCGCGCCGTAGCCGATCCCGGCGACCCGCTGATCAACACCTGGATCCTGGACTGGGACTGGTGGGCGACACTGCATCAGCCGCTGTCGCTGTTCCACGCGAACGCGTTTCACCCGGCGAAATACTCGCTCGCGTTCAGCGAGAACCTGTACGGGCTGGCGGTCCTGCTCTTTCCGCTGCGCGCGCTCGGCGTGGGGCCGGTGGCGGCGTACAACGTCGCGATGATCGCCGGATTCGCCTTCTGCGGATTCGCGGCGTTCCTCCTCGGATTCCGACTGACGCGATCGTTCGCTGCGGGACTAGCGGCGGGTATCTTCTACGCGTTCGTCCCGTTCCGCTTCGTGCACCTCTCGCACGTGCAGCACGTGTGGGGCGGATGGCTCCCGCTGCTGCTGGTGGCGCTGCTCGCGTATCACGAGCGCCCGACGTGGAAGCGCGGCTGGCTGCTCGCGGCGGTGTTCGTGATGAACGGGCTGACGAACATCCACTACCTGCTGTTCGGGGCGCTGGCGATCGCAATCACGGCGGCGCTGCTCATCCCGCGCGAGCACTGGCGTGTGCTGCTGGTGACGATGTCCGCCGCCGTCGTGGTCCTGCTGCCGTTCCTGATTCCGTACGGGATCGTGGCGAAGCTTTACGGGATGCAGCGCACGGCCGAGGAGGTGCTGCGCTTCTCGGCGATGCCGGCGGACTGGCTGCCGGGGGCGGTGGAGTCGGAGAAGAAGCTGTGGCCGGGCGCGCTGTCGCTGATCGTGGCCGCGCTCGCACTCTTCGTCCGCGACCGCGCCAAGGTTGCCCTCGGACTCTTGTGGATCGTCATCGGCTTCCTCGGGTCGCTGGGCCTGAACTTCGTCTTTCACGAGTTCCTGTTCGGCGCGGTGCCGGGGTTTCGGGCGATCCGCGCGCCGTCGCGCTGGGCGGTGATCGCGTACATCGGGCTGGCGATCCTGATCGCGTTGTTCACCGCCGCGCTGCGGCGCTTCGGCTGGATCATGCCCGTCGCGTTCGCGGTCGCGCTCTGGTCCGCGCCGGTGCGCTGGTTCCTGCTCGATCCGCACACGCCGCCCGTCTACACGTGGCTCGCGAAACAGAAAGTGTCCGCGATCGCGGAGCTGCCGATGGACCTGCTGGCCAGCGACTACGAGTACATGCTGCACGCGACGGCGCATCACCAGCGGTTCGTGAACGGGATCTCCGGATTCGCGCCGGCGCTGCGCGGGGAGCTCTCGCGGCTGCAGCACTCCGAGGGGTTCGTCGACAAGCTGCGCGAGGCCGGCGTCGAGCTGGTGATCGTGCACTCCGACCGCTACGGCGGCGAGGCCGCCGCGGAAATGCGCGGGTGGCTGAACGCGGAGGTGAACCGCGGACGGCTGCGCTACGTCGCGCACTTTGACGCGAGGACCGGTGCGGATTGGGTGTTCTCGACGCGGGGCGGAAAGGGTCCATGGCCGCACGCGCTGAATGTATTCATCGCCGGCGGCCCGACCTGCACGGACGCCATCACCGGCGTCCTCCTCACGCCCCTCGGCGCCGACGTGCTCCGCGGCCGCGCGCAGATGGTTGGCTGGGCGTTCTCGCCGCACGGGATCGCGAAGGTCGACTTCTGGTTCGAGAACCGGCGGGTGCGGCATCCGGCACGGCTCACGATGCTGAACGACCAGCGTTGTCCGGGACCGCCGGCGGTGCGATTCGAGGCGATCTTCGCGCGCCGCCCGGAGGACGTGCGCGAAGAGACGGACGTGCAGGTCGAGATCACGGACCGGCGCGGCGCCACGGCCGTGCTCGAGGACCGCTGGATTTCGTGGAAGTGACTTCTATAGGATCGCGCCATGCGTAAACACACGACGTTGTTCCTCACCCTCCTTTTCGCGGCGACGGCCGCGTTCGGGCAGGTACGCTCGCCGCGGCCGAGTCCGAAAGCGAGCCTGATGCAGTCCGTCGGTCTGACCGACATCACGATCAACTACAACCGCCCCGGCGTGAAGGGCCGCCCGATCTGGGGCGCGCTGGTCCCGTACGACAAGGTCTGGCGCACGGGTGCGAACGAGGCCACCACGATCCAGTTCAGCGACGACGTCTGGATCGACGGCCAGAAGCTGACCAAGGGCCTGTACAGCCTGCACACGATTCCTGCGGCGGGCGACTGGACGGTCATCTTCAACAGCGTGGCCGAGCAGTGGGGCAGCTATAGCTACACCGAGGCGAAGGACGCGCTGCGGGTGAAGGTGACGCCGCAGACGGCGGAGCATCGGGAGTGGATGACATTCGAGATCCCCGAGATGACCACCGACACGGCGAAGATCGTCCTGCGCTGGGAGAAGATCGCGGTGCCGTTCACGGTCGACACGAAGTCGACGGAGCGCACGATGACCGCGTTCCGCAACGCGCTGAACCCGCAGCCGGACTGGCGCACGCCGTACATGGCCGCCGACTTCGCGTTCAACAACAAGGGCGCGGCCACGGATGCGGAGATGACCGCGTGGCTCGACCAGTCGCTGAAGACGAACCAGAACATCGCGAACCTCTGGCTGCGCGCGCGCATCGCCGAGCGCGCCGGCAACCGCGCGGAGGCCATTCGCCTCGGCGAGCAGGCCGCCGCCGCCGCGACCGCCCAGCAGGCCGACTTCAAGGCCGAGGTCACGCGGACGGTGGAGGGGTGGAAGAAGAAGTAGGACCCATGGGACCTATAGGACCTATACGTCCTATAGGTCCTATCGCCTGAAGGATCAGCGCCGCCCCGACCCCCACGCCGCAGCCGATCACGTTCCACCAGAGCCAGGCCACGCTCAGCGTGGCCGCGCAGATGAACACGGTTGCCTGCGAGATCAGCGCCGCATAGAACACGGCCGTGGCGCCGACGTGCTTGAAGTAGAAGGCGAGCAGGAAGACCGCGAGCATCGTCCCGTAGAACAGCGAGCCGACCTGGTTCACCAGCACGATCAGCGATCCGAGCTGGTTCGCGAACAGCGCGAAGACGATGCAGAACACCCCCCAGAACACGGTCATCCCTCGGGAGATGCGCACGTAGGTGTGATCGGTGAGATCTTTCTGGACCAGGCGCTTCCAGACGTCGATGACGCTCGTCGACGCCAGCGCGTTCATGCCCGAGGCGGTGGCCGACATCGCCGCGCAGAAGATCGCCGCGAGCAGCAGTCCGACCACGCCCGTCGGCAGGTTCTGCATGATGAAGGTGAGGAAGACGTAGTCGGTGTCGGCGCGGTCCGCGCGTGGATCGTTCTTGCGGATCAGCACCGAGGCGGCCTTCCGCGTCTCGCCCGCGCGGTCCTGCAGCGCGCGGAGCTCGCTCTTCTTCTGCTCGATGGTGGCGGCGTCGGTCGCGGCCAGCAGCTCCGTCGCCTTGGTGCGCTTCGCCGCGAACGTGGCCTCGTGCGCTTGCTCGAGCGCGCGATATTCATCGCCGTACTGGGACGTGCGCACCTTCTCGCTCTGCACGGGATTGAAGAAGAGCGGCGGCGCGACGAACTGGTAGAAGACGAACACCATCGCGCCGACGAAGAGGATGAAGAACTGCATCGGCACTTTCACCAGGCCGTTGAAGAGCAGCCCGAGGCGGCTCTGCTTGACGGTCTCGCCGGTGAGGTAGCGCTGCACCTGCGACTGGTCCGTGCCGAAGTACGCCAGCGCGACGAACAGTCCTCCGAACAGTCCCGACCAGAAGTTGAACGGCGTCGAGAAGTCGAACTTGAAGTCGATGACGTTCATCCGGTTCATGTGACCGGCCACGCGCACGGCATCTGTAAAGCCGACGCCTTCCGGCAGCGAGCGGATGGCGATGATCATCGCCACGGCCATGCCGCCGAGGGCGATGAGGAGCTGATGGGTCTGGGTCCAGGAGACGGCCTTGGTGCCGCCGGAAGTCGTATAGATGATGACCAGCACGCCGATCACCAGCGTGGTGATGTGAATGTTCCAGCCCAGGACCAGCGAGACGATCAGCGCCGGCGCATAGAGGGTCATGGCCGTGCCGAGCCCGCGCTGGAGCAGGAAGATGATCGCGGTGAGGGTCCGCGTGCGGTTGTCGAACCGCGTCTCGAGGTACTCGTACGCGGTGAAGACCTTGAGCTTGTGATAGATCGGGACGGCGGTGATGGAGAGGATGACCATCGCGATCGGCAGCCCGAGGTAGAACTGCACGAAGCGCATGCCGTCGGTGTAGGCCTGGCCGGGCGTGGAGAGAAAGGTGATGGCGCTGGCCTGCGTGGCCATCACCGACAGCGCGACCGTGTACCACTGCAGTTGCCGGTCGGCGAGCAGGTACTGCGCGAGCCGCTTCTGCCGCCGCCCCTTCCAGACCCCGAAGATGACGATGCCCGCGAGGGTGGCGACGAGGACGACCCAGTCGGCGGGTTTCACGCGAACGCCCTCGTCAACAGGTAGAAGAGGACGATCTCGACGACGAGCGCGGCGAGGACAGCGGCGTAGAGGCGGGGCCAGCGCACGCCGGCGGTCTCGTCACTCATCGCGCCGATACCAGATTCACGAACGCGCGAATCGCGCCCGGCACGCCGGCAGGCAACTGGCGCCACCAGGCGTAGCTGGTGTAGATGAAGGTGCCTTTGCCGTGTTTGGCGACGAGCTGGCCGCCCGGTTTCTCGGGCTCGTTCGGGTCGTTCGTCGCGAGGAGGGTCGTGTAGCGCGGGTCCCATTCGCCGGCGAAGTAGAGGCCGCGCTCCTGGACCCAGCCGTTGAAGTCCGCGGCGGCGATCCTGTTCGGGGTGGTGAGCAGCGGATGGGCGGCGTCGAGCAGTTTGACCGGCGCGTCTTCGACGGTCACGCGGTCGCGCGAGAGCTTGAACGGGAACGGTCCGGGTGTCTCGATCACCAGGTCGTTGCCGCTGGTGTTGTACTGCACGACCATCGTGCCGCCCTTCTCCACGTACTGCATCAGCTTCTCGTGGGCGAGGCGGAGGCGCTTGCGCGTGTTGTAGGCGCGGACGCCCGTGATGACGGCGTCGTACGCGGAGAAGTCGCCGCGATCGAGATCGTTGTCGGTGATCAGCGTGACGTCGTAGCCGACTTGGCGGAGGATGTTCGGCACGTCGTCGCCCGAGCCCATGATGTAGCCGACGCGCGTGCCGCGACGTTTGATGTCCGCGCGCACGTTCTTCGCGATGGCGGTGCCGAGGATGCGCTGCGCGGGGATGTGCGGATAGTCGATGTCGACGATGCCGGACAGCACGCCCCAGCCGCCGGTCGAGCCCTGGAACTCCGCGCGCATAGCGGCCATGCTCTCGCCGGCCGGCGGCGTCACGGTGAAGGTGGCCCGGGTCTCATCGCCCTTGCCGGTCATCTTGACGTCGACGAGCTGCGGCTCGGCCTTCCACCCCTGTGGCAGCAGCAGCCACACTTTCCCCTCGGTCGCCCCGTAGCTGCGCAGCCACACCGTGACCGGCTTCGGCTTCGCTTCCGGGAAGACGTACACGCCCGAGCCGAGCTTCACCGAGACCGGCGGCACGATGTCGACGCTGCGGGTCTGCTCGCCTTTGACGGGATCGGTCCAGCGATAGACCACCGGCACGGTGAAGACGAGCGTGTTCATCGTCGGGTCGTCGAGCGTGACTTCGAGGGTGAGGTCGGGCTGATCGACGGGCTGGCCGATGACGCGCGGGTCGGCGACTTCGAACAGTCCCTGCGACTTCGGATCGCGCTCCAGCCAGTATGGCTGCGAGTAGTCCGCCTTCGGCGGCACCTTGAGCACGAGGTCGGTCTTGACGGGCTTGTTGTTCTCGAGCTTCGCGCCGGGCGCCTTGCTCGGACTGGCGATGAGCGCTCCGACCATGGAGAGGCGGAACGGGTAGTCGGAGCGATTGACGACCGTGACGCTGACCGGCAGCTCGCCGCCCGGGATGACCGTGGAGTCGCTCGCCGCGACGTCGATGGCGATGCCCGCACAGTCGCGGATCGCGGTGAGGATGTCCTGCTCCTTCTTCTCGACCCACGGCTTGTTGACGTCCGACCACTCCGGCGTCGCGCGCAGGCGGGCCAGCGCATTCAGCGCGTCGATGAGCAGCGGGACGGTGTTCGCGGGCTTGTTCTCGTCGAAGGTGTCCGCGGCCTTCTTCAGAATCGCGCCGACGGTCTCTCCGCCCGGATAGCGCGACCAGCCTGTGTCGACGCCTTCGAACGGATCGGCGGACGCGGGATCGCCGCCGCGGTGATCGAGGTAGTTGAGGAGCGATCCCCGGCGCTCGGCCGAGCCGAAGCCCTGGCTCTTGTGCTGGCTGCGGCTCTCGGCCGCGATCTCGGTGTAGGCGCGGCCGAGGAGGGTGTTGTAGGTGCCGAGGTCGACGCGGAGGGATTTGGCGACGGCGGGATCGTTCGGATCGATAGTTCGTCCGAAGGAGAAGCGGTTCCAGAAGATGCGCTTCGGCTTCCAGACGCTGACGTGCGCCAGTTGCTCCGGGAACTTCGTCGGATCGCCTGCCGCGGCGAACGCTTCCTCGGCCAGGATGGCCGATGCGGTGTGGTGTCCGTGTCCGCCTTCGCCGGTGGTGGGGAAGCGGGTGACGATGACGTCGGGCTGGAACCTGCGGATGGCCCACACGACGTCGCTCAGCACCGCATCGCGTCCCCAGATCCGCAGCGTCTCCTCGGCCGTCTTGGAGTAGCCGAAGTCGATCGCGCGGGTGAACATCTGCTCCGAGCCGTCGATCTTGCGCGCCTGCAGGAGCTCGTGGGTGCGGATGATGCCGAGGAGGGCGCCGGTCTCGTCGCCGATGAGGTTCTGGCCGCCGTCGCCACGGGTCACGGAGAGATATGCCGAGCGCAGCAGCCGCTCGCTCGCGAACCACGACAGGAGGGCCGTGTTCTCGTCGTCGGGATGCGCCGCGACGTACAGCGCGCCGCCGACGACGCCCAGCCGCCGGAGCGCGAGCTGGAGCTCGGCGGCGTCGCGGGCGAGGGCGGAGGTGGTGACGATGAGCGTGAAGAGGAGGAAGAGCGTGCGGCGCATGCGGCCGGGAGAATAGCGCAGCGGGGGGAGTCGCAAAGTAACAAATTCGCAAACTCAAAAAGAACACATTGCGACATTGAGACATTGCGACACTGAGAATCCCGGCGGCGGAAATCCGCCCCAGGCCCCGGAGGTTAAC
>DATLOL010000109.1:0-12791 GCA_035536275.1 Thermoanaerobaculia bacterium
TGCCGCTACGCTTCCGTCGCCGCCGACTTCCGTGTCGAGTCCACCCATACGTAAATGCACAGCGCCAGGAACAGCACGATCGACACGAGCGACGAGATCGTGTCGTTGTCGAAGAACCAGGTGCGCAGGCGCTCCTTCTCGATGGTCTGCTGATACCACGGCAGGAGACGCATGGCCGCGCCGAAGACGCCGCCCAGTGCACCTCCGGCCATGAGTCCCGAGGCGATGATCACGCCGCGCTCGCGCACCGTCCTTCCGCGCGCTCCGCCGGATTTCTCCGAGCGCTTCGTCACCATGTGCGACAGCCATCCACCGACCAGGGCCGGGGTGTTCAGGTCCAGCGGCAGGTACATGCCCAGGGCGAAGATCAGCGCCGGCACGCCCAGCATCTCCATGGCGATGGTGATCATCGCGCCGACCGCGAACAGCACGTACGCGATCGGCTGCCGGTTCATGAAGCCCTGCACCAGGGCCTGCATGATCGACGCTTGCGGCGCGACCAGCACCGGACGCGTGTCGCCCGGCGCCTGCTCGCCGAACTGGAAGACCTGGGCGAGCATGACGATGGTCAGACCGACGGCGATGGCCGCGGCGACGACGCCCAGGAACTTCACCCACTCCTGCTTCGCGGGCGTGGAGCCGAGCCAGTAGCCGGTCTTCAGATCGGTGATGGTCTGGCCCGACACCGACAGCGCCGTGCAGACCATGCCCGCGATGGCCATCACGAAGAACATGCCCGTCGCGCCGGACAGCCCGAACTGCAGCAGCACCACCGACGAGATGATGATCGTCAGCATGGTCATGCCCGAGACCGGATTGCGCGCGGTCGTGGCGATCGCGTTCGCGGCCACGGAGGTGAAGAAGAAGGAGAAGAGCAGCGTGAGCAGGAGGCCGCTGATCAGCACCGTGGCGGTCGGCTTCAGCGTTCCGAAGAACACGGCCACGCCGATCGCGCCGATGACCACGCCGGCGAGGATGCTGACCATGCTCATGTCGCGGTCGGTGCGCTCGCCGTGGGCCTCGCCGCCGCCTTTGAACGCTTTGGCGGCCACGCCGAACGACCCCGCGATCACGCGAAGCGACTTGATGATGCCGAAGATGCCCGCCGTCGCGATCGCGCCCACGCCGATGTAGCGCACGTAGCCGCGGAAGATCTGTCCAGCCGCCATCTCGCCGATCGGCACGGTGCCCGGATAGACCGGGCTCGGGAAGTTCTGGCCCATGAAGAAGATCAGCGGCACGAGGACGAAGTTCGCGACCACGCCGCCGGCGACGAGGATCATCGACGAGCGCAGTCCCATGACGTAGCCGAGGCCGAGGATGAACGGGGTGGCGTCGAAGCCGAGGACGATCTTGGTGCGCTCGGCGAGGTTCCGGATGGGCGTGATGAACTGAAAGTCGACGTTCTCGCGCCACACGTGGAACGTGGTCACGAAGAACTCGTACACCGCGGCGATGCCGGTGGCCTGCAGCAGCAGCTTGGCCTGCGACCCGCCGCGCTCCCCCGTCACCAGCACTTCCGTGATCGCCGTCGCCTCGGGGTACGGCAGCTTCCCGTGCATCTCCCGCACGAAGTAACGCCGCAGCGGAATCAGAAAGAGGACGCCCAGGACGCCGCCGGCGAGGCAGATGAAGATGGTCTGCACCGGATGCGGGTTGAGCTTGAGCGAGTAGAGCGCCGGCAGTGTGAAGATCGCGCCGGCCACGACCGAGCCCGAGACGCCGCCGATCGACGTGATGATCACGTTCTCCAGCACCGTCGAGCGGCGCCGGTACATGCGCGCGAGACCGATGGCCAGGATCGAGATCGGAATCGCGGCCTCCATCACCTGCCCGACCTTGAGTCCGGAGTAGGCCGAAGCCACCGTGAAGATGACGCACAGGAAGAGACCCCACCCGATCGCCCGCCCCGTCGTCTCCGGAGGCGCCTGTTCCGCGGGCACCATCGGCTGGTAGGTCTCGCCGTCATTCAACGGGAGGTAGGCGTTCTCGGGGAGGGATTTGGACTCTACTGTTTCCATGGCTCTCTCCTCATGGGACGTATGGGACGTATGGGACCTATGGGACGTATGGGACTTATAGGTCCCACTTCAGGATCTGATCGATCGTGCGGTAGCTGACGCTGTGGTACATGGGGCGCGCTTTCGCGTAGATCGCTCGTGCGCGCTCCAGGCCTTCGGGGCGTTCGGCCAGTTTCTGGTAGAGCGGCTTGAGGAACTTGCGGCGGCCCTGGCGCAACAGGAAGCGCTCCAGCGCGTCGTAGGCCGGCTCGTACTCGTGCTCGATGGCCTGCATCAGCCACTCGTGCAGGATCTCCGAGTTGCCGCTGGACGTGAAGCCGTGCGCCGCGTCGAGATCCGTCATCTGCGCCAGCGTGAGCGTCTTCGGCAGGTGCCGCAGGAAGTGAATCCACTCGTGCGTCGACCACTGCTTGGTCGCCAGTTTCGCGGCCGGCGTGCCCGTCTCGAAGGACTTTACCTGCTCCTCGACCTTCGTGAACGCGTCCGACTGCACCACCGGCGCGTTATCCGGAATGCCCGGACCGTTGATCCAGACGTTCACGTCGACGTCGAGCTGCGGGAACGCCCCGCGCAGCTCCTCGACGAACTCCGTGGTGGTCATCGACTGGAACGCGTGGCGGTCGAAGTAGTCGCGCAGGAAACGATCCCAGCGCGCGCGGCCGACCGTCTCCTCGATCAGGCGCAGGAGGAAGTAGCCCTTCTCGTACGGGAGCTTCGTCGCCGCTTCGTCCGGATCGCGTCCGGTGAGATCGAGGAAGAGGTGCGTGTCGCGCGGCGGGAGCTCCGCGACCGTGGCGTCGAGATCCTGGCGGCCGAGGAGGGCCAGCATCTCCGAGTAATCGCGGCCGGAGATCTCCTCCATGATGCGGCGCTCGAAGTAGACCGTGAATCCTTCATTGAGCCAGAAGTCGTTCCAGGTCGCGTTGGTGACCAGGTTGCCCGACCACGAGTGCGCGAGCTCGTGCGCGACCAGGTTCACGAGCGAGCGGTCGCCCGCGAGAATGGTCGGCGTCGCGAATGTGAGCCGCGGGTTCTCCATCCCGCCGAACGGAAAGCTCGGCGGCAGCACGAGCACGTCGTACTGTCCCCAGCGATACGGTCCGTACAGACGCTCCGCGGCCTCGATCATCTTCGGCGTGTCCGCTAGCTCGTGAGCGGACGCCGCGATCATCGGCTTCTCCGCCCACACGCCGCTGTTGTGTCCGAGGGAGCGGAACTCGAGGTCGCCGACCGCGAGGGCGAGCAGGTACGACGGGATCGGCTGGGGCATGCGGAAGTGGTAGACACCGTCCGCGCTCGCCTCGGTCGGATTCTCCGCGCTCATGATGGCCATGAGGCCCTCGATCACGCGCACCGTCGCGTCGTAGGTCATGCGGATGCCCGGCGAGTCCTGACACGGCACCCAGGTGCGCGCGAGGATCGCCTGCGACTGCGTGAAGAGGAACGGATGCTTGCCGCCCGCGGTCTGCTCCGGCGTAAGCCACTGCACGGCCGCGGCGTCGGGAGAGGACGCGTAGTAAACGGTGACGCGTTTGGTGTCCGGCTTCACCGCGATCGTCAGCGGCGCGCCGAGGAAGGGCTGGGAAGTGCCGAGGGTGAAGGCGGCGTCGGAGCCATCGTCGAGGGTGACCCGGTCGATGCGCAGGCCGTGCGTGTCGAGCACCAGCTCGCGCGCGCCGGGGGCGAGATCGACCGTCAGCGTGGCCGAGCCCGACAACTGCCGGGCCGCGAAATCGACGTCGAGATCGAGCGCGAGATGCCGCACGACCGCCTCGTCCGGCCTCGCGAAAGAATGAATGTCTCTCATGGTGCGCGTAGCATAAGCGACATGCCCTGCGATCACATCGGCGGCCCGGAGCTCATCGACATGGCCGAGAAACACCTTCGCGCGGGCGGCGTCGGGACGGCGGAATGGCCCGGCCTCCGCTTCCGCTGGTCGGAGAATCTCGCCGACTCGATGTGGGCCTCGGTGATCGTCGAGGTCGAGCGCCGCGGCGAGCAGTGGATCGTCACGCGCCTCGATCGCAACCGCGAATCACTGCCTGATGCGGACACGGGCTTCCGGGTGCTGTGAAGATCTGATGGCGCCTCCGCTCGTCTCGACAATCATCCCCGTGTTCAATCGCGCGGCGATGCTGCGCGAGGCCGTGGCCAGCGTCCTCGCGCAAACGTACCGCCCCATCGAGATCCTGATCGTCGACGACGGCTCGACGGACGACACGCCGGCCGTCGCGGAGGAGCTCGCGCGCGCGCACGCCGAGGTGAGCCAGGTGTTCCACCGCGCGAACGGTGGCGCCGGCGCGGCGCGCGAGACGGCGCGACTGGCCGCCCGGGGCGAGCTCATTCAGCACCTCGACAGCGATGACCTTTTGCTGCCGCGCAAATTCGAGCTGCAGGTGGCGGCGCTGGACGAACGACCGGAGTGCGGCGTCGCATACGGCTGGACGCGCTTGCGTCATCGCGACGGCAGCGTCGAGCCGCGCCCCTGGAAACGCTCCGGCGAGGCGATCGAAACGATGTTCCCGGCCATGCTCGCCTCGCGGTGGTGGGACACGCCCAACCCGCTCTATCGCGCGTCACTGATTCACGCCGCCGGTCCGTGGACGCCGCTGCGGATCGAGGAGGACTGGGAGTACGACTGCCGGATCGCCGCCGCGGGTGTGCGGCTCGCGTACGTACCGGAGTGGGTGTGCGAGGTCCGGCGTCACGACGCGCATACATCAGGACACGGCGACGCCGCAGCGCTCCGCGACCGTGCACGCGCGCATCTGCTGATGCTGGAGCACGCGCGCCGCGCGCGCCTCGCCCCGGAGCTTCCGGAGATGGCGCACTTCTCGCGCGACCTCTTCCACCTGGCGCGCCAGTGCGGCGCCGCAGGCCTGGAGGACGAGTCTCGACGTCTCACCGAGGCCGCGCTGTCGATCTCCTCGGCCCTCGACCTCCGCGCGTACGCCTTCCTGGCCCGCCGCATCGGCTGGCGCCGTTTGGCCCGCCTCCTGTAGCGCCGCCTTTATCATGGCCGCCTCACCCATGCCCGATCGACGCTTGCAAGGAGTGCTGATGGCGTGGCCCGCGTTGCTGTGGTGTGCCTGCGCGGCGTTCCGGCGCCCGCGCGAGGTCCGCGCGTGATCAGCGTGGTCATGTCGGTCTACAACGGCGCCGCGCATGTACGGGCGTCGCTGAAGAGCGTGCTCGCCCAGACGCACCGCGATCTCGAAGCGATCGTCGTCGACGACGGCTCGACCGACGCCACTCCCCGCATTCTCGCGGACATGGCCCGCGCCGACTCCCGCGTCCGCGTCCTCACGCAGGAGAACCTCGGGCTGACGCGCGCGCTCATCCGCGGCTGCAGCGAGGCCCGCGGAACGTACATCGCACGACAGGACTCCGGCGACAGATCCCATCCGCGGCGTCTGGCCAGACAACTGGAAGCCTTCCGCGAAGGGGTCGTCCTCGTCTCGTGCAGCACGCGCTATCTCGGCCCCGAGGATGAAGTGTTGTATGAAGTCGAGGCGGATGGAGAGGAAGTACGGCGGAGCCTCCTGTCGGACGGCATCGACCGCATTCGCGGCCTCACCCATCACGGGTCGGCCGTGTTCCGGCGCGATGCATACGTGGCGGCAGGTGGATATCGCCCGCAGTTCCGCTACGCGCAGGACCTCGACTTGTGGATCAGGATGGCCGCCATCGGAGAGATCGTGATCGTGCCGGAAGTGCTGTACGAGGCTTCGCTGGACCCGGCGGCGATCAGCGCGCGGAATCGCTCGCAGCAGATCGCATCGGCGAGCCTCGCCCTGCAACTGCGCGACAGCTCCGATCCCGAGCCGTTGCTGCGCGAAGTCGCGAACATCGGGCCGTCCGCGAAAGGCAGTGCGCGCGGCGAAGCGAGGGCGTTGTACTTCATCGCCAGTTGTCTGCGCCGGCGCGGCGACCCCCGCTGGCGGGGCTACGCACGCCGCGCCATCCGCCGCGATCCTCTGCTCCTCCGCACCTGGCTCCTCTTCGCGAGGCGGCCCCGATGAAGCCGCCGCAGTTCGATCCGGCCTGGCCCGAGGAAGTCGTCGAGATCTGGCGCAACGATCTGCGCGAGATGTGGGACCCGCGCATCGAGCGTCAGGTCTACAACCAGTACCACAACCAGCTCGACCTCTACCTCGGCCTCGTCGAGAAGTACGGCGCCCGCTCCGTGCTCGACGTCGGCTGCGCCCAGGGCACTCTCGCGCTGCTCCTGGCCGAGCGCGGCGTCCGCGTCACCGCGGTCGACATCCGCCAGTCCTTCGTCGACTACGCGCAGTCGCGCTACGAGCAGGGCGACGTGCGCTTTCTCGCCTCCAACATCTTCGACAAGCCCGACCTCGGCACGTTCGACCTCGTCTTCGGCAATCAGATCATCGAGCATCTCGTGTATCCCGCCGAGTTCCTGCGGGCGCTCAGCGCGTATGCGCACCCCGGCGGAACCGTCGTGGTGTCGACACCGAACCACGACTACTTCCGCTCCAGCCTTCCCAGCTTCACCGAACTGGGTGACCCGAAACAGCACGAGCACCGGCAGTTCTCCGCGGGGGGCGGCGATCACTTCTTTGCGTACACCGAGGAGGAGCTGCGGGCGGCGGCGGACGAGGCGGGCCTGCGCGTCCGCGAATTCATCTACTTCGAAACGCCCGCGATCTCCGGTCATTTTCTCGTTCGCTACCTGCACTGGTTGCCGGTCGGTCTGCTCCGGACGGCCGATCGCCTGGCCTTGCGGGTTGCCAAACGCAAACTCGCCCATCAACTCTGTATGGTTCTGCAGCGATGAGACGGAGTCTGGATCGGGCCGCCGCAATGCTCACGTTGCTGCACGGACGGTGGCGCGCCGCCCTGCTGCGGCTGCGCGGCGCGAAGATCGGGCCGAAGACCACCCTCCGCACGACCGTGAGCATCCGCAGGCCGTGGTGCATCGCCCTCGGCACGCGCGTCGACGTCGAGCACGGCGTCTACCTGAAGATCGTGTCCGACGACGCATCGTTGTCCGCCGGCGACTACGTGTTCATCGGCGCCGGAAGCGAGATCGACGTCGCCCAGGCCGTCACGATCGGCGCGCATTCTCTGATCGCGCCGCAGGTGTTCATCACCGACCACACCCACCTCGCCGAGGCGGGCCGCCGGATCAATCAGCAAGGCACGAGGGTCGCACCCGTGGTCATCGGCGAAGACGCCTGGATCGGCACGCGCGCCGTGATCCTGCCCGGTGTGAGCATCGGCGACGGCGCCATCGTCGGCGCGGGCGCGGTGGTGACCAGGAGCGTTCCCGCGAACGCCATCGTCGCCGGCGTCCCGGCGAAGATCATCGGCACGCGCGGCCAACCGTCATAACATTCGGCCGTGCCTCGTCGCCGCCTGGCGGTCCTCGCATCGCACGTGATCCAGTACCAGGATCCGTTCTTCCGCAGGCTCGCGGCGGAGCCCGGGCTCGACGTCACCGTGCTGTTCTGCTCGCGCGCGGGTGCCGAGGTTTACCGGGACGAGGACATGGGGACGTCGCTGCGGTGGGACATCGAGATGCTGCAGGGCTACGAGCACGTCTTCCTGCGCAACTTCGGCTGGGGCGACGGCTACACGCGCCTCATCAATCCCGGCGTGGTGACCAGGGTCGCAAAGTACGACGCCGTGCTGCTCATGCTCGGCTGGGGATCGATCAGCGCGCTCCTCGCCATCGCGGCCTGCCGCATCACCGGCACCCCGTTCTTCCTCTTCGGCGACAGCAGCTTCCCGCCCGCGGTCAGGGGGTTGAAGGAGCGCGCGCGGGCCGTGTTTCTCCGCACGGTTTTCAGGCGGACCGGCGCCTTCATGACTTCGGGTGTGCTCAACGCCGCGTACTACCGCCACTACGGCGCCGACCCGCAGCGCTTCTTCATGCTGCCGTGGGCCATCGACAACGACCGCTTCATCGAGGCCAGCCGCTTCGAGCCGGGGGAGCGCGACGCCATGCGCGCGCGGTTCGGGATCGGGCCCGATCAGACCGCGTTCGTCTTCTCGGCGAAGCTCGTCGCGCGCAAGGATCCGATGACCCTGCTCCGCGCCCTCGCGCAGATGCCCGGCCGCGATCGCGCCGCCGTCGTCTTCCTCGGCCACGGCGAGCTCCGCGACGCGCTGGAAGCGTACACGCGCGAGCAAGGGCTCAACGTGCGTTTCGCGGGCTTCGTCAACCAGACCGAGCTCCCGAAGCACTACTCGATGTGCGACGTCTTCGTCCTGCCGTCGCTCTATGAGCCGCGGGGCGCGGTCACGAACGAGGCCATGGCCTGCGGCCTGCCGCTCATCGTCACCGATGCCAACGGCTCGATCGGAGACCTCGTCCTCGAGCGCGACAACGCGTTCGTCTATCCCGCCGGCGATGCAGCGGCCCTCGCGAAAGCGATGGAGGCGATGATGGACGACGCGTTGCGCGCGCGCATGGCCCGGCGCTCGCGCGAGATCATCGCCACGTGGGACTACGATCGCGGCGTGGCCGGCGTGAAGCAGGCACTGGAGACACTGCGATGATCACCATCGCCATCCCCACCTACAACCGCGGCACGATCCTCGTCGAGACCATCGATCGCCTGCTGCAACTCACGCCGCCCGCCGACGCGATCCTCATCGCCGATCAGACCCGAGAGCACCCGCCGGACGTGATGACGAAGCTGCTGCGATGGCACGACAGGAACGCGATCATCTGGCTGCGCCTGCAGCAGCCGTCCATCCCCAGGGCGATGAACGACGCGCTCGAAGCCGCGACGACCCCGCTGGTCCTCTTCTTCGACGACGACATCATCCCTGATGCGAACATCGTGGGCGCGCACCTCGAAGCACACCAGCAACACGACGTCTGGGCCGTAGCCGGCCAAGTCCTCCAACCCGGCGAAAACCCCGAACCGCCAACCAACTTCTCCTTCCGCTTCAACAGCACCGAAGGCGCCTACGTGAACAACGTCATGGCCGGCAACCTCTCCGTGAAGCGCGACCGCGCCCTGCAGATCGGCGGCTTCGACGAGAACTTCGTCGCCGCCGCGTATCGCTTCGAGACCGACTTCGCCATGCGCATCACCGCCGCGGGCGGGAAGGTCTGGTTCGAGCCGCGGGCGTCGCTGCGCCATCTGCAGCTCTCCACCGGAGGCCTGCGCAGCTACGGCGACCATCGCACCGCGCCGATCCCCGCGCATTCGGCCGGCGACTACTACTTCGCGCTGCATCACGTTCCCGCGTTCTGGCGCTACGCGGCGCGGCGCCTCGTGCAGAACGTGGCCACGCGCTACCTCGCCCGGCATCCGTGGCGCATCCCCGGCAAACTGGTCGGAGAGTGGCGGGGTCTGCTGCTCGCCCGCGAGCTGCACCGGAAGGGACGCCGCCTGCGTCGTGTTGGGAGCGGAAAGCCGACATGATCATCATGCTCTTCGGAGCCATCCTGCTCGCCTCCATGGCCGTGGCCCTCACCAACTGGCGCCACGGATGGATCGCCGCCGTGATCTGCGGCGTCCTGCAGGACCCGGTGCGCAAGCTGACGCCGGGAACGCCGGCCTTTCTGACGATGAGCGTCGTGGCCGTCTACGCCGTCATCCTCTTCGCCGCCCTCAGCGCCCTGCAGCGCAACCGCGCCGACTTCGCGCGCCGTTTTCCGAACCTCTATTCGACGCTCGCTCTCTTCCTGGTGATGCTCGTCTTCGCGGCCATGAACGGGCTGGCCACGTTCGGATTCGCGTCCTGGCAGGCGCCGGCGCTGAGCTTTCTGATCTATATCCTCCCTCTGCCCGCGATCCTCCTCGGCTACTCGTGGCTCACGCGCGAAGAGCACCTCGTGCGCTTCTTCCAGTTCTACGCCGTGCTGACGTCGATCGCGATGATCGGCACCCTCCTCGAGTACCTGCGCGTGCGCCATCCCGCGCTGGGCATGGTGGCCATGCCCTGGGGCTACATCCGGCACCTGCCCGGCATCGAGATCCGGATTCTGTCGGGCATCTATCGCGCGCCGGACGTCATGGGCTGGCACGCGGCGATGCTCACCGCCATCGGCATCACCCTCGCCCTGAGGGCTCGCGTCCTCACCAGGGCCTGGCCGTGGATCGCCGTCGCCGCATGGGGCTTCCTGAACTGCATCCTCAGCGGCCGCCGCAAAGCGGTGTACATGGTGGCTGTCTTCGGCCTGGCCTTCCTGTGGCGATACGCGCGGCGATTGACCACCGCCCAGATCGCGCTCGTGCTCATGCTGGGCGTCTCGCTGGCCGTCGTCGTCTCCCAGATCCGCTCCTCCTCGGAGGCCCAGGTCTACGCGCGCGGCGCGGTCACGACGCCCACCGAGGTCCTGCAGCGCCTGGAAGGCGGCTTCATCGGAACGCTCGAACAGAACTCCATCCTCGGCGCCGGCCTCGGCGCCGCAACGCAGGGCGTCCGTCACGTCACCGGCCGCGAGAACGACTTCGGGTGGCAGGAGGGCGGTCTGGCCAAGCTCACCGTCGAGCTGGGACTGCAGGGCGTGATCGTGGCGGCCATCCTGGCGTGGGCCGTCTTCAGGATGCTGCTGCGCATCACCGCTGTGGGAGACATCCCCGGCACTTCGCAGCTCATGCGGGCCTGTCTGTTCGGCATGGTCTGCGCGAACATCGGCAACTTCCTCGCGTCCGCACAGGCGTACTCCGATCCCGTGCTCACGCTGATGACCGCGTTCATCACCGGTTGTCTCTTCGCCACGGCCACGCTCGACGAGCGCGTGGCGGAGCCGCAGCCCGCAATCGTGCCGGTGCCGGCGCCGCAGACCGCGTGAGAATCCTGCACGTCGTTCCGACCTACTTCCCGGCGCGGCGATACGGCGGGCCGATCGTGGCCGTTCACGGCCTCTGCAAAGCGCTCGTCGCCCGCGGACACCAGGTGCACGTCTTCACCACCAACGTCGACGGGCCGGGCACGCTCGACGTGCCGGTCGGCACACCGGTCGACGTCGACGGCGTGCAGGTGCGCTACTTCCCGTCGCCGCAGCCGCGACTCTACTGGTCGCCGGCGATGCGCCGCGCGCTGGCGGCGGAAACGCGGATGTTCGACGTCGTCCACACCCACGCCGTGTATCTCTGGACCGGCATCGCCGCCGCTCGCGCGGCCCGCGCGGCCAACGTTCCGTACGTGATCTCGCCCCGAGGGATGCTCGTGCCGGAGCTCATCGCCAGGAAGAGCCGCCTCGTGAAAACGCTCTGGCTCCGGCTCCTCGAGCGGCGCGCCTTCGCGCACGCGGACGCCATTCACTTCACGTCGCAGCTGGAGTGGGACGATGCGCGACGCGTGGGCATGCCCCTGCCCGCGCCGATCGTGATCCCGAACGGCGTGGACCTCCCTCCCCGTCCGGACAGTTCCCGCGACGAGCGCACGCTGGTCTTCCTCGGCCGGGTGAACTGGAAGAAGGGACTCGATCGCGTGATCGAAGCCTTGCCGCGACTCGGCGCGCGGCTGCTCATCGCCGGCAACGACGAGGAGAACCTCACCCCTTCGCTGCACGCTCTCGCGTCGCAACACGGCGCGGACGTGGAGTTCCTCGGCCCGGTCTACGGCACGGCGAAAGACGAGCTGCTCGCACGGGCGACGCTGTTCGTGCTCCTGTCGACGTCCGAGAATTTCGGAAACGCCGTGCTCGAGGCGCTGGCCATGGAGACCCCGGTCGTGCTCTCCACGGGAGTCGGACTCGCGGACGACGTCGTGCGCGCCGGGGCCGGCATCATCGGCCTGGAGGAAGTGCCGGCGCTGCTGGCCGACCCCGGCCGGCGGGAGGAGATGGGACGAAAGGGACGCGCACTCGTGGAGTCGCGCTTCGCCTGGCCGCGCGTGGCGCAGGAGATGGAGGACGCGTATTGCTCGA
Source organism: Thermoanaerobaculia bacterium (assembly GCA_035536275.1). Lineage (GTDB taxonomy): Bacteria > Acidobacteriota > Thermoanaerobaculia > Gp7-AA8 > Gp7-AA8 > QHVT01. The sequence goes on from DATLOL010000109.1 coordinate 11,881, forward strand.
TCAGATCACGCCGGTCGTCCTGACCCGCGATGAGGAGCCGAACATCGCCCGCACCCTCGGACAGCTCCGCTGGGCGCGCGAGGTGATCGTCCTCGACAGCGGCTCGACCGACGCGACGGTCGCGATCGCGCAGTCGTTCCCGAACGTGCGCGTCGTGGAGCGCCCCTTCGACAGCTTCGCCGGCCAGTGGACGTTCGCCCAGTCCATCGTGCGCACGCCATGGCTCCTCGCACTCGACGCAGACTACTTCGTCCCCGAGGAGCTCGCGCAGGAGCTGGCGTCGCTGCAGCCGAACGTGCACGCCTACACCGCCGCTTTTCGTTACGCCGTTGGGGGCCGCGTCCTGCGCGCCTCGCTCTACCCGCCGCGGGTCGTGCTCGCCGAGAACGCGCACGTGCGGTTCTGGCAGGACGGCCACGCGCAGCGCGTGCGCGTCGACGGCGACACTGGGATGCTGCGCACGCCCTTCATCCACGACGACCGCAAATCCTTCCGCGCCTTCCTCGACCGCCAGCAACGCTACATGCGCCAGGAAGCCTCGAAGCTGCGCGCTACGTCATGGCGCGACCTGAACTGGCCCGCGCGCGTCCGCAAACTCATCGTCATCGCCCCGCTCGCGGTCCTGCTCCACACCCTCTTCGCCAAAGCCCTCATCCTCGACGGCCTTCCCGGCCTCCGCTACACGTGGGAGCGCTTCACCGCGGAGCTGATGTTGTCGCGAGAGCTGCTGCGCGGCCGGTGAAAGTGTCATCCCGAGCGTAGTCGAGGGACCTGGACGGGTGGGGTATCAGGAATGAGCCTCGCGCCCCGCCCACCCAGGTCCCTCGACTACGCTCGGGATGACACTGCTAGTGGAGCGCCGGCGTCCCGCCGGCCGGACCGCCGGCGTCCCGCCGGCTGAGCAGGCGGGG
>DATLOL010000110.1:0-14473 GCA_035536275.1 Thermoanaerobaculia bacterium
CTTGCCCGGCGGGCTGAAGCCCGCCGCTCCACTACGTTGCACACAAAACAAAAGGGCGAGCCGTGAGGCTCGCCCTTTCTGCATTCGCGCGCGTCGCGCTACGCGTTCTTCTGCTTGGCCAGCGCGCCCTTCGATGCTTCGGCGAGGGCGGCGAAGCCGGCGGCGTCGCGGACGGCCATGTCGGCCAGGATCTTACGGTCCATCGTGTTCCCGGCGAGCTTCAGGCCGTTGATGAACGTCGAATAGGACATTCCGTTCTGGCGGGCGGCAGCGTTGATGCGGGCGATCCAGAGCTTGCGGAACTCACCCTTGCGATCCTTGCGGCCCGTGAAGGCGGAGTTGAGCGCCTTGTCGACGGCCTGCTGCGCGATGCGGTGTCCGCGCGACCTCATCCCGTAGAAGCCCTTGGCGAGCTTCAGGATCTTGGCGCGGCGGTTCTTTCTTTTGGGACCTCGTTTGACTCTCGGCATCTTTCTCCTCGTTTCCTTTCTTTTCGAGCAGCCGGGCCAGGAGTAGGGATTACCCGGCGTGCTCCGTTTCGGGTCCGTACTACTTGTACGGAATCATGCGGGCCACGGTCTTCGCGTTCGCTGGCGAAACCTCGACCTCGCCGGCGAGCCTGGACTTCCGGCCCGGCGACTTCTTGGTCAGGATGTGCGAATGGAAGGCGTGATTCCGCTGAAGCTTGCCGCTTCCGGTCTTCTTGAACCGCTTGGCGGCACCACGGTGCGTCTTCATCTTAGGCATAGTTTCTCCCTAAAGCCCTGCTGGAAACCGGGGTGAGCCGGCGTTGATTCCCAGCGCGCGTGCTTCGCCGCGCGCGTTGCTGGTTGCTGGTTTTCCTCCCTCCCGCACACCCGTTGCTTCCAGGCCCGCGCTTGTGGCCTCGTAGCATCAGGCGCGGTCCTCGTAGCAACGGGTGGGCGGCTGGGTGGAAAACCAGCAACCAGCAACGCGCGCGCGTCAGCGCGCGAACGCTACTTATTGGGGGCGATTACAACCGACATCCGGTTCCCCTGCACGTCGGGATGCTGGTTCTCGGACGCTCCGTACTCCTTGACCTCGACCAGCAGGCGGTCGAGCACGGCTCGGCCGAGCTCCATGTGTGTCATCTCGCGGCCGCGGAAGCGGACGATGGCCTTGACCTTGTCGCCGTGCTCGAGGAAGCGGATGACGTGGTTTTTCTTGAAGTCGAAGTCGTGCTCGTCGATGCGGGGGCGGAACTGCACCTCCTTGACGATGATCACCTTCTGCTTCTTCTTCGCTTCCCCTTCCTTCTTCTTCTTTTCGAAGAGGAACTTGCCGTAATCCATGATCTTGCAGACCGGTGGATTGGCCGAAGGCGAGATCTCGACCAGGTCGAGATCCTTCTCGCGGGCCATCTCCTGCGCCTGCGCGATGGGGACGATGCCGACCTGCTTCCCTTCGGCATCGATGAGCCGCACCTCGGGGTGGCGGATCAGGTCATTGATACGGTTTTCGGGTTCCGCCGGACGGCGGTCGAATCTCGGATTACGGCGTGGCGGAAAAATACGTGGTTCCTCCCAAGGTTTTCGAAGTGGCCAAAAATACGGATAAAGCCGTTACAAAGTCAACGCACGGCTGGCAATCAACTGCCGGGCCATGCTCATCAATTCCTCGATTGCCACCGAGCCCTGGTCGCCGCCCGTGCGTTTGCGCAGGCTGACCGAGTCGCTCGACGCTTCCTTTTCACCGACGATCAGCATCCACGGAAGCTTGCGCAACTGGGCGTTGCGGATCTTCGCGCCGAGCTTCTCGTTCGAGTCATCGACCTCCACGCGCACGCCGGCGCCGTGCAGCTTCGCCGCGACCTCGTTCGCGTAGTCGACGAACTTCTCCGACAGCGGCAGCACCGCCGCCTGCACGGGGCTGAGCCAGAACGGGAACGCGCCGGCGAAGTGCTCGATCAGGATGGCGATGAAGCGCTCGAAGGAGCCGTAGATCGCGCGATGCAGCACCGCCGGGCGATGGTCCGCGTTGTCCGCGCCGACGTAGGTGAGATCGAAACGCTCCGGCGCGTTGTAGTCGAGCTGGAACGTGCCGAGCTGCCACTTCCGGCCGATCGAGTCCGACACGTCGAAGTCGATCTTCGGGCCGTAAAACGCGCCTTCGCCTTCCTTGATCTCGAACGGACGGCCGAGGCTCTCCAGCGCGCTGCGCAGGAGCGACTCGGCGCGATCCCAAAGCGCGTCGTCGCCGATGCGCTGCGGCGGCCGGGTCGAGAACTTCGCCGTGTACTCCAGTCCGAACGTGGCGTAGATCCGGTCCAGCATCTCCACGAAGCGGCGCACCTCGTTCGGCACGTCGTCCTCGACGCAGTAGATGTGCGCGTCGTCCTGCGCGAACTGGCGGACCCGGGTCAGACCGCCGAGGGAGCCGGTCAGCTCGTTGCGATGCAGGACGTCCTGCGTGTGCAGACGCAGCGGCAGATCGCGGTAGCTGTGCTTCTTCATCCCGTAATAGAGATGATGAGAGGGGCAGTTCATCGGCTTCAGCGAGAAGTCGTGCTCCTCGGTCTCGCTGTCCCACACCAGGAACATGTTCTCTTTGTACTTGCCCCAGTGCCCGCTGATCTCCCACAGCCCCTTGTTGAAGAGCAGCGGGGTCTTGATCTCGACGTAGCCGTTCTCGAAGACCATCTCGCGCATGAAGCCCGCGAGCTGGTGATAGAGCGTGGTGCCTTTCGGGCTCCAGAACGCCGCGCCGGGCGCGAACGGGTGGAAGTAGAAGAGGTCGAGCTCCTTGCCGAGGCGGCGGTGATCGCGGGCTTTCGCCTCTTCGACCTGCTTGAGATAGGCCTCGAGCTGTTCCTTGTCCGCCCACGCGGTGCCGTAGATGCGCTGCAGCATCGCGTTCTTCTCGCTGCCGCGCCAGTACGCGCCGGCCACGTTGAGCAGCTTGAACGCGCCGAGGCGGCCGGTGGAGGGGACGTGCGGTCCGCGGCAGAGATCGAACCATTCGCCCTGGCGATAGACCGAGAGGTCTTCGTCGCCGGGGATGCCCTCGATGATCTCGACCTTGTAGCGCTCGCCGGCCTTGCCGAACTCCTCGATGGCCTGCTCGCGCGACCACACCTCGCGGCGGACCGGCAGGTCGCGCTTCACGATCTCCTGCATCTTCTCTTCGATGCGGCGCAGGTCGTCCTCGGTGAACGGGCGGTCCGTTCCGAAGTCGTAGAAGAAGCCGTGCTCGATGACCGGACCGATGGTGACCTGCGTTCCGGGGTAGAGCTCCTGGACGGCCATGGCCATGAGGTGCGCGGTCGAGTGGCGGATGGTGTCGATGCCCTGCTCCGTCTTCGGAGTGACGATCTCGACCTTCGCGCCGTCGGGCACGGGCGCGTATACGTCGACAACCTTGCCGTTCACTTTGCCCGCGATTGCGTCTTTCGCCAGGCGCTTGCCGATCGAGGCGGCTACGTCTGCGACGGTGGCGTTGTCCGGAACTTCTCGGATCGAGCCGTCGGGGAGTTGTACGTTCATTTCACGAGCCTCACGCAGAAAAACAAAAAGACAGGGCCGAAACCCTGTCTTCGATCATTTGGAATTGCAGTGGATCAACGACAGGGCGCGAGCGGGGGAGTGCTCGTCGTTCGCGTCTGTCCGGTCGTCGATTGCAGCATCAGGGCGCGCAGTATAGCACCCCCGGCGCCTCATCGGTTATTCTGACGATGGTCCGAGACCCCATGTCCATTTCCGCTCTCCTGCTGGCCGCTGCTCTCTCCATTCATCCCGATGCGAACCTGCGTCTCTACAACCCGCACGCGGAGGCCGTCGACGCGGCGATCTCGTGCGACGGTGTGTCGCGGACGGTCCGTGTCGCACCGCACGACGTTGTCGATGCCGGCCGTTGCGCGAGCGCGGCGATCGACTCCGCCGTGCCGCTCGATGCGATCGAGACGCTGGCCGGAGACGGAGCGGAGACGCAGCGCATCGTCGTACCGAACGCGACCTGCGAGACGTTCGCGGTCGAGGCGCCGCTGTTCGCGTGCGCACGCGCGACCGCAACCGTCGAGGCGCCGTACATGGCCGGCGCGTCGTACACATGGACCGTCACCGGCGCCACCATCGTCAGCGGCGACGGCACCAACCGCCTCATCCTCACCCTCGGCGATGGTCCCTCCGCGCAGGTGCGGGCCAGCATCACCGGCGAGTGCACGTCGGCGGCGGAAGCGGTCATCGCCATCCGGAGCCCGCTGGTGATCGAGAAGCTCGAGGTTCCGGCGGTCTCGCCGGTCAGCACACCGATCACCGTCACGTGGTCGTATGCGGCGGGCGCCGTGCCGGCGTCGCAACTTCTGACCGGCGACGCGTTCGACGCGCCCGTCACGCTGGCCGCCGACGCGCGCAGCTACACGTTCACTCCCGCCATCGCCGGCATGAACAAGGTCGAACTGCAGGCGAGCTACGCGCCGTCGATCGTGACGAAGGCGCCTGCGCGGCGTCGCGCATCGGGCAAGAGCCGCGCGACGGCAACGCCATGTCCGTCCGCGCACGCGTCCGCACAGATCGACGTGCGCGGCTGCACGATTCGCAATCTCCTCGTCCGCGTTCCGAAGACCGTCGAGGCGGGCGACACGTTCCTCGCATCGGTCACGCTGCGCACCGGTGAGTCCGCGACGTGGTCCGTCACGCAGGGCACGATCGTCTCCGGTGGCACGACCGACACCGTGACCGTCAAAGCCGCGGAGACCGGCGACGTGGTCCTTCGCGTTAGCGTCGATGCCGGCCCGGACTGCATCATGACCGAGCGGGCGGAGGTCGCGATCGTCCCGCGCGCGGTCTGTTCGACGGCCGCGCCGACGGCGGCCGTGTCTCTCGAGAAGATGGGCTGCAACGTCGCGACCGTAAAGGCGACCTTCACCGGCACGCCGCCCTTCACCGGCATGTGGAGCGACGGCAAGACCCTCCAGACCTCGGAGCGCTCGCTGACCCGCGACTTCAACGGGCCGGGGCTGTATACGATCGTGAACTTCCGGGATTCTCTCTGCGCCGGATCGGTCACCGAGAACGCGCGCGTTGCCGTGTTCCCGCCACACGTGACTCTCACCGCCAGCGGAAACTGCCCGGGATCGACGGTGACCGCGACGTTCGTCGGCACGCCGCCATTCGAGGGCCGCTGGTCGGACGGCCAGTCGTTCCTCACGCAGTCGACCACGCTCACGCGCACCGCGCAGAACAGCCTCAGGATCGAATGGTATCAGGACGCCGCATGCAGCACGCTGCGCGAACCTACGCCTCGCATCGAGATTGCGGAGCCGCCCAGCGCGTTCATCAGCACTTCCGGCATCTGTTCCACCATCCCCACCGCGTGGATCCCGGTGCGCATCAACGCAGGAGACATAGGGACGTACTCCGTGTACTGGAGCGACGGCGCCGTCACGACGGAGACGTACTCCGGCTCCGGTAGCGCAAGTTACTTCTTCGTGGTCCGCCAGTTCGAGATGAAGTCGTACGACCAGACCGTGAAGATCACGAAGGTCACGACACCGACCTGCCAGGCCACACTCGGAACGTCCGAGGTGAAGGTGTCGTACCGGACGCCGCCGCAGCTCGACTCTGCGAAGTCGAACGTTCGAGGCTGCCTCGGCGAAACGCTCCAGATGGTCCTGAAGCCCGTGCATCCGGACGCCACGATCCTCTGGACGGTGCCAGCTGGAACGCGGATTCTGAGCGGCCAGGGAACGCCCGAGATCACGTACGTCCACGATCGCAGGCCCGCGACGGACGTCACCGTCGCGTTCACATATCCGGAGGGGCACTGCAACTCCTCGTCGGCGAAATTCTCGACGTTCGCCGACGTGCCCGGCCGCATCACCAACTTCAGCGCCGACCGCACGACGATCAAGCCCGGAGAGAGCGTGAACGTGACGCTGGAGATCGACGACGAGATTCGGTCGTTGGGCGTGCAGGTACATCCGAAGCCGCTCAACAACTCGTTCCCGCTGACCGAAGGCAAGTGCACGGATCTCTATGGCCGCAAATGCACGTACAGGTGGACGGCGCCAACCACGTACACCGGACCGGTGGCGATGGTCGTCAGCGCGGGCAACGACTGCGGCTCGACGGAGGCGGAGATCCGGCTCGAAGTGAAGCCGTGATCGGCGTATCCTCGTCGCATCACCCCAATCTGCAGCATCGTGCCGGCGTACCTTCTCCGCGCCATCGCCGAGAACGGCGATGAAGAGGATCGTTCGTGCGCGCTCGCGTCGCTCGCGCTGACCAACGGATTGCGCGGCGAACGCCAGTCGCTCACCGCGCTCGCGGGCATGCTCGTGCTCCCTCCGCGCGCGAAGCGGCGCACGGTGTACGACGCGGGAGAGACGCGTGCGTTGCCGGGCCGCATCGTGCGGGCCGAGGGGGAGCGGCGTACGCGCGATGACGCGGTGAGCGAGGCTTACGACGGCGCCGGCAGGACCTACGACTTCTTCCGCCGCGTGTACGGACGCTCCTCCCTCGACGGCCACGGACTGGGTATCCGCTCCACCGTCCACTACGGTCAGCGCTTCAGCAACGCGCACTGGAACGGGCGGCAGATGATCTACGGCGACGGCGACGGCAAGTACTTTTGCCGCTTCACGTCATCCCTCGACGTCATCGCCCACGAGCTCACCCACAGCGTCATCCAGTACACCGCCGCCCTCGGATTCAGCGGGCAGTGCGGCGCGCTCGCCGAGCACTTCTCCGACGTCTTCGGCATCCTGGCGAAGCAGTACGCGCTGCGGCTCTCAACGGCGCAGTCGGACTGGATCATCGGCGCGGAGCTCTTCACCGGGCGCGTGAACGGACGGGGCATCCGTTCGATGAAGGCGCCCGGCACGGCCTACGACGATCCGATCCTTGGGCGCGATCCGCAGCCGTCGCACATGCGCGGCTACGTGCAGACGCACGGCGACGATCGGGGAGTGCACATCAACTGCGGGATTCCGAATCACGCGTTCTATCGCGCGGCGCGGAGCCTCGGCGGCAACGCCTGGGAAGTGGCGGGGCGGATCTGGTATCACGCGCTCACGCGCCTTCTCGGCCCCCGCGCGCGTTTTCAGCAGTGCGCCGACGCCACGTTCCGCGCCGCCGGCGACCTGTACGGCCGCGGCAGCGCGCCGCAGGACGCGGTGGCGGAGGCGTGGAAGAGCGTCGGCCTCGCCGTGCGCGAGGAGCGCGTGCGCCAGCCGCACCGCTTCCTCCCGCCCGACGCCGGAGCCGAGCTCCCGTACCTGGCCTAATCGTCCGCGCCGACTCCCGCGCCGGCCGCAGCCGTGCGGCGCACGCGCCCGGTCGACGACGACACTCGCGCGATGCTTACCTCGCCACGCTCCGAGGCGTCCGACTCGCGGCGCGAGTTCAGCCACACCAGCATGCCCGTCGCCACCGTGACCGCACCCAGCGACACCACCAGCACCTCGGGGTTTCGCTTCAGGTAATCCGCGACCTCGTCGAACAGGTCGTCGACGTCCGTCTCCTCGATCTTCGACTTCAGCCGCCCGACGACCATGTCGACGAGACCCAGCCGCGACACGATGTCGATGATGGTCTCCGTCGCCGCCGCCGTCGTGACGACGTTGCGCAAGGTGCGTGCGCCTCCACCGTCGCCCGTTTTCTTTCTGGTAGCCATAAATCCTCCCGGCGGAGGGAATTACAACTTCCGGACCATGCTCTGCGTCATAGCGCGGGCGCTTTCCGCGCCTTCGTGGCCTGCTCGAATGCGTACGCGTACTTCAGCAGCGCGGGCTCGCTCCACGCGCCGGCGAAGAACGACAGTCCGACCGGCAATCCGAACGCGTGGCCCGCGGGCACGGTCACGTGCGGGTAACCCGCCACCGCCGACGCGCTCGAATAGCCGCCGGTGTAGTGATCGCCGTTGACGAGGTCCGTGGTCCAGCCGGGACCGCCGGTCGGCGCCACGAAGGCATCGACCCGATGCTTGCGCAGCGCGGCGTCGATGCCCTGCTCGCGCGAGAGACGGTGATTCTTCGCCAGCGCCTTACGGTACGCGGGCGAGGTGAGCGGGCCCTTTTCCTGCGCCTGCAGGAACAGCTCCTGGCCGAAGTACTTCAGCTCCGTGTCGCGATTCTCCTCGTTGAACTTGATCACGTCCGCGAGCGTGCGCGTCTTCACGTTCGGAGGCGTCTGCGCGAGGTACTCGTTGAGATCGTGCTTGAACTCGTACAGCAGCACTTCCAGCTCGCTGTCGCCGTACTCGCTGGTGTGCTCGATGTTCGCCGGATCGACGAGCGTCGCGCCGAGCGCCTTCAGCGCGTCGAGCGCGTCCTTCATTACCCGGTCGACGTGATCGTTGAAGCCGAAGGACTGCCGGGCCACGCCGATGCGCGCGCCGCGCAGTCCGTTCGGATCGAGAGACTGCGTGTAGTCCGCGTGCACGTGCCCCCGGCTCGTCGCGGTGATGCGGTCCAGCGAGTCGATGCCGCTCATCGCGGCGAGCAGCAGCGCCGCATCGGTGACCGTGCGCGCCATCGGGCCGGCCGTGTCCTGGCTGTGCGCGATGGGGATGATGCCGGTGCGGCTGACCATGCCGAGGGTGGGCTTCACGCCGACGAGACCACAGGAGGAGGAGGGGCAGACGATCGAGCCGTCGGTCTCCGTGCCCACGCCGATGGCGGCGAAATTCGCGGCGATCGCGGCGCCCGTGCCCGAGCTCGACCCGCAGCAGTTGCGGTCCATCGCGTACGGATTGCGGGTCAGCCCTCCGCGTCCCGACCAGCCGCTGGTCGAGTGCGTGGAGCGGAAGTTTGCCCACTCGCTGAGATTCGTCTTGCCGAGGAGCACGACGCCGGCTTCGCGGAGCCGGCGGACGATGTGCGCGTCACGCGCGGCGATGTGCTCGGCCAGCGCGAGCGAGCCCGCGCTCGTGCGCATGCGGTCGGCCGTGTCGATGTTGTCTTTGATGAGGATGGGGATGCCGTGCAGGGGGCCGCGCACTCGTCCGGCGGCGCGCTCGCGGTCGAGCGCGTCCGCGATCGTCAGCGCGTCGGGATTGAGCTCGATGACCGAGTTGATCGCCTTCTCATCGAATCGCGCGATGCGCGCGAGATACCCCTCGGTCAGTTGCCGCGAGGAGAAACGCCGCATCCCTGCGACGGTCAGCTCTTCCAGCGGCGGGAGGTCCTGCCCGAACGCGCTGCGAGGCAGCGCGAGGGCGGCAGAAGCGAGTCCGGCGACGCGGAGAAAGTCGCGGCGATGAAGGTCGTTCATCGCCGCAGTATGTCATTTACTTTCCGCCGCGAAGCTCGCTGCCGGACAGCACGCCGTCGCTGTTGCGATCGTGCTGGCGGAACGACGTGTCGTTGCCGCGCCACTCGGTGCGCGTGATCCTGCCGTCGCTGTTGCGGTCCATGCCGCGGAAGCGATTGCCACCGTTGCGGCCGCGGTCGTTCCCGGCGCGGTCCGACTGCGAAAGCACGCCGTCGCGATTGCGATCGAGCTGGTCGAACGTGTTCCAGTCGCCGCGCCACTCATCGCGGGAGATCACGCCGTCGCGATTGAGGTCCAGGCGTCGCGCCTCACGCTCGAGGTCCGTGCTGTTCGCGAACTGGCGGGCCTCGCTCTGCGACAGCACGCCGTCGCGGTTCGCGTCGAGCCGATCGAACATCAGCGGATCGGCGGGGAACTCGCTGCGCGAGATCCGGCCGTCGCCGTTCGCGTCGAAGCGCGCGAAGCCCTGCGAGATCTGCGTGTCGTGCTTCCCGTGCTTGCCCTTGTTCTTGTGCTTGCCGTTGTTCTTCGCCAGCGCGGCGGGCGCCGTCGCCATCACCAGGGCGAGCGCGGCAGCACCCATCATTTTTGTCGTTTTCATCAGTATCCTCCGATGCTGATTATTTGCACTATGACTGCCACGGCTTGTCTGCTTGTTTGCAATGGTTTACACGGATGAGCAGGCTGGGGATTGTCCATTCGAGAGGGCGTGTTGTCCCGGGATGCCTGTGTCCTCCACTTCATCCTGAGCGAAGTCGAAGGATCAGTGGAGCCCTCACGCTCGGCGTGCGACGCACGATTCGCGAGCGGGCTCCGTTGACCCTTCGACTTCGCTCAGGGTGAACTAGGAGCGAGCTGCGATCATCGGATCAGTCTCCTGCACCGCCAGTGCAGATAGTTCACGAGGATCCAGAAGTTCTTGAACGCGGGGTTGCGCGTCTGCCGGTGGTGATAGCGGTAGTAGATCTGCTGCGCGATCACGGACAGGCGAAACAGTCCATAGACCTCGTAGAAGGTCCACTTCTCCGGGCGCAGGCCGCGCTTCGACGCGTAGTACTCGACGACCTCCGCGCGGGTGAGCATGCCCGGCGTGTGCGTTGGCTGCCGGCGCGTGGAGCGGCGGATGAAGTCGTCGTCGGCCTGCACCCAGTAGGCGAGGGCGTTGCCGAGGTCCATCCACGGATCGCCGAGGGTGGCGAGCTCCCAGTCGAGGACTCCGATGATGCGCGTGGGGTCGTTGCGGTCGAGCACCACGTTGTCAAAGCGAAAGTCGTTGTGGGTGATGCAGATCGTTTCCGCGGCCGGGAGGTTCGCCGCGAGCCACTCCATCACCCGCGTCCCGCGGGGCACGTTCCAGGTGCGCGCGTTGCGATAGCGCTCGCTCCAGCCGTCGATCTGCCGGCGCACGTAGCCCGCACCTTTCGCGATGTGCGCGAGTCCCGCCGCAGCGTAGTCGACCTCGTGCAGGGCGATGAGCGTGTCGAGGAAGCGGAAGCAGAGCTCGCGCACTTTCTCAGGCGGCAGATCGACGCCGAGGCTCCGCCGGGGGATGACCCCGTCGAGGCGCTTCATCACGTAGTACTCGTCCTCGGCGTTGTACGCGATCATCTCCGGCACGTACGGGAACACCGGACGCAGCGCCTGCTGGATGCGGAACTCGCGGCCCATGTCGTGCGCCGACTTCGCCTTCGTGCCCGCGGGCGGCCTTCGCAGAATCAGATCGTGCGAGTCGTACTGCAGGCGATAGGTCCAGTTCGACGCACCGCCCGCGAACTGCGTGACCCGCGGCTCGCCGCGCAAGCCCTCGACGTGCGACTTCAGCCAGGCGTCGACGCGGGGGAGGTCGAGCTCTTCGCCGGGGCGCTGCGCGCCTTCGTTGCTGGTTGCATGCGCCCGCTGTGCGGGCGCGTTGCTGGTTGCTGGTTGCTGGTTGCTCGTGCCTTTGCGTGTCATCGGAACCGTTCCGCTAGCCTCGCATGGCCCTTAACCAGCAACCAGTAACCAGCAACATCACCGATACTTTCCGATCTCACGCCGCGCGATCACTCCCAGATGCACCTCATCCGGCCCGTCGGCGATGCGCAACGCGCGCGCGATGGCGAAGATCGCCGTCAGCGGCACGTCCTCCGACACGCCCGCGCCGCCGAACAGTTGCACCGCGTCGTCGACCACGCGCTGGAGCAGGTTCGGCGCGACCACCTTGATTGCCGAGATCTCCGTCATGGCTTTCGCCGCGCCGCCGTTATCGATGCGCCACGCGGCGTACAGCGTCAGCAGTCGCGCCTGATCGATGTCGATGCGGTGCCGGGCAATGCGCTCGCGATTGCCGCCCAGCTCGAGCAGTGGTTTGCCGAACGCGATCCGGGTCCTGCCGCGTTCGATCATCAGTCGCAGCACGCGCTCCGCCGCACCGATCGCGCGCATGCAGTGATGGATGCGGCCCGGTCCGAGGCGGCCCTGGGCGATCTCGAAACCGCGGCCGAAGCCGGCGACGAGGTTCGTCTTCGGTACGTGCACGTTCGTGAACGACACCTCGCCGTGTCCATATGGTTCGTCGTGCTCGCCGAACACGGAGAGCATCCGCTCGATCTTGACGCCCGGCGTGTCCAGCGGCACGAGCACCATGCTCTGCTGGTGATGCCGGTCCGCTTCGGGGTTCGAGCGGCCCATGAAGACGGCGATCTTCGCGCGCGGATGGCCGAGGCCCGTCGACCACCACTTGCGGCCATTCAGCACGAGCGAGTCGCCATCCTCGACGATTGACGCCTGAATGTTCGTCGCGTCACTCGATGCCACGTCGGGCTCGGTCATGCAGAACACCGAGCGGATCTCGCCGCGCAGGAGGGGCATCAGCCACTCCTCCTTCTGCGCGTCCGTGCCGTAGTGGTAGAGCACTTCCATGTTGCCCGTGTCCGGCGCGTTGCAGTTGAAGATCTCCGGCGCGAGCGCGCTGTGCCCCATCGCCTCGGCGAGCGGTGCGTACTCGAGCACGGACAGTCCGGCGCCTAGCTTCGGATCGGGAAGAAAGAAGTTCCACAGGCCTTCCTCGCGAGCGCGCGCCTTCAACTCCTCGACGACGGACGACTCCTGCCACGTCGTCCAATCGGCGCCGCGGCGGAGACTGCGCAGGACCTCTCCTTCGACGGGCGCGACCCGCTCGGCGATGAACGTGCGAACGCGCGAGAGGAGCTGGGAGGCTTGTGGCGAGAGATCGAAGTGCATCGAGTGCTCCGTTGTCAGTTGTCGGTTGTCGGTTGTCTGTGCGGCTCGCGCTGAGGCACAGACAACTGAGAACTGACAACCGACAACAATTCTGGTTTTCCCTTTGCGAGGACCGAGGTCGGCTGTAAACCCGATTCTGGAGGCTAACGTGAGGAAGAACAAGCATTTGGCTTCAACCGTCGCCGCGGCAGTGGCCGTGGCGATGCTGGCCGGAACGTCCGCTTTTGGGGAATCCCGTCCATCGCAGGAGACGCGACGCCGAGGCGACGCTCGCGAGACGGTCCGCCGCGAGCGCTCTGTCGAGCGCCAGCGCGGTAACGAAACGCGAAACGAGCAGCGCCGCGAGAGCAGCGGCAGCACGATGCGCCGCGGCGAAACGCGGAGCAGCGAGCAGCGCAGCGCGACGTCGCGGGAGCGCTCGACGGTCCGTCCCGAGCAGAGCCGCGAGACGTATCGCCGCAACGATGGCGACCGCAATCGCGAGAACGATCGGAATCGCGGCACGTACAACCGCGACAACGATCGCGGGGATCGGAATCGGACGTGGGACCGCAATCGCGACAGCAACCGCAGCGGCGGCTACGACCGTAACCGCGGCTACGATCGGAATCGCGGCAGCGATCGCAACCGCGGCTACTCGAATCGCGGCAGCGCGTATCGCCACAGCGGTCGCGTCACCAACTACAGCCGCTGGAACAACGGCTACCGGGTATGGGTCCACGGCGCGCCGTATCCGTTCTACATCCCGCTCTCGCATTGGCACCGCGACCGGTTCCGCATCGGCGTGAGCATCAACCTCGGCGGCTACTGGAATCCGGGCGGCTACTACGACTACTACGACGACGGCTACTACGGCGGTTACGCGTACCGCGGCACCTCGCGCGGGGACCTGAGCGGCACCGTGGAGAGCGTCGACCACCGCCGCGACACCTTCGTCGTGCGCAACGACGCGACGGGCAGCTTCGTCACCGTGATCTCGCGCGACCGCGGTCTCGGCCAGCTCCGTCCGGGCGACTACGTCGAAGTCTCGGGAAGCTGGACGCGCTCGGGTTACTTCAACGCGTACGACATCGACCTGGTCGACTACGACCGCTACCGCTAAAGCTTCAGCTCACGAAACTCCCTCGGCACATCCGCGGCGAACGTCACCTTGACGTTCGTCCGCGGATGGACGAAGCCGAGCACCTTCGCGTGCAGCGCCAGCCGGCGCAGCTCCTCGTCTCGGCCCTTGCCGTACATCGTGTCGCCGACGATCGGATGTCCGGCGTGCGCGAGCTGAACCCGGATCTGGTTGCGCCGTCCCGTCTCGAGGGTGACCTCGAGCATCGAGTAGCGGCGCCCCGAGGCGATGGTGCGGTAGTGGGTGACGGCCTCTTTGCCCTGCGACGCATCGACGACGCGCACCCGCAGATCGCGGTCCTCGGAGAGGAACGATCGGAACGTGCCGCTCGCCGGACTGAGCTTGCCGTAGACGATGGCCACGTAGACGCGCTTGATGTCGTGACGCGCGAAGAGGTCCTGCAACCGGTCGCGGACGAACGCGTTCTTCGCGAAGACGAGGACGCCCGAGGTGTCGCGGTCGAGACGATGGACGTGGAGGACGCGGGTGTACGCGTTCAGGAGCGCTTCCGCATTCTCATGGCGCACTTCCTCGGTGGGGACACTGAGGAGATGCGCGGCCTTGTCGACGATGACCAAGTCCGCGTCTTCAAAAACGATGCGGATGCGCGGATCGAGCCGCGCGCCGTGGCCGGCGACGGTGACCTTGTCGCTCTCGGCGACCTCGCGCTTCGCGTCGCGCTCCGGCTGCCCGTTCACGCGCACCCGATCGCTCTGCAGCATCTTGCGAAGCGTGGTCTTCGAGGAGTCGGGAAAACGCTCCTGCAGGACGTCGAGCATCGGCCGGGAAATGCTCATGGTGAGTATCGTATTCGTCAACCGGTGACGGCGGCATCGGTGATTTCCAGAGCGCGGTCGATGACAACAAACGCGTCGCGAAGCTGCGCCTCCGTGATGCAGAG
>DATLOL010000111.1:0-24424 GCA_035536275.1 Thermoanaerobaculia bacterium
GATCGAGACCGCAAGCGCCGCCGCGATGGGCATCATCGCCGTTGCAGTGCCCACGTTCGACGCGACTTCCGACAATAGCGTCACCACGACGCACAGCGTGACGATCATCAGGACCGGCGGCCAATGGCCTACGAATGACAGTCGCGAGCCGGCGAACTTTGAAAAGCCGCTGCTCTCCAGCGCCTCAGCCAGCGCGAATCCGCCCCCGAACAGAATCAGCACGTCCCATGGAACCCGCTTGAACTCTTCCCACCCGAGCAGACGATTGCCACCGCCGGCAGGCAGCAGGAACGCGAGCAGCGCCATCGCGATGGCCACCGTCGCGTCGTTGACCATCTTCGGATTCGGCAGCAGCGACGACCACCCGGGCGAGCGGAACATCCACAGCAGCGCCGTCACCACGCACAAAGCCAGGGCCATCTTCTCCGCGCGCGACATCGGTCCGGGCTTCTCGAGTCCCAACTGCTCCATCGGCACGGCCGCGCCGCGCGGGACCCGCGCCGTCATCACCACGATCAGCCAGCACGCCGGCACGAGCACGATCAGGTACGCGACGCCGAACATCATCCACTGCCCGAACGTGATGGCCGGCTCGTTCGGGAAGAGCTCGCGCGCCGCGCCGATGAAGATCAGGTTCGTCGGCGTGCCGATCGGCGTGCCGATGCCGCCGAGCGACGCCGCGTACGCCGTGCCGAGGAGCGTCGCCTCGGCCGTGCGCGCTTCTTTCCCGAGGCCGCCCATGATCGCGACGGCGATGGGCGTCATCATCAGCGTCGTCGCGGTGTTCGAGATCCACATCGACAGAAACGCCGTGACCATGATCACCGCGAAGACGATCCGCCGCGGCTCCGTGCCCACGATCGACAGCGCGAAGTAGGCCATGCGCCGGTGCAGTCCCCAGCGCTCGAACGTCGCCGCGACCAGGAATCCGCCCATGAACAGGAACACCGCGGAGTTCGCGTACGGCGCGGCGGTCTTCTCCATCGTGTTGATGCCGGAGAGCGGAAACGCGATCAGCGGCAGCAGCGCGGTCATGCCCATCGGCACGGCCTCGGTCAGCCACAGCAGCGCCATGAGCAGCCCGACGAACGCGGTGAAACGCACGGCTTGCGTGAAGTCACCGCTGACCGGCGCGAGCAGCAGCAGCGCCGCCACCGCGAGGCAGGCCGCCGCTTTCGGAATGGAGATGGAATTGGACAACGCGGACTGGTACCGGTTACGTTAGGGCGTTAGAAAGAGAGAGATGCAAAGTTCCGACACCCGCGCGACGCGCGGTTCCGTCCATCTGCGCGAAGGCATCGAGTCGTTCCTGCGATATTCGAAGGGACGCGTGTGGAGCGAAGCCTCGCGCCTGGAGCGGCTGCACGCGCTCTCCGCGGCGGTGCGCCGTCCGGCCCTCGACGCCATGCGCGAGAGCGAGCGCCGCTACCGCGAGCAGGACGCGAAACGCCTCTACTACCTCTCCATGGAGTTCCTCATGGGCCGGGCCCTCGGGAACAACCTCACGAACCTCGGCATCTACGACGACGCGAAGAACGTGCTCGCGGAGCTGGGCGATGACCTCGACGAGCTCCAGGCCCTCGAGCACGACGCCGCCCTCGGCAACGGTGGCCTGGGCCGCCTCGCGGCCTGTTTCCTCGACTCCCTGGCCACGCTCGACCTGCCCGGCTTCGGTTACGGCATCAACTACGAGTACGGCCTCTTTCGCCAGAGCTTCGTCAACGGCCACCAGCACGAGCGACCGGATCACTGGCTCGAGGGCGGCTCGCCGTGGCTCATCGAGCGCTACGACGAGGCAGTGATCATCCCCGTCTACGGCAACATCGCCAGCTCCAGCGACGGCGGCGCCTATCACCCGAAGTGGGTCGACTACAAAGTGATCGTGGGCGTGCCGCACGACATGCCCATCGTCGGCTACGGCGGGCGGACCGTGAACTGGCTGCGGCTCTTCTCCGCGCGCGCGTCCGAGGAGTTCGACATCGGCATCTTCAACACCGGCGACTACATCCGCGCCGTGCACGAGAAGATCAACGGCGAGTCGATCTCGAAGGTGCTCTATCCGTCCGACACCATCGCCGCGGGCAAGGAGCTGCGCCTCCTCCAGGAGTACTTCCTGGTCGCCTGCTCGGTGAAGGACATGTTCCGCCGCTATCGCCGGCAGCACGGGTCGTACGGCGACTTCGCCAAGCACGTGGCCGTGCAGATGAACGACACCCATCCCGCGCTCACCGTCGCGGAGCTGATGCGCATCTTCGTCGACGAGGAGCGCATGCCGTGGGAAGAGGCCTGGGCGGTCACGGTGGGGACGTGCGGCTACACGAACCACACGCTGCTGCCCGAGGCGCTGGAGCGCTGGTCGTTCGAGCTGATGAACCGCGTGCTGCCGCGGCATCTGCAGATCATCCAGGAGATCAACCGCCGCCTGCTCGCCGACGTTGAGCGCCGCTTCCCCGGCGAGATCCTCATGCAGCACAACGTCTCCATCGTCGCGAACGGCGAAGTGCGCATGGCCAACCTGGCCATGGCCGGCAGTCACTCCGTGAACGGCGTCGCCGAGCTGCACTCGAAGCTCGTCACGACGACGCTCGCGCCGGACTTCTACCGGCTCCATCCCGAGCGCTTCAACAACAAGACGAACGGCGTGACGCCGCGGCGGTGGCTCGCCCACGCGAACCGCCCGCTCGCCGCGCTGATCAGCAGGACCATCGGCGACGCCTGGACGCGCGACCTGGACCGCCTGCGCGAGCTGGAGCTGTTCAAGGACGACGCGGGCCTGCTCGAGAAGCTCGACCGGGTGAAGTCGCGCAACAAGGCCGCGCTGACGCGCATCGCCAAGGAGCTGACCGGCATCCCCGTCGATCCGCTGTCGATGTTCGACGTGCAGGTGAAGCGCATCCACGAGTACAAGCGCCAGCTCCTCAACGCGCTGCACGTGATCCATCGCTACTGGGCCATCGTCGAGGACGGCGAGATCCCCGAGCAGTCGCGCACGGTGTTCTTCGCCGGCAAGGCCGCGCCGGGATACTGGACCGCGAAGCTGATCATCAAGCTCATTCACTCGGTGGCCGAGGTGGTGAACGCGGACCCGCGGACGCGCGACCTGCTGCGGGTCGTGTTCCTGCCCGACTATCGCGTCACGCTGGCCGAGGCGATCATCCCCGCGGCCGAGCTGTCGGAGCAGATCTCGACGGCGGGGAAGGAAGCGTCGGGCACGGGCAACATGAAGCTGGCCCTGAACGGCGCGCTCACCATCGGCACGCTCGACGGCGCGAACATCGAGATCCGCGACGAGGTGGGGGAGGAGAACATCTTCATCTTCGGAATGGAGACGCACGAGGTGAGCGCGCTCATCGCCGGCGGCTACGATCCCCACCGCTTCCAGCACGAGCACAAGTGGATGAGCCGCGCCGTCGACTCGATCGCCAGCGGCCACTTCTCCCGCGGGGACAAGGACATCTTCCGCCCCATCGTCGGCAAGCTCCTCTCGACGCGCGACGAGTACGTGCACCTGGCCGACCTGCCGCAGTACGTCGAGCGGCAGAAGGACGTCGACCGCCTCTATCGCGACCGCCGGGCCTGGAACCGCGCGTCGCTCCTCAACATCGCCCGCATGGGCAAGTTCTCGTCGGACCGCACGATCCAGGAGTACGCGCGCGACATCTGGGGCATCAAGCCGGCAGCCATCGGTACCTTCGCCCACGCGCTGGAGTGACGCCGGCGAGTGCTGAGTGCGACGGAGTGCTGAGTGCGACCAAGTGCTGAGTGCTGAGTGCTGAGAGGGAGGCTTCGAGGCTCAAAGGCTTCAAGGCTTTGTTGTCGGTTGTCAGTTGTCAGTTGTCTGTGCCGTCACGCGAAAAACCACAGACAACAGACAACCGACAACAAAACTCACGCACTCACGACTTCACCGGCGCGAGCCCGTCCACCATCGCCGAGTAGGCGGCCAGCACCTGCTCGTCGCTGAACGGGTTCTCGGGGAGGTGATTGCGCTGCGTGAGCACGCGGTCGCGGACCATGCCTTCGGCCGCGCCGAAGATGGCCGAGGCGATCACGCGCGGGTCGAGATCCGTGCGGAACGAGCCATCCTCGCGTCCGCGCTCGATCTCTCCCAGCACGTGCTTCATGAAGTCGCCGAATCCCTTCGAGAGCAGCACCTCGGGCGAGTGCCCGCGCATGCGCCGCCCCTCGAAGAGGAACAGGAAGGCGATGTCCAGGTCCTGGCTGAGCGCGCGCATCATCAGCGACAGCAGCCGGAGGATGCCTTCGCGGCCATGCTGCGCGCCCTCCAGGACTGCCTCCACGCGCGCGTTCAGTCCCGTCCACGAGTCGTTGAAGATCGCCTCCAGCAACCCGGCCTTGCCGCCGAAATAGCGGATCAGTTGCGACTCCGAGCTGCCGGCCTCGCGGGCGATGGCGGCGGTGGACGTCTGCTCGTATCCGCTCTTGGCGAAGAGCGTCTTTCCCGCATTCAGCAGGCGCATGCGGGAGGTTTGGGTGCTGTCCGGATCCTGGACCGTCACGATAGGGGGAGCGTAGCGCGAAGCCGCGCGAGAGGTCAAGGTAGCACCACCACCGAGCGGCTGGCGTGTAAGTCTTGTATTGCCAGCGTTTAAGCAATGTTGGTTCGGCTATTGCTCTAGTGTAAGATTACTGGTAGTATCACCACCAGTTAAGAATTCAAGTTTCCGCGACCACGCGTATCCTGCCTGCGCGACGCGCGGAAAGGGCGGGGCGGACGAACAGTCCGCCCCGCTGTTGTTTTTTATGTGCTATTTTTTCCCGACAATTTAAAGGGAGAAGTTTTCATGCGCATGAGAGCGGCTGTGCTCCTCGGCCTCGTCGTGTTCTGCTCCTCCGTCCTGGCCGCCGAATTCGACGACTGCGACGCGAACTTCCTCGCCGCCATCGGCAGCAGCGCCTACCAGTTTTCTCCCGCGCACGATGGCGAGCTGGGAACGGTGCGCCTGTTCGCGATCCTCTCCTATCAGCGCGCCGCGCACGAGCAGCGCTTCGGGAACGCACTCTGGCAGTTGCGCGTCGATCGCGTCGCCGACGGCACGCGCGTGCTCACCCTCGACGGCCGCTCGTTCATCGGCCACGAAGGCGCGGCCGTCGCGGAGCTGTACTGGGACGGCCGCGACGACCGGGGCCAGCTCGTGCCGCCTGGCAAGTATCGCTACACGTTCGTGGCGCGCTATCACCCCACCGCCCTCACCTACGACGCGGCCTTCGACGCCGACGAGGCCCTGGCCTCGGTCGACGAAGTGATCGTGAACTACGGCCTGCGCGACGAAGGCTCGCGCCGGCTCCGCATCAGCGCGAACGCCACGAGCTGCCAGGTGCAGCAGAACGCGCCGATGGAAGCGGGCTTCCCGTACAACTTCTACTACGGCTCCACGCACGCGCACTCGAACTGGTCCGACGGCGGCCAGCCCACGGGCTCCTGCTCCAGCGGCAACGCGTACGGCAGCGGCACGTTCGCGCCCGCGGACGTCTTCGGCTACGCGCGCAACACCGCGCAGCTCGATTACTGGGTGGTCAATGAGCACAACCACCTGATCCAGGACGCGATCTCCAACAACAACCCGCCGCTGACCGAGGCCAAGGTGCGGCAGCGGTATCAGGACGGACGGTCGGCGGCGAACGCCGCGACCGTGAACGGCTCGTTCGTCGCCATCTACGGCATGGAGTGGGGCGTCAGCACCAACGCGGACCAGGGCCACGTCACCCTCCTCGAGACGCCCGCCCTCCTCGGCTGGGAGACCTGCACGAGCTGCAACGGTCCCAGTCCCGAATGCACGCCGGGCACGAACTGCTACTTCGACGTCTTCACGCCGAAACGCTACGGCTACCTGCAGCTCTACGCCGCCTCGGTGGCCAATCCGTCCAGCGCCGGCGCGCTGGGCATCTTCAACCATCCCTCCAGCGGCAACTTCGACGGCTTTGCGTTCAACGCGAATGCGGACAACGCCATGCAGGGCATCGCCGTGCGCAGCGGCCTGGCCTTCGCCACCACCGCCGACTGCGCCAACACGAACGTCGGCTCCACCGACTACTCCACGCGCTGGAAGGAAGCGCTCAACCTCGGCTTCCACCTCGCCCCCGTGGCCGATCACGACTCGCACTGCAACAACTACGGCATGGCCATCCCGACCCGCACGGTCTACCTCGCGCCGTCTCTGACCAAGGCCGACCTGCTGGCGGCGCATCGCGCGCGGCGGTTTTATGCGACCGAGGATCCGAACGC
Organism: Thermoanaerobaculia bacterium; assembly: GCA_035536275.1. GTDB lineage: Bacteria > Acidobacteriota > Thermoanaerobaculia > Gp7-AA8 > Gp7-AA8 > QHVT01. The sequence continues at coordinate 6,248 of DATLOL010000111.1, forward strand.
GCAGCTCGTGTTCCGCACGGGAGACGGCGCGCACGTGATGGGCGAGATCTTCGACAGCGCCGGCGGCGCGACCCTTGTCGCGAGCGTCTACGATCCCGATTCCGAGGCCGTGAGCACGCTGGAGATCTGGCGGGGGACCATCGGCGGCGGAGTGCCGTCCGCGCCGTACGCGACGTACTCGAATCAGTCCTCCGCGACGATCACTGAGACGCTCACGTCCGGCACGTACTACTACTACGTGCGCGCGGTGCAGGCCGACGGTCACGACCTCTGGTCCGCGCCGATGTGGATCACATACCAGTCCGGCGGCGGCGACACCATCGCGCCCTCGGTGTCGATCACCGCGCCGACCCTCGGCGCGACGCTCAGCGCGACGGTGAGCGTCAACGCCAACGCCAGCGACAACGTCGGCGTCACCCGCGTCGAGTTCCTCCTCGACGGCGCCCTGCAGTCGACCGATACCGCCGCGCCCTATTCGTGGAGCTGGAACACGACCTCCGCGACGAACGGCGCGCACACGCTCACCGCGAAGGCCTTCGACGCGGCCAACAACTCCGCGACGTCCGTGGCGGTCGGCGTGACCGTGAGCAACTCCGGCGGCGGCGGCACGCCCGCCAGCGTCGGCGGCTGGAAGATCACCCAGGCCAACGCCACCTATGAATACGTGCTCCCCGCGGGCACGACCATCCCGGCGGACGGCTACCTGGTCGTGGCCCGCCAGGCCGACAAGGCCGCCTTCGAAGCCTTCTGGGGCGTGACCCTCGGCGCGAACGTGGCCTTCCTCAACTCCAACGGCGGCATGCCCGTCCTCAACGGCGACGAGAGCTACTCGCTCTACAACGCCGCCAGCGCGCTGGTCGACGGCCCCTCCGCCGCGCAGCCGGCGGCGGCCGCGCGCTCCGTGCAGCGCGTCGATCCGTGCGGCTCGACCTGGAACACGGTCCTCGAGACTTCGGCGAATGCCGGCAGCGGCGCCGGTGCGGGCTGCGGCGGCGGCGTGAAGCTGAACGAGCACTCCGACGCCAGCGGCACCGGCAACTACATCTACGAATTCGTGGAGCTGCACAACGACTCCGCGGCCGCGGGCGACACGACCGCGCCCACCGCCTCGATCACCGCGCCCGCCTCCGGCGCGTCAGTGAAGGGGACGGTGAGCGTCACCGCCAACGCCAGCGACAACGTCGCCGTCACGAAGGTCGAGTTCCTCCTCGACGGCGTCCTGCAAACGACGGACACGGCCTCGCCGTACGCGTGGAGCTGGAGCAGCACCACCGCGTCGAACGGCGCGCACACGCTCGTCGCGAAGGCGTACGACGCGGCGAACAACGTCGGGACGTCGCCGGGCGTGAGCGTGACGGTCGACAACGCGGCGCCGTCGACGTCGATCACCGCGCCGGCGTCCGGTGCGACCGTGAGCGGCACGACCAGCGTCACCGCCAACGCCACCGACAACATCGCCGTGACGAGAGTCGAGTTCCTTCTCGACGGCGTGCTGCAGTCGACCGACACGACCTCGCCGTACGCGTGGAGCTGGAACACGACCACCGCCACGAATGGCGCGCACTCCCTGACCACGAAGGCGTACGACGCCGCGAGCAACGTCACGACCTCGGCCGCCGTCAGCGTCACGGTGAGCAACGGCGTGCCGGTGAACGTCGGCGGCTGGTCCATCGTCCAGGCCAACGCCACCCTCACGTACACGATCCCCGCGGGCACGACCATCCCGTCCCGTGGCTACCTGATCGTCGCCCGCAACGCCACGAAGACGCAGTTCCAGACCTTCTGGGGCGTGACCCTCGCCGCGAACGTGGTGTTCATCAACGCCGCCGACACCATGCCCCAGATCAACGGCAGCGAGACCTACGACCTGCGCAACGCCTCGAACACGCGCGTCGACGGCATCACCGTGGGCATGGGCACGAGCGCCGGCGAATCGCTCAAGCGCACCAACGGCTGCGGCAGCCCGGGCACGGCCTCGAGCTGGACGCGCACCGCCTCATCGACCGCCAACCCCGGTACCGGCGCCCCCGCCCCCTGCGGCAAAGGCGCCTTCATCAGCGAATTCTCCGACGCCCTGGGCACCGGCAACTACATCTACGAGTACGTGGAGATCGCGAACGACAAGTAGGGGTTGGGAGGGCGGGGCCGAAGGCTCAGAGGCTCAGAGGCTCAAAGGCTCAAAGGCGCAAAGGCTCAAAGGAAACTGAAACTCCGTTGAGCCTCGACGGCCTTGAGCCCCGCTCCGGCCGGTTTGAAACCCGACGGGCTGGGTTTAAAAAGCCGCGAGCTGGGTTTAAAAACCGGGAAGCTGGGTTTAGAAACCGGGAAGTTGGGTTTAGAAACCGGGAAGCTGGGTTAAAAAGCGAGGAGCTGGGTTTAATAAGCGGGGAGCTGGGTTTAGAAACCGGGAAGTTGGGTTTAAAAAGCGGGAAGCTGGGTTTAGAAACCGGGAAGTTGGGTTTAAAAACCTACGGGCTTGGTTTCACCGGCGTTACTCCGAAAACGACAGCGCGCCGTTCTTCTCCTTCAACCGCGCGGCCCCCGCCTCGCTGATCTTCGATTTCCCGATCAGCAACACCCGCAGGGATGGAAGCGAGGCGAGACCGTCGACCGCCCCGTCGTCGACGGCGGTGTCGAACACGCTCAGCTTCCGCAGCTCGCGGAACGGCGCGAGCGAAGCGGCGCCCTTGCTGGTCACCTTCGTTCCGCCGATGAGCAGCGTCTCCAGTCGGGTCATCCCCGCGAGCGAGGGAAGGCCTTCGTCGCTGAGCGACGTGCGGAACAGGTTCAGGAACCGCAACTTCGTCAGCGGCTGCAGATGCGCGACGCCCGCGTCGGTCACCTTGGTCAGGCGCAGGTCGAGGTGCTCGAGGTCCGTGAGCGTGCCGATGGCGGCGAGGTCGTCATCAGTGACCGCGCTCGCATGCAGATCGACCTTCGTCACCGGCGACCCGGAGTACGTGCCGCCGAGGCGCGTGATCACATCGAGCGGTGTTTCCGCGTGGGCGGCGAAGGCGAACAGCAAGATCAGAGCGAAACGCATGACCTCATCATGCTCGGTTTCTATGGCATCGCTGTGAACGAGCGATGAGAGATGCGCTACGTTGACCCCTCGACTTCGCTCGGGGTGAACTGGAGAGATGGTGAACTGGAGATGGTGAACTGCGAGACCTATGGCACCACGGTGAACGAGCGATGAGAAGTGCGTGAGCAGGGATGCTTTTCCGGCCGCGCAGATGCATCATCAAGAAGTCATGCATCGCCGCACCTTCCTGACCTTCGTCGCCGGAGCCGCGATCGCGCGCGTCGCGAGGGCCGAGGAGTGCGGCGTGACGTCGGCGGCCGTGAAGGGGCCGTACTGGCGTCCGGGCGCGCCGTTCACGAACGACATCACGCAAAAAGACGGCGAGGTCATCGCCGTGCATGGCGTCGTGCGGAGCGCCCGCACGTGCAAGCCGGTCCCGAACGCATTGCTCGACGTCTGGCAGGCCGACCATCATGGCGACTACGACGACGAAGCCGGTCGCGCGCGCGTCCGCAGCGGAAGCAACGGCGAGTTCTCGTTCCGCACCGTGCGTCCCGCGCCGTACGGCTCGACGGGCTGGATGCGTCCCGCGCACATCCATTTTCAGTTGAGCGCGGAGGGGCATCGCACGCTGATCACGCAGCTCTATTTCGAGGGCGATCCGTATCTCGATCGCGATCCGCTGCGGGCCGTTCACTCCGACCTGATCGGCCGGGTGCGCAACGGACGCTGCGAATTCGATATCTTTCTCGGGTGACCGACCTCCACATCACCCGTTCTCCCGTCGAAAACCCCCGCGGCACCGTCCTCATCGTCCACGGCGTGGGCGAGCACTCCGGTCGCTACGGCCACATCACCGCGCTCGCGCATGAGCTGGGATTCGACGTCGTCGCGTACGACCACTACGGCCACGGCCGCTCCCCCGGACGGAAAGGCACGCTCCCGAAATCGACCACGCTGCTCGAGGATCTCGCCGCCGTCATCGACACGATCGAGGTGCGGCCGCTGATCCTCATCGCCCACAGCATGGGCGGCGCCGTGGCGGCGCGCCTGGTGGCAGAGGGGTATCAGCAGCATGGGGAGAAACCGGCGGCGTGGTATCGCAGGATCGAGTTCCTCGTCCTCTCGTCGCCGGCCTTCGCGACCAGGCTCTCGACCGTCGACAAGATCAAGCTCGCGATCATGCGCGTGATCGCGCCCAGTCTCACCATCGCGAACGGACTCGATCCCGGCAAGGTCTCGCGCGACCCGGAGGTGGTGCGGCAGTACAAAGAGGATCCGCTGAATCACGATCGCGTCTCGCCGCGCCTCGTCGACTTCATCCTCGCGGCGGGCAGAGTGGTGCGCCAGCGCGCCGACAAGTGGAGCGTGCCGACCCTGCTCCTGTTCGCGGGCGCGGACGAACTGGTGGACCCGAAAGGCAGCCGCGCCTTTGTCTTCAAGGCTCCGCGCTACGTGGTCAAGGCCCAGGAGTTTCCCGGCCTCTATCACGAGATTTTCAACGAGACCGAGCCGGCGCGGACCGAAGTGCTCACGGCGTTGCGTGCGTGGCTCGAGGAAAACGTGCGCTGACCTGTTGTCGGTTGTCGGTTGTCGGTTGTCTGGGGGGAGTCGTGGCTACGCCGACACGTGACAACGGATGTGCGGGAGGGCGGAAAACCGACAACCGACAACCGAGCGCTGGCGTTACAATCGAAGCGGTCCAATTCGTCCGATGCTCCAGCGGCTCGCGCTCGCCGTACTGTTGCTCGTCCCGTTCGTCGCGCAGGCGCGCGAGCGGGCGGTACTGATCTATCCGCGCGAGCGCGCGTGGTTCCGCCGCGTGTTCTACACCCCGCACCAGCGCGAGTTGCGCGCGCGTCTGGCCGCGCAGTACGACGTCGAGCTGCACGAGCAGGTGTCGAGCGATCGGGAGCTCTTCGACATCGACATCGACGGTGCGGAACTGCTGGTCCTCTCCGCGCACGGCGATCCCTTCGCCATGCACTTCGCCGGGCGGAAGAGCCGCACCCTCGACTCCAGCGACCGCGCCCGACTGGCCGCGTTTTTTGACCGTCTCCATCCCTTCGCCACCATCGTGCTGCAGAGCTGCCATACCGGCCGCGGATTCGCGCATGTGGTGAAGGAGGCGGCCGGTCCGACGCGCCGGGTCATCGCCGCGCGCGGCGAAGTTCCATGGGACGGATTGCGCATCACCTCGGTCGCTCCACTCGACGTCGCCATCGATTGCAATGACGGCGACCGCCGATGGGACTGCACCGTGCAGTTGCGATAGTCTCCGCGCCGCATGCGATTCAAGAAGAGCCGCTTCGGGCCGCGCCTCGTCGAGGCCGCGCGCTCCGGACGGCACTACCGCGACGTGCACGTGTTCATCGGCGGCACCGGGGCCGTCGGCGGCTCTTCCGCGTTGCAGATGGTCGAGATGCTCGAGGAGATGATGACCATCAATCCGCCGTCGTCTCCCGGCGACGTGCCGGTGCTGATCGTCACCGGGCGCAGCGACGACGAGGTGCACTCCTTCGAGTCGCGGCTCAAGCGCGTCACCCGCACCCGCTGGGGCGCGGGCGTGACGCCGCGGCACTTCGAGCAGGGATTTCTCACGCCGGGCGGCGTCTACGTGGCCGTGTCCCGGTTCGAGCTCCGTCCGATCCCGGGACTGGAGATCGTCAACGAGGCGGACGCCAGCCAGCGGGCCGGAGCCGTCGATGAGTTCCTGCGGGTCGCGAACGTCGGAGGCAATGAGGACAGTCTCCTCAGCTACGTCCGCGGCGTGAAGCCGATCACCGGCTTCCTCGAAGACCGCCGCTCCCGTCTGCGCGACTACGGCGACAAGCCCTTCCGCTCCGTGCTCCTCGGCTTTCCCCTGCCCAGCATCCTCGCCTACCAGACCGGCGGCCTGGGCATCGTCGGCGCGGCCCTCGGATTCGGCGACGACTTCACCGCGCGCATGAAGCGGGAGTTCGAGCACACCTTCGCCGACGACCTGGCCGCGGTGCGCGACAAGTGGGACGCGCGCGTGCTCGTCGCGCACACGACCGGCGTCGGCGGCATGTACGACGAGACGCCCGACGGCGAGACCACGCTGCGCCTCAGCTTCGCCCACGCCGCGCGCGACGAGTTCCTCCGCAACAAGCACCACGAGGCCGAGAACCTCACCAGCACCTACGCGCAGCGCGGCGTGCTGATGCTCGTCACCGCCGCGGCCATCGGCATCGACGAAGTGCGCACGCGCGAGCGCATCCCGCTCCACGGCGGCATCATCAAGGCCCTCCGCGACGCGCCGCACGAGATCTACCGCGGCGCGCGCGAGAAGAAACAGTTCGTGCAGGTCTTCAAGCCGACCACGCTTCGTTTCAGTGGAGCGGCGGCCGCTCCCGGCCGCCCGAAATCGGCGCCCGAAGCGGGCGCCGCTCCACTTCACTTCAAGCGTGGCGAAGACCTCCGCCCCTCGTGGGTGATCCGCAGCGGCGAGAACGGCTTCTTCAGCGTCGCCAATGCCGACGCGCTCTATCGCGTGATGAAGGTGGCCTCGGTCTCCGAGCTCGGGCACGTCCTGGCCACGACCGGTCTCCTCGGCGACGACCCGAACCTGCCGTGGTTCGAGGACGGCATCTGCTACTACACCGAGACCGACAACTCCCGCCCCGTGTTCGATTTCCTCTATCAGCCGGTGCTGTTCGACGCGCAACTGAGCGGCATCGATCCGGTCGCGCTGCAGGACCTCGGCTCCGCGAAACATCAGGCCGAGCTGCACACGCTCGGCCTGCTCATCCTCCTCCACCGTCTGCGCACGCTCGACGCCGACGCCATCGAGGAGTATCCCGACGAGTCGTTCAACGCGCGACGGTTCTTCCTCGAGAATTCGCGTCCCCTGACGTTCCGCGACGTGGAGTCGTGGGACATGGAGACGCTGGCTCGCGACCTGCGCACGCTGGTCACCGCGGACAAGCCCGGACAACTCCTGCCCCTCAAGCCGCTGATCGACCCCGGCCAGTTCGGCGCGCGCGACGAGGCGCATCTGGCGGTGATGAAGGTCGTGCTCGACGCCGTGTTCGCGGTGCCGTCGCTCGGCTCGCCGATCGTCGTGGAGAACGAGAAGGGCGAGACCCTCGTCCGCAGCGGCTACTGGATCGCGCCCCTCGGCAAGATCGCCACGCACGAGGACGCGCTGGAGCAGCTCCTGCCCGATGAGGAGTCCCGCCATTTCCAGATGGCCGTGAACGGCTTCATCGACCTGCGCCCGCACGCGATCGTGTCCGACGCGAAGCTGCCCGGCGAAGGCGCGGTGACGGTCCACGGCGACGAGGCGTCGTATCGCGAGCGGTTGCGATCGCTCACTCCGTACTCCTTCTTCGCCACTTGCGGTCTCATCGCCATCCTCCACCGCCTTCGCGCCCTCGGCGCGATGCTCACTCAGGCCCGCACCGACCTGGGCACGATGCAGGACTGGGTCTGGACGATGCAGCGCGACTCGCGCGGCCACACGTACGTCGTGCCGGGCGTCGTGGAGGCGCTGCGCATGATCGCGGAGGGACAGGAGAAGACCACCGGCACGGAGTGGCTGGACGGGATCTGGGGCTACGAGCGCCGCCTCCCGCGGCAGCGCGTGGACGAGATCCTCGAGGCAGTGGAACGGCGTAAGCAGTAGTCGAGGATCGCCGTGCGTCCCAACAAAGTCACGATTGCCTTCGCCCTGGCGGCGATCGTCATCGCCGCGATCGTGTTCGTGTCCTTTCTGGCGACGCGACGCTCCACCGAGGCGGGACACTTCGTGGCGCGCACGCACCAGGTGATCTCCACGCTGACGGAGATCCTCGCGGCGACGGAGGCCTCTGAGACGGCGCAGCGTGCGTACGTGATCACGGGCTCGCCGGTATACATCGAGGAGTCGCGCGCGCAGCGGCCGCGGATCGCCGCGAGCATGGCTGCCTTGCGGACGCTGGCCGGGGACGACTCCGTGCAACGCAGCCGCATCGCGCTGCTCCAGCTCGCGCTCGACGACAAGCTGCGCTGGATCGATCGCAGCATCGACGTCCGTTTGCGCGGCGGCTTCGAGCCCGCGCGCTCGCTCACGCTGAGCGGGCAGGGCTACACGAAGATGGCCCGGGTGCGCTCGATCATCAAGACCATGGAAGGACACGAGAACGCGCAGCTCGCGCGGCGTCAGGCGCGGCTCGCCCAGCAGACCGCGCGCGCGCAGTTCCTCCTCCTCGCCGCCGCGATGGCCGACTTCGCGCTGCTGGCGTTGATGTTCGTCATCATCCGGCGCGACGAGCGCCTGACCCGCGAGCTGGCCCGCGCCTCCGACGAGGCCCGCGTCGCCGCCGAGCGCAATGCCGAGGTGCGCGCGCAGTTCCTGGCCAACATGAGCCACGAGATCCGCACCCCCATGAACGCCGTCATCGGCATGAGCGGCCTCCTCCTCGACACGAATCTCGATCCCAACCAGCGCGAGCTCGCCCGCACCGTGCGCACCAGCGGCGAGGCCCTGCTCACGGTCATCAACGACGTCCTCGATTTCTCGAAGCTGGAAGCGGGCAAGCTGGCCGTGGAGCTGCACGACTTCGAGCTGCGTCCGGCCATCGAGGCGGTGATCGATCTCTTCAGCGACGCCGCGAATCAGAAGAAGCTCTCCCTGGGCATCCTCTTCGACCACAGCCTCCCGCGTTACGTGCGCTCGGACGCGGGACGGCTCCGCCAGGTGCTGACGAACCTCGTCGGCAACGCGGTGAAGTTCACCGCGCGCGGCGAGGTGCTCGTGCACGTCGACCTGCGCGGGCGTCACGGCGCGCGCATGACCGTGCGCTTCGCCGTGCGCGACACCGGCATCGGCATCGACCCCGCCGTGCTGCCGCGTCTCTTCCAGCCGTTCACGCAGGCCGATGCGTCCACCACCCGCCGCTTCGGCGGCACCGGCCTCGGGCTGGCCATCTCTCGCCAGATCGCCGAGGCGCTGGGCGGGGCGATGGCGGCGGAGTCGCGGCCGGGCGAAGGGTCGACGTTCTGGTTCGACGTCCCGATGGAGGAGGCCTCGTGGGACGAGCAGTCGCGGGAGATCTCACTCGCGTCGGTGCGCGGCGCGCGCGTGCTGGTCGTCGACGACAACGCCACCAATCGCCGCCTGCTGGAGCACGACCTCACCGCATGGGGCATGAAGCTCGATGAAGCGGAGAGCGGCGCGGAGGCGCTGACGAAGCTCCGCGCCGCAGCCAGCGAGGGAACGGCGTACGACCTCGTGGTCACGGACATGGAGCTGCCCCACATGAACGGCCTGGTGCTGTCGCGGCTCATCAAGTGCGACCGCGATCTCGCGCACACGCACATCATCATCATCACCTCGATGGCCGCGCGCGTGGAGCTGCCCATCCTGCGCGTGGTCGGCATCGACGAGTGCCTGACCCGTCCCCTCAAGCAGTCCGCGCTCTTCGGCGCGATCGCCACGTCGCTGGCGGGCGAGGTGCTGCAGCACTCCGCGCACGCGAAGCGCGACAAGCCGGCCACCATCCGCACCGATGTGCGCGTACTTGTGGCCGAGGACAATCCGGTCAATCAGAAGGTGGCGGTGCGGCAACTGGCGCGCGTGGGCATCGCCGCGGACGCGGTCGCCAACGGGATCGAGGCCGTCGAGGCGGTCAGCCGCGGCGACTACGCGCTCGTGCTCATGGACGTGCAGATGCCGGAGATGGACGGCTTCGCCGCGGCCAAGGAGCTGCGGCGCCGCGGCGCGGTCGTGCCCATCGTCGCGCTGACGGCGAACGCGCTGACCGGAGACCGCGAGCGATGCCTGGCCGCGGGCATGGACGACTACCTGGCCAAGCCGATCGTGGAGGAGGAGCTGGTGCGCGTCGTCGACCGCTACCTGCCGCCCGAGGACGGATCGCCGCTGGACAAGAAGATGCTCGACCGGCTTCGCGAGGTCGGCCCCGACTTCCTGCGCGAGATCGCGAAGATCTATCTCGACGACGCGCCGGCGCGGCTCGTGGCGCTGCGCGAGGCGGTGGAACAGCGCGACTCCCGCGCGATCTTCACCGCCGCCCACGCGTTCAAGAGCGGGTCGGGCAACATCGGCGCGATGGTCGTTCACGATCTCTGCGCGGAGCTGGAGGCCATGGGCCGGCACGGCAACCTGTCCGGCGTCACCGAGAAGCTCGCCGAGCTCGAACGCGAATCCGCGAGGGTCGAACAGGCGCTGAGCGCGCTCGCCGCGCCATAGCGCCGCAGGCTTGCGTGCCATCCGTTCGGTGGCGTACCGATATCCGTCATAAAAGCGGGCATCATGCACACATCCCCATGATGCCTACCGTCCTGGTTGTCGATGACGATGAACCGATCCGTGTCCTGATCACCGCGCTCTGCAGGCGCCTAGGCCTGGCGGTGGAGTGGGCCGCCGACGGCGATACCGGTCTGACCATGATCCGGCGGCGCAGGTACGACGCGATCCTGCTCGATCTCATGCTGCCCATGCAGAACGGCTTCGAGGTGTTGCGCGAGCTGCGCGCGCACGAGCCGGAGATGCTGGCGCGCACGATCATCATCACCGCCGTTTCGGATGTGACGCTGCGCGACTTCGACGGCGGCGGCACGCTGGCGCTGCTCCGCAAGCCGTTCGACATCCACGACCTCTGCGATGCGCTGGCCGCGTGCACGGGCTGCGATACGCCGCAGTTATCGGTGCGAAAGCCGTCCGCGAACGTCGTGCAGGCGTAATCAGTCGATCTCGACGACGACCTTGCCGCGCGGGTGTCCCGCCCCGACGTACGCGATCGCCTCCTCGGCCTCGCGCAGCGGGTAGGTCCGGTCGATCACCGGCTTGAGCGCTCCCTGCTCGACGAGCTCCGCCAGTAGCGCGCGGTCGGCGGCGTTGCTCTTCGCGACGAAGGGCATCATCCGCGGGAGCACCATCGCCTTGATCAGGCGATCGGCGGGGCCGAACCAGCGCGAGGGCGGACCGCCGATCGCGACCAAGACTCCTTTCGGGGCCATGATCCGCCGGTGGTGCGACATTGGCCGGCTGCCGCCGATGTCGAAGATCACATCGAAGCGCGTGTCGGAGCGGGTGAAGTCCTGTTGGCGGTGATCGATCACGTCGTCCGCGCCGAGGCGGCGCACCAGCTCGAGGCTCTCCGTGCGCGTGACCGCCGTGACGCGCGCGCCGAGCCACTTCGCGATCTGCACGGCGAACGTGCCCACCCCTCCGCCGGCACCGACGACGAGCACGGACTGTCCGCGCTGCACCTTGACGCGATCGCGCAGTCCCTGCAGCGCGGTGAGGGCGGCGACGTTCAGCGTCGCGGCCTGCGCCCACGTCACGCCGGCCGGCTTCGACACGAGGCGGTCCTCGGTCGTCGCGACGTACTCGGCGAGCGCGCCGTCGCATCCGCCGAACACTTCGTCACCCGGTCTGAATCGAGTGATTGCGTTGCCGACGGCTTCCACGCGTCCCGCGAGATCGACACCGCGGATCGGCGGCTTCGGCTCGCGCAGTCCGAGGAACAGGCGCATGAAGTACGGCTGCCCGCGCATGGTGTGCCAGTCCAGCGCATTCACCGACGCGGTGTGAATTCGGACCAGGACGCCCTTGTCGTCGATCGACGGAGTGGCGACGTCTTCGAGACTCAGCACGCCCGCCGAGCCGTAGCGGCGCTGCACCATTGCTCGCATGAGTGTTCATTATGGGTCCGCTGGATTCACGATTCCGTAGCCGCGGGCGCACCGCGCGCGGCCGACACTGTCTCGTATGTCCAGACTGCTGGTGGTGCTCGCCCTCGCGTTCCCCGTCCACGCCGACACGTTGCTGGTCGCCAATCGCGGCGGGTCGACGATCACGGTGATCGATCCGGCCACGATGACGCTGGTGACGACGATCGGCGTCGGCAGCGATCCGCATGAGATCGCGGTGTCGCAGGACGGCCGGCGCGCATATGTGTCGAACTACGGCGGCTCGTTCGGAACGACGCTGTCCGTCATCGACATCGCGGCGCGCGCGAAGATCAGGGACGTCTCCGTCGCGCCGCTGACCGGACCGCACGGCATTGTGTTCCGCAACGGCAAGGTGTGGTTCACGGCCGAGCGATCCTCGGCAGTGGGGCGCTACGATCCGGACGCCGATCGCGTCGACTGGATCGGCCGTGTGGATCCCGCCGCGGCGCACATGCTCGCGGTGAACCTCTGGGGCACGACCGTGTACACGGCGAACATCACCGCGGGAACGGCGTCGATCATCGACGTCGCCGGCGCGGAGTCGACGGCGCGCAAATCGATTGCGGCGGTTGGGGCGTCCGAGGGGATCGCGCTGTCGCCGGACGAGACGGAGGTCTGGATCGGCAGCGCGCAGACCGGCGGCATCGCCGTCATCAGCCTGCAGAGCGAGACGGTCGTGCATCGCATCCCCGGCGTATTCGCGTACCGGCTCACGTTCACCCACGATGGGCGATACGTGCTCGTGCCGCGCGGCACGAGCGTGGTCGTGTACGACGCCGCGACTCGCAACGAGCTGCGCTCGATCCCCGTCGGCGGGACCGCGATCTCGGTGATCGTCGCGCCGGGAAGTCGGATCGCCTACGTGGCGATGAACAACCCGGCCCGCGTCATCAAGCTCGACCTCGAGAGCGGGGGGATCCTCGGCGCCGTCGCGGTCGCGCCCGTTCCGGACGGACTGGCGCTCGCGGTCGAGCCCGGCCCGTGGATCCGGAGGCGGACGGCGCGGACGTAGGGCGGGAAGACGGCGCGCTCTGTCGCGTTTAACTTCCCGACCCATGCGACGACTCGCGCTCTCCCTCGTTCTCCTCTCTCTCGTCCTACCCGCCGCGGCATCGCGGCGCCGCACCGCGCATCACCCCGCCCCGACGTGCTCGTTCTCTCTCGCGCCGGCGTGGGGCAACTCGCCGATCGCGGCGGGCGGCGCCACGCGTGCGCTCGTGCTCGTCTTCGGCCAGACTCAGGAGTGCTCGCAGTGGGCCGCGTACTCGCCGGTCGACTGGGTGACCGTCGAGGCGGCCCCGCTCGCGGGACAGCCGAGCGCGTTCGTCGGCGTCACCGCGAATCCGTCCGCGCAGCCGCGGAGCACGACGATCGTCATCGCCGGCATCCGTCTGAACATCACCCAGGAAGGCGCGGCGACGATCTCGCCGCCGATCGCCGGCAACCTGCTCGCCAACGGGACCTTCGACAAGGACACGTCGGCCTGGGGCTGGCCGCGCCCCGATTACCCCAACGGTCCCGGATCGCCGATCTGGTCGCAGCTCGACGCGAACGGCAGCGTCGCGTCGGGGTCGATGCTCCTTCGCGACATCGACTTTGTGCCCTCGCAGTCGTTCCAGCAGCTCCAGTGCGTGCGCATCCCCACCGGCGGCGGCTTCTATCAGTACGGCGCCACCGTGCGCGTGGGCAGCACGGCCGGCGAGGCCGCACTGGGCTTCCTCTACTTCGCCTCCACCGACTGCAGTGGCAACTACCTCGGCGTCAACGGCCGCGTCGTGCACAACCTCGGGCCGCAGGAGGTCGGGGTCTGGAAGAAGGTCGAGTTCTCGCGGCCGATGCCCGGCACCGCGCGATCGGCGATGCTGGTCCTCGCCAGCGGCGCAGACACGCCGACGTTCGAGGTCTGGTTCGACGACGTGTTCATCCGCGAGGTGAAGTGACGGGGAGACGACGGGGAGGCCTCCGGCGGGCCGGCGCGGCCGGCAGCGCTGATCGAAACACGTGCGGCTGCCGAGAGCCGCGTTCAGTGGGTCAGCCGTGCGGTCTGGTTAGGCCAACCAGCGCTGCCGGCCGCGCCGGCCCGGAGGCCCCTCGATTGTCTCTGCTGTTCAGCGAAGCTGATCGAGATGCTCGACTTTGCGCTGCAACCTGGCCGCGTTCCGTCGATTCAGCGGAATCATCAGTGCGATCGCGACGACGAACGTCAGCAGTTGCAGGTAGATGAGCCAGGCCAGGCGCGGTTGCGCGGCTGCGAATCCGAGGAAGAAGAGGAGTCCTCCCGGTCCGAGGGCGAGCACGCGCAGCCAGAGGCGTCTGCGGTGGAACTCGATGCGGTTCGACAGGAGGGCGCGGTGATGGTCGAGCGAGGCGGCGGTGTCGGCGGGATGCGATCGAGCGGCGATCCGGCTCTCGTACGCGACAAACGCCAGGCCGCAGACAGACATCGCCGCTCCGGCGATGAGCAGGGGATGCGGAAACAGCGCGGTCAGGGTGATGAGTGTCAGTGAGATCAGCACGGTCGCCGCGTACATGTCGTAGGTATGTCTGCGCATTCTCTTCTCCATTTCCTGCGGTGTGAGTCGCACGGCCTCCTGCGACTGGTTTTGCCAGAGCGCGCGAACGTCATCGATGGGCATGCGGTGCACCTCCTGCGATCCGATTGGCGAGCACTTTCTTGATCCGGTGAATCTTCGTGGCGACGTTCGACGGCGAGATGCCGGTGATCTCGCCGATCGAGGCCGCATCGACGTCTTCGAGATAGAGCAGCATCACTTCGCGATCGAGCGGCTCTAGTTGCTGGATCAGCGCATAGAGGCGCTCCAGCGTGAGGCGGCGGTCGACCTCGGCGTCCCTTGCGGCGATGTTCGCGATCTCGTCGAGTCCTGTGAGCGTCCGCGGCCGTGCGGTCTTGAGAACGTGTGACGCCGCGACGTTGTGAGCGACCCGGTAGACCACGTCCGCAGTGAACACTCGCCCGCGAAGGTCTTCAGGCTTCGCCAGATCGCGAAGTGAATGTCCTGCAGCAAGTCGCGCTGGCGGTCCGGATCGGCTTCGTACGACCGGGCCAGCCGGCCGAGCGCGGCGCCGAATTCGGCGGAGACCTGTTCGTAGAGATCGTCCTGCTGCATTCGACTAGGTAGTCATCGCGGCGGGCAACTTCTTACAGACGGGCCTCGATGGCGTCGCACGCGGTGCGCACGCCGTCTTCGGCGAGCACTCGCGTTCGCGCCTTCGCCGCCTGCTCGCTGTAGCCCGGGCGATCGAGTAACTCCTGCAAGAGCGCGGCGACGCGGTCGCGTGCGTATCGATGCTGCCGCACGGTGCGGCCGATGCCGAGGCGCTCGATGCGGGCGCCGTTGTCGTACTGGTCGCCGCCGAACGGCAGCACGAGCATCGGTTTGCCCGCGCGCAACGCCTGCGCGGTCGTGCCGATGCCGCCCTGATGCACGATGACCGAGGCGCGTGGGAAGACGCGGGCGTAAGGGGCGTACGGGATGGCGATCGTGGTTTTCGGGAGCGGTTCGCCGATGCGGTTGCGCGGATCGTGACCGACCAGGAGGACCGCTCGCTTTCCCAGCTTCTGTGCGGCGGCGACGCTTTCCCGATAGAAGTCGCCGGCCGTCCAGACCGCGGAGGTGCCGAGGGTGAAGACGATCGGCGGTTCGCCGTCGTCGAGAAATCGTTCCAGCTCCGGCGGAACGGTCATGCCGTCCTCGTCGAAGAAGGGGAAGCCGGTGACGAGTGTGTTCGGGGGCCAGTCCGATTGGGGCGGACCGATGAGCGAGGAGAACATGGCCAGCACGAGCTCCGGTGAGGTTCGTCCCTCGAACAGAGGATCTTTTCCCGGCGCGAGTCCGAGCTCGCGCCGCAACTCGTGCACGGGCGCGCTCCAGGAGCGCGCGGTGAGCCGCGCCACGCGGAACAGTGCCCGGTGAAACGTCGGCCCGAGGCCGCGCAGCTTCGCCAGTGCGGGGAATGCGGCCAGCATGGGCGGATCGTGCGCGGAGAGGAAGATGCCCGGCTGCAGCTCGGTCGACACCCAGCGCACGCTGGTCTTTTCCGCGACGAGCGGGGCGGCGAAGACGAGCACCTGCGAGACGATCAGCGCCGCGCCGCCGTCGCTCTGCACCGCCGCGAGCAGGTCGTCATACATCCCTCGCAGCACCGGCATCATCACTTCCCGGATGACGCGCTCGAAGCCGCGCTTCGGCTCCGTCAGCCGGCGATGCAGCTCGCGGTCGTCGAACGCGACGTCCGGGCGGATCGGGTGAAACGCGACGCCTTCGCTCTCGATCCGGGGGCGGTAATACTCGCTCGTCGCGATGACCGGCCGGTGGCCGCGCCGCTGCAGCTCGAGCGCGAGGGCCAGGTACGGATGAACGTCGCCGAGCGTGCCGTGCGTCGTCAGGATGATGCGTTTTCCCGTCGCGTCACCGTGCATGTGGCCTCGGCGCCGGCCTTTTGGACCGCCGCCGTCCCGGCGGCTGAGCAGGGAGCGTCTCGCTCCCGGGCGGGCGGCGGGACGCCGCCTGCTCAGCCGGCGAGGACGCCGGCGGTCCAAAAGCTCGCTGACACGGCTCACGCGGTCCGCCTCGCGAAACGGTGGCGGATCAGGAGCACCAGCACGGTCCCCGCGGCGGTGCCGACGGCGTCCGGAATCAGATCGCGCATCCGGCAGTGTCCGTGTCCCGACACGCCCTGCCCCAGCTCGGCGAGGAGCCCCATGACCATGCAGATCGCGAACGACCACGCCATCCGGTGGCGGACGCCGGGCAGTTGCGCATACGTCAGCAGAAAGAAGAGGCACAGGAGAACGATGTGCCGGTAGTTGGTGAGCGAGTGCACGCCCAGCGCCGGCCCGAACGTCCACTCGCACCTCGGCGCCGACAGGCGAAACCCGCTCATCATCGGGAAATAGAGGAGCGAGTAGAGGATGAAGAGCGCGTAGAGCGCGCGGCTCACCCAGAGCGCGATTCGCATCTTTAAGGTGCTTCGCCGGGATAGCCCGATGCCTTTTCGCGCGCGAACAAACGCGGCGCGATCCTGAAGCGTCTCTGCGTTGCTACCGCCGCGAAGAAGAGCCGGTTCAGGATGCGCGTTCGCAGGCTCGCGTTCCACCGGCCCGCCAGGACGGTCACCACGGCACGAAACAGGACTCGCGGCGGCCTGGGCTTGAAGAACAGGTCACGGAATTCGGGCGTGTAGAACCCGACCACGAATTGCCGGAAAGTACGGAATCGTCTGGCCTGGCGGCGCGAGAACTTCGCGAACTGGCGTGCCGAGAAGGATTTCTTCTCGTAGGCCTCGACGAGTGCCTGCGCGGCCTCGATGCCGGACTCCATCGCGATTGAGACGCCGGTCGAGAACACCGGATCGAGAAACGAGCCGGCGTCGCCGGCCAGGATCCAGCGGTCGCCGGCATACCTGGATGAGCTGTACGAAAAATCCTTCTCGACGCGAACGGGCCACGCGCGCCGCGCGTCGCGCATCAGCGCCGCAACGACCGGCGTATCCGCGATCGCCCGCTCCAGCCGCTCCTCGGGAGTGCCATCCGGCATCTGCGAATAGAGGCTCTTCGGGATTACGACCCCGACGCTCATCAAGTCGCCGGAGATCGGGATCAGCCAGAACCAGCCCGCGTCCTTCCGGGCCACGATCCGGATGTCGTTCGGAGCGCCGCCGTCGCTGAGCCGCGGCACGTTCTCGTAATGCGCGAAGATGGCGATGTTCGCGAGCAGAGGCTCGTCCGTGCGCAGATTGAATTTGCGGGCGATCAGTCCGTTGCGTCCCGTGGCATCGACGACGGCGCGGACTCGCGTTGCCGGCGATTTCGCGACCTGGACCACCGCGGCGTCCGAGTCGAAGTCACAGCCGGTGACCTGCGCACCCTGCCGCACGTCAACGCCCACCTTGCGCGCATGGTCGAGGAGGATGCGATCGAACTCCGCGCGCGGCACCTGGTACGTCTGCGGCCTCCGGACCTCGGACACATCCGCGAAGTTCACCCCGCGCCCGCTCCTGCCGTCGGCGGTGAAGAGGCGGGCGCCCCACTTTTCCGGGAACGCGGCCGCTTCCATCTTCTCGGTGACGCCGAGGGCCTCAAACGCGTCGTTGGCGGTCGACAGCAGCGACTCGCCGATGTGAAACCGCGGGAACTGCTCGCGCTCGAACAGGACGACCGAGCGTCCGCGCTGCGCGAGGGTGATCGCGGCCGAGGAGCCGGCCGGCCCGCCACCGATCACCGCGAAGTCGAAGTCGTACATCGGGGAAACGTAGCACGTAACGCCGGCGATCCGGGTGGCCTGAAGCAGCACGCTTTCAATCGACTCACAGAGAGACGACGAGGAGGCCTCCGGCGGGCCGGCCCGGCCGGCAGCGCTTGTTGGCCTAGCCAGACCGCACGCCTGACCCACTGAACGCGGCTCTCGGCAGCCGCACGTGTTTCGATGAGC
>DATLOL010000112.1:0-6910 GCA_035536275.1 Thermoanaerobaculia bacterium
CCCGCCGGCTGAGCAGGCGGCGTCCCGCCGCCGCCCGGGAGCGAGACGCTCCCGGATCAGCCGGCGAGGACGCCGGCGGTCCGCTTTGGATACCACATACGAAAGTTTTCGTTGACCGTACGAAACCTTTCGTATAGCCTCCCGTAGACAGTCACGGAGGCTACCCAATGGGCGACAAACCAACCCCACGACCGACCGACGCAGAGCTCGCGATTCTCAACGTGCTCTGGGAGCGCGGCCCCAGCACGGTTCGCGAAGTGCACGACGCGCTCAGCGCCACGCACGACAGCGGCTACACCACCACCCTCAAGCTGATGCAGATCATGACCGACAAAGGCATCGTCACCCGCGACGAGTCGCAGCGCGCGCACGTGTACTCCTCCCGCGAAGGCGAGCAGAAGACGCAGCGCCAGCTCCTCGGCGATCTGATCGACCGCGCGTTCGGCGGCTCCCCGGCCAAGCTGGTGATGCAGGCCCTGTCGGCCTCCCGCGCATCGGCCGAAGACCTCACCGCGATCCGTAGAATGCTCGACGAGATGGAGGAAACGAAGGCATGAACGCCCTGCACCTTCTCACCGGTCCCATGGCCCAGGCAATCGGCTGGGCGCTGCTGCACCTGCTGTGGCAGGCCACGATCGTGGCCGGCATCCTCGCCGCCGTGCTCGCGCTGATGTCGCGCCAGACCGCCAGCGCGCGCTACGTCGTCTCCTGCGGTGCGCTCGCCCTCGTGTTCTCCATGTTCGTCGCGACGGCCATCCGCGCGTACGACCCCGCCGCCGCCCCCATCGCCGTATCTCCGGATGAGGCTCAGGGCGAGATCGTGCAGATCTCGCTGACCCAGCTTCCCGTGCTGATCGCGCAGAGCGCGGCTGAAGGGTTGAAAGACCGCGCCATCCGCGCGCTTTCGTCCGCGCGCGCGGCGCTGCCGTCGATCGTCGCGATCTGGCTCGCCGGCGTCGTGCTGCTGTCCGCCCGCCTGATGGTGAGCTGGATCCGCGCGCGCCGTCTGGTGCACCGTGACGCCGTCCCCGCGGCCGCCGAGTTGCAGCTCACCGCCATCCGCCTCGCCGACGCCCTCGGCCTCCGCGCCGCGGTCAAGCTCCTCCAGTCCGCCGCGGTCGAAGTGCCGTCCGTCATCGGCACACTCCGCCCGGTCATCCTGATTCCGGCCAGCGCGCTGACGGGGATGACTCCCGAACAGATCGAGATGGTGCTCGCGCACGAGCTCGCGCACATCCGCCGTCACGACTTCCTCGTCAATCTGCTGCAGGCCGTGGTGGAGACGCTGATGTTCTATCACCCGGCCGTGTGGTGGATGTCGCGCCGCGTGCGCATCGAGCGTGAGAACTGCTGCGACGATATGGCCGTGGCCGTGTGCGGCAACCCGCTGCAGTACGCCCGTGCCCTGACCCGCCTCGAAGAGCTGCGGGCGAACACGCTGCCGGTGGTCGTGGCCGCGAACGGTGGCTCGCTGCTCGAGCGCATCCGCCGCATCGCCGCGGGGAGCAACGAAGGTCCGGCCGCGAACTCGCGCTGGGCCGCGGCCCTGGTCATGCTGGTCGTCGTCGTGATGGCCATCGCCGTCCCCACGCTCCCCGCGCTTGCCGATCGTGACAAAGAGAAGAAGGAAGCGAAAGCGGAGGAAGCGGCGCAGGTCGCGACCGCGCAGATCGACGTGCTCTCCGCCGGCGATCCCGCTCCCGAGGCCGATCGCGATGACGAGGCGGACGAGGACTCGGACTACGAGCTCTATGTCGACGCGCCCGATGCCCCCGACGCACCGGACACCCCCGAGGTGCCGCCGGTGCCCGTGATCGCCCCGATGGCCTTCGTGCCCCCGGTCCCGATGACGCCCATGATCGCGCCGGTCCCCCGCCCGTTCCCCGTCCCGGCCGTGCATCCGGTGCCGCCCACTCCTCCGGTGGCGCGGGCCATGGCCTTCGCCGACATGAGCCGCGACTTCGATTTCGACTTCGACTATGACTACGAGCATGGCGGCAGTGACGACAGCCGTGCGATCGGCGAAGGCGGCAAGCTCACCGTCGACGAGCTGATCTCCCTGCGCGCCGTCGGCGTCACCCCCGACTACGTCAACCAGATGCGCGCCCTGTTCCCCGGACTCACGCTCAAGGGCGTCACCAGCATGAAGGCCGTCGGCGTCACGCCGGAGTTCATCAAGGAGATGCGCGCCAGCGGCTTCACCGTTACCAGCGCGAAGGACGCGACCGGCCTCGCCGCCGTCGGCGTCACCGCGGAATGGGTTCGTGAGATGAAGGCCGCCGGCGTGACCATCGGCAGCGCGAAGGAAGCGCAGAGCATGAAGGCCGTCGGTGTGACCGCCGACTTCGTGCGCCGCCTGGCCAAGGCCGGCTACGCGAACCTGACCGCTCGCGAGCTCACGCGCATGGCCGCGTCGGGAGTCGACGACGACTTCATCCGCGACATGGAGCAGTACCGCAAGAAGAACTGATCGATCTCACGAAGGAGAGCCCATCATGAAGCGTCTTTCCACGCTCACGCTCGTCGTGTCTCTGTTCGCAGCCACCGCCGCCCTCGCGCTCGACGGCGCCTGGACCGCATCGATCGATGAGAAGCATCCCGATCGCGTCTACCTCAACCTGACCCAGGGCAAGTTCAACAACATGGGCTCGACGTTCGCGCTGTCGGGCCTCAGCGGGCTGACGTCCGCGCAGATCCACGCCGCGACCATGACCCCGGTGCACTTCGCGATGCGCCGCGAGGCCGGCACGGTGGACTTCGAAGGCACGTTCCGCAACGGCAAAGGCGCCGGCCAGTTCACCTTCGCCGCCGACCGCACGTACATCGACAAGATCAAATCCCTCGGCCTCGCGTTCGACCTCGAGAAGCGCCACCGCCGCAAGGAGCGCACGAACGAGGACGACCTCTTCGCGCTGGCGCTGCACGACGTCTCCACGGCGTTCATCAAGAGCATGATGGCCGAGGGGTATCGCGTGTCGCTGGAGAAGTACCTGGCCATGCGCATCTTCAACATCACCCCCGAGTACATCCGGGAGATGCGCTCCCTCGGCTTCAAGGACATCGACGACGACGAGCTGGTGGCCTCGAAGATCCACAAGGTCACGCCGCAGTTCGTGCGCGAGATGCGCGCGGCGGGCTGGGACCTGTCACTCGACGAATATCAGGGCGCCGCGATCCACGGCGCCACCCCGAAGTTCGCCGAGGAGATGCGCAGGCTCGGTTACGGCAACCTCTCGCACGATGACCTGGTGTCGTTTCGCATTCACCGCGTGACCGCGGAGTTCATCGAGGAGCTGCGCAAGCTCGGCTACGCAAAGGTCAGCGCGGACGACCTGGTGGCGATGCGCATCCACCGCGTGACCCCGGAGTTCATCCGCGAGCTCGCGACGGCCGGTTACGAGAACGTGCCGCCGCAGAAGCTCGTCGAGATGCGCATTCACAAGATCGACGCGCAGTATCTGAAGAAGATGCGGTGAGGCACGAAGTGCTGAGTGCTGAGTGCTGAGTGCTGGGGATTCGTGTCATCCCGAGCGTGAGTCGAGGGACCTGGGTGGGCGGGCGGCACGAGGCTCATTCCTCATGCCCCACCCGCCCAGGTCCCTCGACTACGCTCGGGATGACAGTTGGTTGACTCTCAGCACCCAGCACTCAGCACCCAGCACGGCGCCCCCTCAATTCACCTTCACCCCCGCCACGTAGCGAATGTCCTCGCCGCCTTTCGCGAGGCGGAACGGGTGGATGTCGACGTCGCCGTCGCGCATCACGATCACCACGCCGCGGCTGATGCCCATCGGGCCCGCGGCGAAGTAGCGGACGCCGACGTGATACGTGCCGCGGTACGCGCGGCTGGCGCGGATGACTTCCGGTCCGAGGCCCTGGGTGATGTCTTCGTAGAGCTGGAGACCGGAGTCGCTCTGGCGGTGCGAGTAGTAGACCTCCTCGCCTGACGGATCGACGACATGCAGATCGACGTCGTTCGCGTCGGTCTCCCAGGCCAGGGTGATGCGGAGCGCGTCGCTGCGATCGAGATCGACGTCGTGCTCGCGGGCACGCTCTTCGATCTCGCGGCGCATGGCCGGGTCCTTCTTCGCCCACGCACGATAGACGTAGCCGAGCTCCTCGCGCACGACGCGTTTCACGCCGCCGTACCAGTTCGGGAACTCCTGGCGCGTGGCCGTCTCCAGCACGCGGGCCGCTTCCTCGATCCGTCCGTCGCGCCACAGGAGCAGCGCGAGATGGCGATACGCGTTCGCGCGATCCGGCCGCAGCTCGAGCGCGCGCCGCAGCGGCGCCTCGGCCAGCGACGCCCGGCGCGTGCGCAGCAGGAGCAGTCCGGCGCGCTGGAGCAGCTCCGGCTTCCCGGGCGCGACCTCGATCAGCGACGCGAAAGCGCGCGCGGCCTCGTTCTCGCGACCGAGCTCGGTGTCGGCCATGCCCAGGACTTCGTAGACCTGCGGGTTCTCCGGATCGTACGGCTGCCAGCGCAGGGCGAGGCCGCGCAGGTCGTCCCAGTCGCCGAGGAGTGCGAGGGCCTCGCTGAGCTGGTTGTACAGCTCGCGGTCGCGCGGGTCGTCCTTCAGTTTTCGTTCGAGTCTCACGACGTCTTCGCGCGTCGGCATGCGGCGGCTCGTCCACTCGGATCGCGGGCGTTTCCGCGCGGGCGGCTCTTCGCGGCGCATCATCCGCGGTGCCGGAGCGGACGTGGCTCTCGCATCATCGGAGGCGACGGCGCTCGGAACGCCGCCGACAACACCACCGACCACCCCACCGGCCACGCCGCCTTCGATGCCGCCTGAGACGCCGGTTTCGACACCCTCCTCGAGCTCCTCGTCAGCGGCCTGCGAGATGACCCGGAGGTCCGCCGGAGCCTCCGCCGCCGGAACCGTCACCGGCGCGGCCACCACAGGCGGAGGCGCGGGGCTCTCCTTCGGCTGGGCCCTGTCGCCCCGCTGCCGTCGCAACTCGGGCATCGGCGCCGCCATAACGGGTATCGGACGTCCTGCCCATTGCTGTTCGCTCCGGCGATCGATGCGGCCGATGCCGCCCGCCTCGATGGTGAGAATCGCCGCCAGCGCGCGGCGGTCGAGGCCCCAGCGCTGGTACTCCCACTCGTTCTCGAGCACGAGCATGGTCGTGCGCGGGATGACCACGCGCTGCTGCGTGCTGATCCTCACCTGCTCCGTCGCGAGCGCGCGGCGTACGGCGTCCGAGGGTTCGTTCGCTTCGCGGCCGGCGAGGTATTCGAGGTAGGCGCGATAGGCCTCGCGCTCGAGCAGCGGGCCGAAGGTCTTCGAGTCGACCGAGCGCGCGGAGACGCGGGCGACGTTCGGCTCGCGTCCCGGCTTCAGCCTGGCCAGGGCGATCACCTCGTCGCCGGGCTGCACGTCGTCGAAGTGCGAGGGGTAGATCCACTCTGCGGCGTCGTCGCTGACGTCGAACGAGCCGCCCAGGGGCTTGCGGATCTGCTCCGCGGCGTCGCGGGCGCTCGCGGCCAGCGACTCGGTGAACGGCACGCGGATGATGCGGCCGCGGCCGGCGGTGATCGCCTTCGCGGTCGGCGCGTCTTCGCGGCTGCCGAGGATGAGCGCGTGGACGGTGGCGCGCTGCGGGAGCGCGTCGATGGCAACTTTCACTTCGTGCGCCGCGACCGTGCCGACCGTGGGAACGAGATCGCTGGCGATGACCACTCCGCGCGACGGCTCGTCGCGCAACACGCCGTTGATGTGACGGAGCAGCGCGCCGATGTCGGTGCCGCCGAGGAAGAGGCGCTCGCGCAGGAGCGAACCGGCCCTGCGCGAGAGCTCGGAGGCCGTCCCGCTCGCGAGAGGCACGACGTCCTGGTCGAACGCGACGAGTTGCACGCGCGTGCCGGACGGCATCGCGTCGAGCAGCTCCTCGATGGCGCGGATGCGATGCGGCGCTCCTTCGGCTGACGACGCCGAGGTGTCGACGTAGAGGGTCCAGGCGCTGGGCGTGGCGCGGTTGGTGACGGCGACGTTCGGTCGCAACGCGGCGAGATAGAAGTCGCCGGCGCGAAGCACGGTCGCGTCATTCGCGCGCGCGGGCCAGGAGAGAACGATGTCTTTGTCGGGCGTCCAGTCGGTCTCCTCGAACGACGTCACCTCGGCGGTGCTGGTGGTGAGCTTGCCCGAGGCGGCTTCCGGCAGCGGCGTCACGAAAGCCTTGAATGTCAGTTTCTTGACCTTGTCGAGACCGCGCAGCGGCAGCGCGTAGGTGCGCGCGCCGTTGTCGAGCGGAAGCAACTGCGTCCAGGAGACGACGAGATGCACCGGCGCCTTCGGCTCGATCGGGAAGATGCGCGCGGAGAAGCGGTTGCCCTGCTCCTGCTCGAGCAGCGCCGGGTCGCGCATCTGGTGCAGGTAGCTCTCGTACACCTGGTTCGCGCGCAGGCGCTCCACCACCTCCCCTTCCATCAGATGCCCGTTCACGTCCTTGGCGAACCGGCTGATGGCGGCGTTCGGCGGCAGCGTGCAGGTGAAGCGTCCCTCGATGCGCCGCTCCTGCGGATTGCGGAAGCGCAGCTCCATCTCGGTCAGCGAGAGCATGCCGTGCACGGCCGTGCGGACGGAGAGCTCTTCGAGGATGAGCTCCTGCCCGTCGGGATCGGCGAAGGTGATCGGGGGGACGGGCGGGGTCGCTTCGCGCCTTGCTTCGCGAGGCTTCGAGGCATCGAGGCGCAGAGGCTCAGAGCGCTGAGAGGCCTCCGGTTGCGGCTTCGAGGACGTCTGCGGCTTGGCAGACATGAGAACCGCTCCGACAGTGAGGAGGACGAGGAAGGCGGCAAGAGAGAGCGCGCGTAGGTGCTGCATGCCCAGTGAGACGCAGAACACCCCGCAAACGAAACCGTCCTGTGGAGCGGCGGCCGCTTCGGCCGCCGATTCTATTTGCC
>DATLOL010000113.1:0-23331 GCA_035536275.1 Thermoanaerobaculia bacterium
GCTGAAGCCCGCCGCTCCACACAGCACGAGTACGGCGAGCAGGGCCCGCGCGAGCATCAGCGGGCGGCCGGGTACTCGCGGCGCTGCGGTCCGGTGTAGATCTGGCGCGGGCGCGCGATCTTCTGGTCCGCGTCGGTGAGCATCTCCTGCCACTGCGCAAGCCACCCGGAGACGCGCGCGATGGCGAAGAGCACGGTGAACATCGACGTCGGGAAGCGCATGGCCTGGTAGATGAGACCCGAGTAGAAGTCGACGTTCGGGTAGAGCTTGCGCTTCGCGAAGTAGTCGTCTTCGAGGGCGATCCGCTCCAGCTCGAGGGCGATGTCCAGCAGCGGGTTGCGACCGGTCACCTCGAACACCTCGTCGGCGACCTGCTTGATGATCTTCGCGCGCGGATCGTAGTTCTTGTAGACGCGGTGGCCGAAGCCCATCAGGCGGCCGCCCTCGCCGCTCTTCACGCGCTTGATGAAGTCCGGCACGTGACTGACGCTGCCGATCTCGTTGAGCATCTGCAGCACGGCCTCGTTCGCGCCGCCGTGCAGCGGGCCATAGAGCGCTGCCGCGGCCGCGGCGACCGAGGAGTAGGGGTCGACGTGCGAGCTGCCGACGGCGCGCATGGCGTTCGTCGAGCAGTTCTGCTCGTGGTCCGCGTGCAGGATGAACAGGACGTCCATCGCACGCTCCAGCACGGGGTTCGGCGTGTACTTCGTCTCCGTCATCTTGTACATCATGTTCAGGAAGTTGCCGGTGTAGGAGAGGTCGTTGTCGGGATAGGCGATCGGCATCCCCACGGTGTTGCGATAGTTGAACGCGGCGATGGTGATGATCTTGGCGATGATCCGCTCGATCTGCTTGAACCGCACGCCCGCGTCGAAGATCTCCTTGGCCTCGGGATAGAACGTTCCCAGCGCGGCCATCGACGCGATGAGGCGGCCCATGGGATGGGCGTTGAAGCGGAACGAGTTGATGAGCTGGCGGAAGTTCTCGTTGAGGATGGTGTGGTGGGTGATGGTGTGCTGCCATCCCGCGAGCTGCTTCTCGTCCGGCAGCTCGCCGTTGAGGAGCAGGTAGGCCACTTCGAGGTAGGTGCTCTTCTCCGCGAGCTGCTCGATCGGATAGCCGCGGTATTCGAGGATGCCCTTGTCGCCGTCGATGAAGGTGATCGCGCTCCGGCACGAGGCCGTGTTCATGAACGCGGGGTCATACGTCATCAGTCCGAAATCGTCGTCGCCCGTTTTGATCTTGCGGAGATCGATGGCTTTGATCGTGCCCTCTTTGATGGGAACTTCGTAGGTCTGTCCGGTGCGGTTGTCGGTGATGCTGAGGGTGTCGGCCACGACGTGAAGGCTCCTCTCGAGTTCTCTCCAGTCCGTTCACCCCGAGCGAAGTCGAGGGGTCAACTGAAGAGGGCGTAATCTACTACAAGTCCCCGAAGCGGGCCGCGACGACGGACACTGCAACGATGGCCGCCGTTTCGGCACGCAGCCGGCGCGGTCCGAGGCGCTCGAACAGCACGTTGTGATCGCGCGCAGTGCGCAATTCCTCGTCGCTCCATCCGCCTTCCGGACCGATGAGCAGAGTGAGGTCGGTTGGCAGTTGGCGGTTGGCGGTTGGCGGTTCGGCATCCGCGTCGAACAGGAGCTTCGTGCCGCTTTTGGCGAGCACCTCTTCGAAGGACGCGGCCGCCTCGATCTTCGGGATCACCGATCGTCCGCACTGTTTCACGGCCTCGAAGACGATCTTGTTCCAGCGCTCCATCTTGTTTGCGTAGCGCTCCGGACGCAGTTCCACGCGCTCGGTGACGAGGGGGATGAACGTCTTCACGCCGAGCTCCGTGGCCTTCTGCAGGACGAGCTCGAACTTCTCGAGCTGGATGACGGCCATGGCCAGGTGCAGCGCGAGCGGCGACTCGCGCGTCGGCGCGGGCTCGCGCACGGCCACCACCGCCTGGTCGCGCTCGATCGTTTCGACGACTCCCCGCGCGGCGTTGCCGGCGCGATCGAACAGCTCCACCTCTTCGCCTGGTCGCACCCGGACGACGCGGATCGAGTGATGGAACTCGTCGCCCGTCACCGTGACCTGGGGCTCGATCGCGTCGACGAAGATTCGATGTCGCATCGCGAGGTCTAGCGGGCCTCTGCCACGCTTCCGGCGACGCGTTTGCGGATCAGAGGCACGAGCAGCAGTCCCGGCAGGGCCAGTGCCGCGGTGAGCCAGAAGTAGTCGGCGTAGCCCATCGTCTCGGTGAGCTTGCCGCTCACGGTGGAGATGAACGTGCGCGGCAGGGCGAAGATCGCGCTCAGCACCGCGTACTCGGTGGCGGCGTTCTCGCGGTCACAGATGTACATGAGGAAGGACATGAACGCGGCCGTGCCCAGTCCGTCGCAGAAGGACTCTGCGATCGCGGCCCCGTACATTCCGGGCCGGCCGGTGTTGGTCATCGCCGCGACGGCGTATCCGAGGTTCGAGAGCATCTGCACGAGGCCGAGCCAGAGCAGGGCCTTGAAGATGCCGAAGCGCGTGACGAACCATCCGCCGCTGATCGCGCCGAGGATGATGCAGATCATGCCCAGGGTCGCGGTGACGTTCCCGGCCTCGGTCGCCGTGTAGCCGCGATCGATCCAGTACGGCCCGATCATGGGGCGCATCGCGGAGTCGCCGAGGCGGTAGATCAGGACGACCAGGAAGACCAGGATGCCGTTGCGGCGCAGCCAGTGGAACAAGGCCTTGAACAGATTCTCGTGGCGCTCCATCTGTCCGGCCGTGCGCGGAACGAAGAGCGCGACCGCGACCAGCACTAGAAACGCGAGGCCGGCGGCGGCGAAGAAGGACCGCTGCCAGCCGATGATGTCGGAGAGCGCCGCCAGTCCGCCGCCCGCGGCGATGGCGGCGATGCGCGCCGCGGTCACCCGCAGCGAGTTGATCTTCCCGATCATCGGGTCGGGCGTGATGCGGATCGTCAGCGCGTCGATGGCGATGTCCTGCGTGGCCGAGGCGAAGGCGAGGATCAGCGCGGCGACCCAGAACATCGTGCTCGCGGCCGGCGTCATCCCGAACATCGCCAGGGCCATGCATAAGACCGCGAGCGCGCCGAGGATCCAGCGGCGATAGGTGCCGAACGTGTCGACCAGAGGCGCCCACAGCGGCTTCAGCGACCAGGCGAGCCCGACGCTGCTGACGAAGCCGATCTCGGACAACGACACGTTCTGCGTGCGCAGGTACAGGCCCATCGTGCGGTCGTAGAAGCCGAACGGGAAGCCCTGGCTGAAGTAAAGGATCGAGACGATGGTCGGGAGTTGCCAGCGCGACGAGTTATTTTCAGTCAATCGGCCTGTTCCTTGCTCCGCATTCTCTCCGAAGGAGGACTCATGCGTATAGCAACTCTTGCCATCGCCGCGATGCTGCTCTCGGCCTGCGGTTCCGCCGGCGGCACTCTCGGCGACCTCGGAAGCATCATCCTCGGCAGCCCCTCATCGACGGAGTCGTCGGACGTGCGCGGAACGGTGTCGGGCATCGACACGAACGCGCGGCGCATCGACATGAACGTGTCGTACGTGAACAACCTGCGCCCGACCTCGACGGAGTCGCGCAGCTCGATCTACTACGACAACAACACCCGCGTCGTGTACAACAACCAGACGTACGCGGTGACGGATCTCGAGCGCGGCGACGAGATCTCGGTGGTCGGCGTGAACAACGACGGCCGCTATTTGGCCCAGACGATCACGGTAGTCCGCAACGTAAGGCAGTAACCGGGCGGTGGCCCTTGCGGGCCGCCGCGTTGCTGGTTCCTGG
The DNA here is from genome assembly GCA_035536275.1 of Thermoanaerobaculia bacterium. Classification (GTDB taxonomy): domain Bacteria; phylum Acidobacteriota; class Thermoanaerobaculia; order Gp7-AA8; family Gp7-AA8; genus QHVT01. The sequence goes on from DATLOL010000113.1 coordinate 3,796, forward strand.
TTTTCCGCCCACCCGCGCACCCGTTGCTCCCCAGGCATCGTACGCAGCATGAGCAGCAACGGGTGTGCGGGTCGGTGGAAAACCGACAACCAGCAACCGCGCGTCAGCGCGTGGAGTACACCGTCACCGGAAACCGCAACCTTCCGACCGGGGTGTCGTAATGCGCAGTGCCGCGCAGCTCGTACCGGGCGCGCTGGCCGCGCACGATGTCGACGATCTCCGTCCAGAGGGTCCGCACGTCCTGGTACCGGATCTCCGTCTGCAGCCTCACGTGGCCCACACCCTTTGCGGGGATGCGGAAGCGCTCCCGGCTCGTCGAGTCGAGGACGCGCGTGTCGTTGATGAAGAGGTTGAAATCGAGCTGGTCGAGGTCCAGTCCGACCGAGTTCGGATTGTCCACTTCCAGGTTGAAGTCGATATCGATCGAGGACGCCGACAGCGGAAGAGCGATGTCCACGCGCGGGCGGATGTCCCGGATCGAATACCGCGGATTCTCGATGTTCAGCGCCCGGCCGACGGCGGCGCAGCCCGAGAGGAAGAATGCGAGCGCCGAGACGATGCTCAGGCCCGCCAGCAGCGCTCCGAGAGGCAGGGTGCGTTTCACCATGCCGGTGGAGTTTGCAAAACCGGTGTCAGGTCGTGCAGTAGAATCCGCCGTGGTCTGCCGGTTGCACTATCCCCCGTCTGAATGCAGCGCCCCGAGGAGAGACATTTGAGGACGACCGCGATCGTAGCGGCTTACAACGAGGAGAACACCATTGCGGATGTTCTCGCCGCTCTCACGCGGAGCGAACTGATCGATGAAGTGATCGTCGTCAGTGACGGTTCCGAGGATCGAACCGTCGAGATCGCGCGCAGCTTCGACGGCGTGCGCACCGTCGCCCTCAAGGAAAACCACGGCAAGGGCTTCGCCATGGCCGTGGGCGTCGCCAACGCGTCCAACGACACGCTCTTCTTCTGCGACGGCGACATGTACAACGTCACCGACGAGCACATCGCCGCCCTGGTCACCCCGGTCGTGCGCGGCGACTGCGACATGAACATCGGCGTCCGCGACCGCGGTGACGTCGCCAACTTCCTGCATTTGAAGATGAAGTGCGGTCCTGTGCTCTCGGGCATCCGGGTGATGCGGCGCGAGGTCTTCGAGACCGTGCCCGTCCAGTACCAGTCCCACTACAAGATCGAGGCGGCTCTGAACTGCTTCTGCGCGCGCGCCGACCTGCGCCAGCAGCAGACCGTCATCCGCGGACTGAACCACGTGATCAAGGAGAGCAAGCGCGGACTGCGCGACGGGCTCACCTCGCGCTGGCGTATGTCCCGCGAGGTGTTCCTCCTGCTCTTCGACCTCTACGTCTTCGAGACGTGGCGCTGGAGCGAGCCCGCGGAGCTCCCCGTCGCGGAGTACGACCTCTTCGAGTAGACCTGTTCCTGAGTGCTGAGTGCTGAGTGGCCGCTGAGCTCAGAACTCAGCACCCAGCACGCAGCACTCAGCACCCAGCACCCATGCACTCCATCGACCGCGTCACTCCCACCCTCGAGCCGGACCAGCAGGTTCTGATGCATCAGAACTGGCATCACCTGCTCTTTCTGCACTGGGAGATTCCGGCCGCGGCCCTGCGCGCTATGCTGCCGCCGCGGCTCACCCTCGACACCTTCGAAGGAAAGGCCTACGTCGGCCTGATCCCGTTCACGATGACCGGCGTCCGCCCGATTCTGTTGCCGCCGCTGCCCGGAGTCTCCAGCTTTCATGAAGTGAACGTGCGCACGTACGTGCACGTCGACGGCAGGGATCCGGGCGTCTGGTTCTTCAGCCTCGACGCCTCGAGCAAGCTCGCCGTCGCCGCCGCGCGCGGTGCGTATCACCTCCCGTACTTCGACGCCGACATCGACTTCCGCGCGGGCGATGGCCCCCTGCCGCTGATCGAGTTCGACAGCCGCCGCACCGACCCCCGCGGCACCATGCCGGCGAACCTGCACGTCCGCTATCGCCCCGTCGAGGGTCCGGTCGCGGCCGCCGCACCGGGAACGTTCGAGCACTTCCTCTGCGAGCGCTACATCCTCTATTCTCAGGACGACCAGCGAGCGCTTTACCGCGCGCGCGTCCATCATCAGCCGTATCCTTTGCAGCGCGCCGAAGTGCCGGCGCTGGACGAGACGCTGGTCTGGGCGGCGGGCATCCGCCGGGCCGAGGGTGTCGGGCATCGGCACTACGCACGCGAAGTGAACGTGAAGGTGTATTCGCTCGAGAAGGTCGAATAGCCGGAGAAATTTTTCCGGCACGCGCCCTTTTGAAGCGCCAGGTTGCTAGTCGTCCGCGATCGCCTGTCCCATGCGCGCCGACAGCACAACGTGCTCGTCGACCTCGCCCGCCGTCCGTCCATCCACTCGGGACGTCTGGCCACGGCACTGCGCGAGATCGCCACCGCCGCGTCCGACACCCTCTCCGTCGAGCGAGTCGGCGTCTGGTTCTTCACTTCCGACCGCCAGGCCATCCACTGCGCCGAGCTGTACGAGCGCACTCCGGATATCCACTCCGAGGGCGGCGAGCTGACCGCGTATCACTTTCCGATGTACTTCAAGGCGCTGGAGACCGAGCGCACCATCGCCGCCACCGACGCCCGCCTCGATCCGCGCACCAGCGCGTTCACGCAGTCGTACCTCGACCCGCACGGCGTCACGGCCATGCTCGACGCCCCCATCCGCCGCCTCGGCCGCATGAGCGGCGTGGTCTGTTTCGAGCACACCGGCGACGTGCGCAACTGGTCGGCCGAGGAGGAGCACTTCGCCAGCTCCATCGCCGATCTCGTGGCCATGGCCATGGACGCGCACGAGCGGCGCGAGGCCCAGGAGGCGCTGCGGCATCGCGTCGAGCTGGAGAAGCTCATCGCCGCGATCTCCACGCGGTTCGCCAACGCCGCGGATGAAGAGATCGACAGCGCCATCGTCGATGCGCTGGGCGACGTCGGCACGTTCGTCGGCGCCGACCGCTGCTACCTCCTCATCCTCGACCAGGACGGCCTGTCGGGCCGGCTGACCCACGAGTGGAGCGCGCGGAAGGACGATCTCCGCGCCGCGATGTATGGCGAGCTCTCGGCGGCCGTGTTCCCGTGGTGGATGGATCGCATGCAGCACGGCGAGGTGATCGCCCTGGCGACGCTCGACGATCTGCCGCCCGCGGCCATCAACGAGCGGCGCTTTCTGGAGCGACAGGCCATCCACAGCGTGGCCTTCGTGCCGATGCTGCTGAAGAAGCGCCTGATGGGCAGCGTCGGCAGCAGCTCTCTCAGCACGACGATCGAATGGACCGAGGAAACGGTGTCGCTGTTGCGCATCGCCGGCGAGATTCTCGTCAGCGCGGTGGAGCGGCGGCGCGTCTACTCGGCGCTCAAGGAGAGCGAGCGCCGGCATCGCCTGCTGTTCGAGCGCAATCTCGCCGGCGTGTATCGCAACACGGTCGAGGGCCGCATGCTCGAGTGCAACGACGCCTTCGCCGCGATCCTCGGCTACGCGTCGCGCGAAGAGCTGCTGCGCGTTCCCGCGAACGCGTTCTACTTCTCCGCCGAACAACGCGAACAGTTCGTGAACGCGGTCCGCGAGCAGGGCAGCCTCCGGGGCATGGAAGTCTGCCTGCGCCGCAAGGACGGCACCGCGGTGTGGGTGATCGAGAGTGTGCACCTCCTCGGCGAGATCCTCGAAGGCACGGTCATCGACATCACCGACCGCAAACAGGCCGAAGACGCGCTGCGCGAGAGCGAGGCCCGCTATCGCCTGATGGCCGAGAACTCGACGGACCTCATTGCCCGCACGACCCCGGACGGCCGCTTCGTCTACGCTTCCGACGCCATCCGCAACCTCCTTGGCTATGAGCCCGCGGAGGTGATCGGCGCGCACATCCGCGACATCATTCATCCCGACGACCGCCCCACGCTCCGCGCGATCGTCCCGAACGAGCACGGGCACACGTTCACCTATCGCGCGATCCGCAAGGACGGCTCGATCGTCTGGTTCGAGTCGACCAGCCGCGCGCTGTTCGACGAGAACGGTGCGACGACCGAGGTGATCTCCGTGTCGCGCGACATCAGCGAGCGGCGGCGCGCGGAAGAGCAGATCGAGTATCAGGCCTACCACGACGGTCTGACCGGACTGCCGAATCGCCTGCTGTTCCGCGACCGGCTCACGGTCGCACTCGCGCACGCGAAGCGGCAGCACTCGCCGCTCGTGCTGATGTTCCTCGACCTCGATCGCTTCAAGATCGTCAACGACACCCTCGGCCACTCCCTCGGCGACGACTTGCTGCGCGCGAACGCGACCCGGCTGCGCTCCGTGCTGCGCGAGGGGGACACCATCGCCCGCATGGGCGGCGACGAGTTCACCGTGCTGCTCACCGATCTGACGGACGTGCGCGACGCGGCACGCATCGCCCAGAAGCTGCTGGACACGGTCGCGCAGCCCGTGCGGGTGGAAGGGCACGAGCTGTACGTGACGACCAGCATCGGCATCGCCGTCTATCCGAACGACGGCGACACCGCGGAACTGCTGCTGAAGAACGCGGACAGCGCGATGTACCGCGCGAAGGAAGCGGGACACAATTCGTACCGCCTCTGCACGCCGGCCATGAACTCGCGGGCGGCGGAGCGGTTGTCACTGGAGAACGCGCTGCGCCGGGCCATCGAGCGCGAGGAGCTGGTGCTGCACTACCAGCCGCTGGTGCGGCTGGAGACGCGGGAGATCGAGGGGATGGAGGCGCTGCTGCGCTGGAACCATCCGGGGATGGGCATCGTGCCGCCGTCGGCGTTCATCGGGATCGCCGAGGAGACCCGGATGATCGTGCCGATCGGGGAGTGGGTGCTGCGCGAGGCCTGCAAGCACGCGCGCTCCTGGCCGGGACGCCGCATCGCCGTGAACCTCTCCCCGCGCCAGTTCCAGCAGACCGATCTCCGCGACGTGGTGGCGCGCGCGCTCGACGAGAGCGGACTCGATCCGCGGCTCCTGGAACTGGAGATCACCGAGAGCACGGCCATGCGCAACACGGATCTCACGATCGCGACGGTGGCGGAACTGCGCGAGCTCGGCGTGCGCATCGCCCTCGACGACTTCGGCACCGGCCACTCGTCCCTCAGCTACCTGCGCCGCTTCCCCATCGACCGCGTGAAGATCGACCGCGAGTTCATCGCCGAGATCGAAACAAGCCGCAGCAACCGCGCCATCGTGTCCGCCATCGTGGCCATGGCCCACGGCCTCGACCTCGCCGTCACCGCGGAAGGCGTCGAAACGGAGGCGCAGGTATCGTTCCTGGCCGCCCAATCCTGCGAAGAAGTCCAAGGCTTTTTGTTCGGCAAACCTGCCCCGTAACGCCGGCCTCCGGCCGGCCGGATCGCCGGCCTCCGGCCGGCTCATATCGCACTCCCCACCCACTTCCAATTCTCCAATCCCGCCTCAACCGGATTGTTCACCACATAAGCCACAGTCGTCCAAAGATCCTCCTCATTCCGCACGATCCGATCGAAATACTCCCGCGCCCAGAACACCCCCTCCCGCCCCAGCACCCGATTCGCCTCCTTGGCGGTATACGACTTCCACGAGTGCAGAATCTCGAACAGTCCACCGTTCGCCTTGATCACGACATGCACGTGCGTCGGCATCACGCACCACGCGAACATCCGATAACGCTCACCATCGAAGTGCGCCAAGCCGTTGGCAACGATCGCCGCGACTCGATCGTCGGCGAGATAAGCGGAGCCATACGCGCGATCCAGGGCACGGTCGAGAGACAGCTCGAACGCATGTCGTAACTCCGCGGAGTTGTAGCGCTCGAGTGCGCGTCGCTCGGCCACGAGGTTCGCGATGGCATCTGGCGGAAGAGAGTCGTGAAGGCGAAAGGTGATGGAGTAGACGCCATCGGCCATCTCCAGATGCGGGAGATAGCCACGGGAGCGAGAGCGAACGGCTCCCATGGGGAGCCAGGATTTCTTGTGGTGCATATGCGCGGGCCGCAGAGATTGGCCGGCGCGTAACGGAGCGCGTGTGGAAGGGGAGTGTACCTCGGGAGTGCGGGGGCCGGCGGGACGCCGGCGATCCGGCCGGCCGGAGGCCGGCGTTACGTGGCGCGGCGCTTGACCGAGCGGGTGAGGGTGACGTGCGTCGTTTGGCCGCTGTTGCGGGGGATGGCGATGGTTGTCGCGCGCGACGTGCGCGATGACGTTGCGCCGGACACGTTCCACGCGCCGGGCACCGTCAGCGTGAACGAGCCCGTCGTGCCGGCGTTCGGGTCGGCGGCCCAGATGTGCGTCGTCGTGCGGCCCTGGGTGATGTAGACCACCGCGGCCGACGACGACTGGATGCCGTCGATCGATGCGGCGCGCCAGAAGGTGATGCCCAGGTTGCCGGTGCGGTTGTCGCGGGCGGCCGAGACGATGTCGTTGTTCGAGAGAATCGAGATCGGACGCGACACCGTCCAGGTGCCCATCGCCGTCGAGGTGATGTTCGGCACGATCACGTACTCCGCGGTTACGTTCACCGGCGCGGTGCCGTGATCGAAGAGCATCGTCGTGAACGGCTTCGTGTGCACGGTCGTGTCGGTCGAGCCGCCGAGCGCGGCCCATGTGCCGCTGCGGGTCGTGCGAGTGGTCTGCGGCACGGTACCCGTGGGGAACCAGTAGCCGACGTTTTCGAGATGCGCCCAGTCGCCTCCGCGCGCAACGGAGGATGAGGTACTGACCTGATTGACGATCGTCTCGATGCGGTTGGCCGACGTCGAACGGATGCTGTTCGTGAGGAACACGATCGCGTCGTCGAAGAAGAACCACGACTTCTTTGCCGTCAGCGTGGAGCCGAGCGGCGCGAGGTCCATGGCCGATACGCCGTTCGCGCCGTCGCCCGTGCCACCGGCCAGCGAGCGCGTGCCGTAGCCGTAGACGTCGCTCGCCGTGTCCGCCTTCTGTTCGACGGTCGTGCCGGGCAGGCGTGTCCAGTCGAGCGCGGGCCAGACGTCGCGTCCGAAGTACTCATCGCCGCGCAGGACGAGATAAAAGCGTCCGTCCGACTGGCGGGAGCCGAGGAGGTTCTCCTCGTTCGTCTTCTCGCCGGACTTCGTGCGCGTCGAGAACATCTTGATCGACGCGAGCCAGCCGCTGCGGCGGTGGACGCTGTAGTCGGAGGCGTAGTAGTGGCGGTGGCCGGCCGGCCACGCGGCGATGTAGTGTGCGCTCTCGACGAGCGCCGCCGCGCCGGCGAGCTCGATCGGCATCGTGCCCCGCCACGTCTGCAGCATCTTCGCGGCGGCGCTGCGGATCTCGTTCGCGCGCGGGCTGGCGAACTGCGCCGCCTGCACCAGCGCGGCCATGCCGTTGAAGCCGGTGGTGGTCGGCCGCGAGACTTCGCGGCTGATCACCGAGACGTCGAAGTAGTCGCCGTGCAGCGCCCAGGCGATGCCGTCCGCGACGTAGTCGGCGAACGAAGCCAGCGCGTCGCTCGGCATCTGATACGACGTGCCGCGGGCGACGAGCGCGTAGCGTGCGACGTCGGACGCGAACTGCCCGCCGTAGCCGCCCGTGTAGAGCTGCGCGCCGTGCTGATGGAACGACGCATCCTTCTTGATGCCGTCGCCGACTGCGGGCCGTGCGACGGACGCCATGGCGTCGCGCACGGCCACGAGGCGCGCCTCGTCGTTCTTCAGCAGTCCGAGGCAGAGATGCGTGTATGCGGACCAGACCAGGTTCTGGCCGGTCGGCGTCGGCCCGACCAGCCCGCGCTGCGTCGGCGCGTTGAGGATGCGCACGTGAATGGCGGTGGTCAGATCGTCGACGACCTGCTGATTCGCGTGACCCTGCATCAGGACGAGCGTCGGCCCGAGATCGATCGGGATGCCGATCGTCCAGAACCACCAGTTCCCGGTGGGGATGATCGTCGCGCCGTAAAACGTCTTCGTGTGCGCGAGCGCGGCGTCGATGTCGGCGAGCAGGCGCGGGTCGCGATAGAGCGACTGCCCCGGCGTCTGATAGGCCTTGGCCAGCAGCCACAGGCGCTGGGTGTGTGCCCACGGTCCCCATCCGCCGGCCGGCGTCTCGTTATAGATGATGTCCGGCCAGGTCCCGTCGGCGCGGAGCGTGTCGGCGTGCTGTTTCGCGGCCCACTCGAGCGCGCCGAGGGCGTCGGTCATCCGCGCGGAACTGCGGTCGGCGCCGGCGGCGGTGGAGTAGGCGATGAACTGCGCGCGGACGACGTCGATGTCGGCCGCGGAGGCGGACGAGGCAACGAGAAGCAGGATCGCGATCAGGACTCGTTTCATCGGGGGCTCAATAAAAAAAGGACGGCCGTTACGCCGTCCTTTCTTCCAGTGGTTGACGACAGTCTAGTTGACCGTCACGTTCGAGGCCTGGAGACCCTTCGGTCCCTGGATCAGGTCGAACTCGACGTCCGCACCCTCGGCCAGCGAGCGAAAGCCCTTGGACTGGATGGCGGAGAAGTGAACGAAGACGTCCTCTCCCTTGTCGGTGGTGATGAAGCCAAAACCCTTCGCGTCGTTGAACCACTTGACTTTACCCGTGCTGCGCATGCTTCTGATTCTCCTTGTTGATCTCTCCCCGGGCCCTTTCGGCCTTTCCGAAATTGCCGGAGTTCACGCGTCCGAGGGCAACGCCCCTCAACAGACAATAATTTCGTTGCGAAACTAACTGTCGCGAGCGGGCGTCGAAGGGCGAACAAAGGAGGTTTGACATGCCCTTGGCCGCAATGGTCCTCCTCTCGGCAGCGCTCGCTTCCCCTCAGCCTCAGCCCCGCGTCTGGAACGACAGCATCCGCGACGTGTACGTGGACGGCAAACTCCAGCGCAACGTCCAGACCCTGACGACATCCGCCCCGCGCATGATCGCCGTGGTCTGCGGCGAAGAGGTGATGGTGTTCACGCCGGACGCCGGCACGGTGAGCCGCGCGCCGAAGTCGGCGTTCACGTTCGCGAAGGATCGCGTGACCGCGACGACGCCCGCCAGTCTGGAGACCGTGGTCGGCGGCACGATGGTGCGTCCGAACGACGCGACGATGTTCGCCGCGGTCGACGACAAGACCCTCCTCCTCTCCGCGCACCAGAGCAAGGCCGGGGCGATGACGCTCGAGGAGTTGTGGGAGACCGCGCCGGTGTGGCGCGCGATCGCGGACGTGTACGAGCCCGACGGCGCGATCGTCGAGCGGCTCCGCGCGATCGATGCACCGGTGACGATGCAGATCGTGCTGGCGACCTGGTGCGGCGACAGCCGGCAGCACGTGCCGCGGCTGCTGAAGGCCATCGCGACGGCGAACAACCCACACATCAACGTCGAGCTGACCGGCATCGGGCCGGAGTTCGTGACGCCGATGAGCGTCGTAGCCGGCGAGAACATCACCAACGTGCCGACCGTGATCGTGCGGCGCGACGGTGCCGAAGTCGGGCGCTTCGTGGAGACGCCGGCCGCGACGACGGTCGAGGAAGACATCGCCGACATCGTGCGCGGTACGCCGAAGGTGCACCCGTCGCGCACGGAGCGCGGCGCGCTCCTGCGGTCGGGCACGTACGTGCTCCGGAGTGGACGCGCGATCAGCGGCACGGAGCGCTTCGCGCTGTACGAGCGTCCGGGCGGCGGGGTGGTGGCGCACAGTATGATCGCGAAACGCGACGGCACGTCAGTCGAGACCTGGGCCTCACTCGACGCCGATCGCAAGCCGCGCTCGGTCGAGATCACCCATCGCGCGGACACGACGACGCGCACGCGCTTCCGCCGCATCGGCGACCAGTGGACCGCGGTGTCGCGCGGCTCGACCGGCGGCATCGTCGAGCAGACGGTGATGGCCCCCGACGCATTCATCACCCCGGCGACGATCACCTACGGGTGGGCGCGCGGCCAGTCGTCGGCATTCGTCATTCCTGAAAGTGGCGTGGGCGCGACGAAGTCGCTCACGTACGAAGTGCGCGGCGCGGACGTGCCGGAGCTGGTGAAGCTCGCGGACGGATCGACGCGGACGCTGGTGGGGAAGAACTAGAAGAAGTTGTTGCTGGTTGCTGTGTTGCTGGTTGCTGGCGATGGCCGGGTTTCAGGCGCTGGACGGCGAGCAACCAGGAACCAGCGACCAGCAACCGACGAAGACAGCGAAGATCATTCGCGAGGCAGCCATCGAGCAATCATGGGACGCAGGCTTGATTTCGGAGGCAGCCCGCTTGATTTCGAAGGCAGCCGGCTTGGTTTCGAAGGCAACCGGTTTGATTTCGAAGGCAGCCCGCGTGAATCGATCACTGCAACCGTTGATTCGATGTATTGCGCCGGTGACTTGATGGATGGCGCGCGTGATTAAAAGTGTGGCGCCGGTCATTTGATTGACAGCGCGCTTGATTCAATGTGTGGCCCGCGTCATTCAATGTATGGCGCGCTTGCTTCGATTTACAACGAACGTGCTTAAAGGTTTGACCACTCGTATCGGATTATGTGGCCGCGCTACTAAATGGTTTGACCAATCACATTCAATATGTGGCCGCGTTGCTTCGATATCTGAGCGATCCATCGAAATGTGTGACGGAGTTGCTTTGCAAATCAATCCAGATGGTCAAAATATGTCACGCGGGTAACTAAATGTGTGGAGATCGTCATTTGAAGATGACAAGAAGTGGGTCAGAAGTTGAGCTTCAGGCCGCGGTGAAGTAGACGCTCTGCTCTTTGCCACACGCGCCGCAGTTTCGCGTCACGATGGTCAGGTCGCGTTCCGCGTAGCGTGCGCGCTGGTATTCGGAGGAGGCGAAGTGGGTCGCGCCGCATCCGCAGAGCAGTTCGGCCAGGCGTGCGTCGATCTCGTCGGCGCGGTTCACGCGCAGGGCCGAGGCCGGGGCCTCACCGGGTGAGAAACGCGACGGTGCCAGCACCGGTGCGACTTTCCGTCGCGTGGCCAGCATCACGCAGATCCCGACAAACGTCCCCGCGACGATCGCTCCGACCACCCAGTTCGCCACCGGCGTCTCCTCTTCCTTGGCCGGAGCCGTCGCGCCGTCAGGCTTGAAGCGGAAGCCCATCTCGCTCCAGATCGAGCTGAGCTTCGTCAGGTGGTCCGGCACGTCCTTCACCGCCACGTGATCCGCGCGCGATCGCAGGGACTGGCGAATGGTCACGGTCTTCCCGTTCGAGTCGACGGTGTAGTCATAGCGGAAAGCGGGGGACTCGGTGACGGCGCTGCTCTTGTCCACCGGCATCTCTTCCGGGAAGTTGAAGGTCACGGTCTGGCGGATGTTCAGCGGATGTGCGAACGCGAGCGGCATCGAGCGGATCATCGTGCTCGGGCGCGTGAGCTGTGCCCCCAGGACGCGCGGATACCAGGACCACTCGCCGTCCTTCCACAGCTCCGGGATGCGGTACTGCTCCGTCACCACCACCACGTTGCGCAGCCGGTCGTCGTGCACCAGCGGCACACCGACGGCCTGGATCTTCGGCTGATCGACGGCCAGCTCGTTGATGCGCTCGTGCGCGTAGTCCTCGAGAGAGAGCGTGGCCAGCGCGGAGCGCACCGCGTCGGCGTCCGAGCCCGTGTAGGTCGTCTTCACGGTGAGCTGCGTCGGCTGCGTGTACTCGGTGGTCGTGTAGGTCTGATCGACGGCCACGCCGCCTTTCATGTTCGTCACGACTTTCGCCAGCGCCGTCGTGGCGCCGCTCACGACCAGCGCGAAGCTGTCGTTCGGGGTCTCGATGGTGGTGAGGGTGCCGCCCTGCTCGGAGATCGTGCCGTCGACCCAGTACGCGCGGCCCTTGTCGATCACCTGGGCGATGACATGATCGAAGAGGAACGGCGAGGGGAGCTTCTCCGCGAGCTTCACCTCGAGGCGCGTGTTGACCAGCGCAGGGTAGGCCTCGAGCCCCAGCTCGCGCAGCAGCGAGACGAGCAGCAGCGTCTTGTCCTTGCAGTCGCCCCAGCGCGACTCGAGCGTCTCCCACGGCTGGTGCGGCTGATGGGAGTTGCGGCCCATCTCGATGCCGAGGTAGCGGATCTCGTCCTGAACGAAGCGGATGGCGGCGGTGACGCGCGCGTCATGCGCCGGATGCTGGGCCGCGATCTGCGCCGCCAGCGCTTTGACTTCCGTCTGCGAGCGCTCGTCGAGCGCGAACATCGCGTTCGCCCAGGCCGCGACCTCGCGCCAGGACGCGAACTCGGAGACCTCGATCGACTCCCACGGCTCGAACCAGGACGGCAGCTCGTCTTCGACGTCGAGCGCGTCGACGTCGCGGCGCTCCCAGATCATCGCCTGCGTTGCGCCCTCGGTCACGATCGCCGGATCGGCGCCCCGCCACTGCAGCGGACGTCCCGCCGGCCATAACAGCCGATGGCGCATGCGCCGCGTGGGCACGCCCGAGCTGAGGTCGAAGCTGCCGGTGTAGCGGCCGTTGAGGATCGGATTGGCGCCGTCGAGCGACCACGCGTAGTCGATGACGTCGCCGGGACGCACGTCGCGCAGGAAGAGCAGCGCGGTGCGCTCGCCATCGTAAATGCGGTTGTCCGACTCGTCTTCTTTCTCGATCACGCGGATCTCGTCCGGCTCGAGCGCGTCGATGCGGAGGTTGCCGCGGACGAGGGTCACGTGATGGAGCACCAGGCGCTCGAACGAGGGATCGAAGTCGAGCTCGAGCTCGGACGCGTTCTGCACGCCGGACGGCGAGAGCACGCTGCGCACGGTCCGGAAGTATCGCCACTCGCTGCCGTCGCCCGCGCGGACCTGGTGATCGGAGAGGAGGTCGTAGAGCCCCCAGCGCATGTTCTGCTTCGCGACATGCACGGAGGTGTCGACGTCGATCGGCTCGACCCACGAGGGCGCCGGACGCACGTCGACCTCGCGTGCATAGAGCGGCAGCGCACAAATGGCCAGGAGAACGAGGATTTTCGGGGACCGCACGACCGTGCGCATTATACGCGAGTTATTTGCGCTGCGCGGTGTTGTCGGTTGTCAGTTGTCGGTTGTCTGTGCGGTGCGGGTTTCAGGACATGCATCGCAGGCAACCGACGCGAGTGTCGGGATGACACGGGTGATGCCCTGAAACCAGCGCCCCGCAGACAACTGACAACCGACAACCGACAACAGTTCACGCGGCCCACGAGCAAATCGGACACTCGCTAACGTCATGTCCGCGGGCGGGACAGTATTCGCGTCCGAAGTAGATGATCTGCAGGTGGCGCCGCGACCACTCTTCGCGCGGGAACACTTTCTTCAGATCGCGCTCGGTCTGCTCGACGTTCTTTCCGTTCGACAGGCGCCAGCGCGCGGCCAGGCGGTGGATGTGCGTGTCGACGGCGAACGCCGGCTCGCCGAACGCCTGGGACATGACCACGCTCGCGGTCTTGTGTCCGACGCCGGGGAGTTTTTCCAGCTCCTCGATGTCGCGCGGAACCGCGCCGCCGTATTCGCCGACCAGTGTCTCGGCGAGCTTCTTCACGTTCTTCGCCTTGGTCGGCGCGAGGCCGCACGCGCGGATGCATCCGAGGATCTCCTCGACGCTCAAGCGAGCCATCGCCTGCGGCGTCGCGGCGCGAGCGAAGAGCGCCGGCGTGACCTTGTTCACCTGTACATCCGTCGTCTGCGCGGAGAGGAGCACGGCCACGAGCAGCGTGAACGGATCCCGATGCTCCAGCGGAATGGGCGGCGCGGGATAGAGGCGGTCGAGGATCTCTCCGATCTTCCGCGCCCGCTCCGCCCGCCTCACTCCGGTACCTCGGGTGACTGCATGTCCGGCAGTCCGAGGAGGGCCAGCAGCTCGCGCGGGGGCACGTTGCCGTCGAGGCCGCGCAGCAGCGTGCGCATGATGCCTGTCGCAGCCAGCGTGCCGTCACTCTTGTGCACGAGGTGCTCGATGTAGAACCACTTGTCGTCCCACGCCGCCACGCGCGAGGTGATGCTGAAGCGCTCGAAGGGCATCACCGACCTGCGATAGGTGATCTTCGCGCCACCGACGAGCGGCCGCCACCCGCGTTTCAGCACGCGCCGCAGGATGCCCATCCGCGCGATCAACTCCACGCGGGCGATGTCCATGAAGCTGACGTAGCGCCCGGCGTTGAGATGAAAGTTGAGATCGCAGTCGTGGGGCAGCGCGCGGAAGTACACCGTGGCGGAACCGAGCGGTGCGATCCGGCGTCGCAGGCCGCTCGTCAGAATGGTGAACAGAAAGCGCAAGAACAGCAGCATCAGTTCAGATCGAAAAGCAAAACTTCCGCGCCGGTGCCGGTGAGGGTCACGCTGGGCTCGTCCGCGATCGCCGCTCCGTCGCCCGCCTTCAGCCGCTGCCCATTGACCTCGGCCTCGCCGCGCGCGACCTGCACCCAACCGTAGCGTCCCTCCGCAAAGTCATGCGTGACCGTCTGCCCGTCGAGCAGCGCGGTGTAGAGACGCACGTCCTGATGGATCTTCACCGCGCCGTTGCCCGCCTCGCGGCCGGCGATGAGATGCAGCGCGCCGCGGCGCTGGTCGTCATCGATTGCCTTCTGCTCGTAGCTCGGGGCGATGCTGCGCTGCTCGGGCATGATCCAGATCTGCAGGAAGTGCACTCCCTCGGAATCCGAGCCGTTCATCTCGCTGTGCATGACACCCGAGCCGGCGCTCATGCGCTGCACTTCGCCGGGACGGATCACGCCGTCGGTACCCATCGAGTCGCTGTGTGCCAGCGCGCCCTCGAGCACGTACGAGATGATCTCCATGTCCCGATGTCCGTGCGTGCCGAAGCCGCGGCCGGGCGCGACGCGGTCCTCATTGATGACGCGCAGCGCGCGGAATCCCATGTGCTCGGGGTCGTAGTAATCGGCGAACGAGAACGTATGGTAGGTGTCGAGCCAGCCGTGATCGGCGTGCCCCCGCTCCTCGGCGCGTCGGATGGTGATCATCGGGCCTCCTGCCTGTTGCAACAGTAGTGCATTCCCCGGGGGTAAGGCTCAGAGGCGTCGAGGCTCAGAGGCTCAGAAGGGCAGGAAGCACCGTCGCCTCTGTCCTTTGAGCCTCTGAGCCTCTGAGCCTTGACGCCTCGACGCCTCCGCGCCTTCCCCGCTAGACTCACGCCCGATGCACGACGACCCCCCTCCGCGCGAACTCTCCGAGCGCACGGGCCGGCATTTCTGCGTGAAGTGTCTCGCGCCGGTCACGGCCGAGGAGTACTTTCGGAATGACATGATCTGCGATGCGTGCACGGAGACGGACGAGTACCCGCTGAAGTCCACACCTGAGCCGAAAGAGCAGTGAGAGTCGCCGTCATCCACGACTGGCTCACGGGCATGCGCGGCGGCGAGGCGGTGCTCGAAGGAATCCTCGACGTGCTTCCCGACGCCGAGCTGTTCACCCTCTTCCACTTTCCCGGCTCCGTGTCGAACCGGATCGAGTCGCACACGATCCACACGTCGTCGCTGCAGAAGGTCGCGCGGCGGGTCCGTGACTACCGCCATCTGCTGCCGCTGTATCCGAAGGCCGTGCGCGAATTCGATCTGCGGCCGTACGACCTGATCGTGTCGTCGAGCCACTGCGTGGCCAAGAGCGTCGACGCGAAAGGGAAGCCGCATCTGTCGTACTGCCACACGCCGATGCGCTACATCTGGGATCGCTTCGACGACTACTTCCCGCGATCGAAGCCGCTGCGCCGCGCCGCGGCGATGTCCGTCGCCCCGTGGCTGCGGAGCTGGGACCGTCGGACGGCATCCGAGGTGACGACGTTCGTGGCCAACTCGACGTTCGTGAGGGAGCGCATCCGCCGCTTCTACGACCGCGACGCGACGGTCGTGCATCCGTTCGTCGGCGACGAGTTCCTGGAGGCGCCGCTGCCCGACGCCCGCGCCGACTTTCATCTCATCGTCTCCGCGCTCGTGCCGTACAAGCGGGTCGAGCTGGCCATCGAGGCCGCGGACGGCCGGAAGCTCGTGATCGTCGGCGGCGGACCGATGCTCGAAGAGCTGCGCGCGCGCAGCGGCCCCAACGTCGAGCTAATGGGCTCCGTATCGAGGGATAGAATCATCGAGCGGCTGGGCCGGGCCCGCAGTCTGATCCTGCCGGGCGTGGAGGATTTCGGCATCACGCCGCTCGAGGCCATGGCGCTCGGCACGCCGGTTGTGGCGCTGGGCGAGGGGGGCGTACGCGACTCGGTGGTGGACGGGCAGACAGGAATTTTCTTCGACGAAGCGACGGTAACGTCGCTGCGGCGCGCACTGGATCGAGTGGAGTCGCGGACGTGGGATCGTCAGGCGTTGCGCGCGCAGGCCGGCAGGTTCTCGCGAGCCGTGTTCGACGCGAGGTTCCGCGACGCTCTGCGTGACCTCACATCATGATCGAGACCAAGCACAGGACCCTCACGTCGGTCTACCTGATCAACGACGCCCTGGCCTCCAACCTGGCCATGCTGACGGCTTGGTTCCTGCGATTTCATTTCGAAGTCATCCCCCTGACCAAGGGTCCGCAGGAGTTCGCGACGTACGTGAAGCTCCTGCCCATCGTCACGATCGTGTTCCCGCTCGCGTTCGCGGTGCAGGGGCTCTACCGCATCCGCCCGACGCGAGGAAAGGCCGAAGAGTGGCTGTCGGTCGCGATCGGCTCGGTGGTGGCCACCATCATCCTCAGCGGCGTGCTGCTCTGGGTGCGCATCGGCTCGGCCGACTCCCATTACTCGCGCGCCACGCTGGCGATGTTCATGGTCATGGCCATGCTCCTGGTGATGCTCGGCCGGACAGTCGTGCGTGCAATCGTCGAGCGTCGCCATCGCGCCGGCAAGGATCTGGACCGCGTGCTGATCGCCGGCAACGGTGAGCTCGCCCGCGCCGTCGTCGAGCGCATCAACGCCCATCGCGACGCCCTCGGATTCCGCATCGCCGGCTATCTCCGCAACGGCGACGACTCGGTCCTCCCGAACCTCGAATGCCTCGGCACGATCGCCGACGCCGAGGAAGTCGTGAGGAAGCACCGGATCGACCACGTGTTCGTGGCGTTGCCGCACGCATCGTCGTCCGCGATGATGGCCCTGCTCGATCGCCTGACCCGCAACCTCACGGCCATTCACGTGGTGCCGGACCTGCTGCAGTTCATGGTCCTGCGCTCGCGCGTCGAGGACCTCGACGGGCTGCCGACGATCAATCTGTCCGAGACGCCGCTGGAGGGATGGAGCCGCTTTGTGAAGCGCGGCTTCGACCTGTTCGTGGCCGGCACCGCGCTGCTCCTGCTCTCGCCGGTGATGCTCCTCGTGGCGCTGGCCATCTGGATCGAGGATGGGTTCCCGGTCTTCTATCGCCAGGTGCGCATGGGTCTCGACGGCAAGCCGTTCGAGATGGTGAAGTTCCGCTCGATGCGGGTCGGCGCGGAGACCGACACCGGCGCGGTGTGGGCAGCAAAGGACGATCCGCGCCGCACGCGCGTAGGCCGGATCATCCGGGCATGGTCACTCGACGAGCTGCCGCAGCTCTGGAACGTGCTGGTCGGCGACATGAGCGTGATCGGCCCGCGTCCGGAACGGCCGGAGTTCGTGGAACAGTTCCGCGCGGAGTTCCCGCACTACATGCTCCGCCACAAAGTCCGTGCGGGCATGACCGGCTGGGCCCAGGTGCACGGCTGGCGCGGCAACACCTCAATCCGCATGCGCATCGAGCACGACCTGTACTACATCGAGAACTGGTCGCTGCTGCTCGACCTCAAGATCCTTGCCCTGACGGTGGTGCATGGGTTGAGGCATGAGAACGCGTACTAGGCTTCGAGGCTCAAAGGCTCAAAGGCTCAGAGGCTCAGAGGCTCAGAGGCTCAGAGGCGTCCTCTGTGCCGCTGCCGGCGCCGAAGTTGTCATCCCGAGAGTGAGTCGAGGGCCCTGGGTGGGTGGGGCGCGAGGCTCATTCCTGATGCCCCACCCGCCCAGGTCCCTCGACTACGCTCGGGATGACATCAGCGGCGATCTCTGAGCCTCGAAGCCTCGAAGCCTCTGAGCCTCGTCCGCGTCAGCGGAAGAGTTCCGCCTCAATCGCCGCGCGAGGCTCATTCCTGATGCCCCACCCGCCCAGGTCCTCGACTACGCTCGGGATGACATCAGCGGCGATCTCTGAGCTTTGAAGCCTCGAAGCCTCTGAGCCTCGTCCGCGTCACCTGAACAGCTCCGCCTCAATCGCCGAGGGCCGCGTCGTCCACAGCGCGTTGAGTGTTGCCGCGACCTGCTCGTTCTGTTGGCGCGCGAAGCGGGCCAGCTCGATGAGGTGGGGGTCGGATGCGGTCGGGTGTTCCATCGCCTCGATCCGCTCCAGCGCCTCCTCGGTGATCTCGAGCAGGAGGCGGTTGGACGTGGCGGCGAGACGCTGTCCCGCCTTGAGGAAGTCCTCGTCGCGCGGTCGCGGGCAGTCCAGGCGCGCCTCGAAAAGCATCGTGCGCAGGTGATCCCACGTAGCGTCCTTGCCGTAGTTGCGTCCCGCGAACGCGACCAGCGAGAAGTCCCAGAGCGCATCGAGCCGCGGGTCGAGGAACGTGTAGTCCGCCTCGAGCGCGGGGCCGGTGAGCCGCCCCTCGTCGCGCATCTTCCGCTCCATCGGCGTGCCGACGTAGGGGAGGGTGCGGCAGAAGCCGGCCACGGTGTAGCCGCCGTCGCAGAACTCGCGGAGGAACTGCAGGTTGTTACGGACCTGCTGGACGGTGCTCCACGGGTTGAGGAGCATGAATCCGAAATCGAAACTGATCCCGAGGCCGCGCAGGACCTGTCCGGCGCGATGATGGACCTCGGGCGTGATCATCTTGTTCAGCGTTTTCAGTGCATCGGGGTCGCCCGATTCCACGCCCAGGTAGACGTGGCGCAAACCGGCGGCGACGAGCGGCGCGAGCGTTTCCTCGCGAACCTCGTCGGAACGGCAGGAGATCTTGAAGCGCATCTCCTCGTGCAGTCCGCGAGCGGTGATCTCGTCCCCCACCGACAGCGCCCAGTCGCGGGCGTCTTTGCCGCCGGAGAGGAAGTCGTCGTCCTGGAACAGCAGCAGCTTCACCCCTCGCTCGCGGACCAGGTACTCCATCTCGTCGACCACGAGCCGCGGAGTGCGCCGGCGCCGCCCCTTCGTCCCGTTGCCCTCGTAGAACGTGATGATCGAGCAGAACGAGCACTTCCACGGACAGCCGCGGGAGGCGAGGATCGACGCGATCGGGAGCAACTGGCGGTCGTAGCGGATGTCGCTGCGGTCGGGCCATGGCAGGGTGTCGAGGTCGATCCTGTCCTGACGCGGTGAGGTGAGCTGGACGCGATCACCGTCGCGCCAGGCGATGCCGTGAATGCCGCGCCAGTCGGCGCCGTTCGCGACCGCGTTCGCGATCTCGACCAGCGGCAGCTCGCCTTCGAAGCGCACCACGCTGTCGAGCTCGGGGATCAACTGCAGGATCGTCTCCGGCGCGAACGACGCGTAATGCCCGCCCATCGTGAAGTGAGCTTTGCAGCCCGATGCGCGCAGGGCAGTGATGACCTGCGCGAAGTCGGGCGCCATGAATTGAAAGATCATCGAAAAGCCGACGATGTCCGGCTGCCATGCGGCGGCGGCGCGGATCAACGGATCCGCGCCGCC
>DATLOL010000114.1:0-16427 GCA_035536275.1 Thermoanaerobaculia bacterium
GGGCTTCAGCCCGCCGTCGTCATCCGGCGGGCTGAAGCCCGCCGCTCCACTGCGCAACGCGCGCATCTCGTCCTCGATCTCCTCTTCGATCGAGTCCGCGACTTTCATACCGTCGTGGCCGAAGATCTTCACGCCGTTGTCTTCGTACGGATTGTGCGACGCGGAAATGGAGATCGCGGCCTCGGCGTCGGTGGTCCTACAGAGATATGCGATACCCGGCGTCGGGATGACACCAACCAGCACGGCCTCGGAGCCGCCTTTCGCGAGTCCGGCGGAGAGAGAGCGCGCGATCTCGGGACCGGACTCGCGCGTGTCCATTCCGAGGAGGACCTTCGCACCCTTCACGCGATGCGCGAGCGCTTCGCCGAGGGCGAACATCGTGGCGGGATCGAGCGGGTATGCGTGCGCCCTGGCGCGGATCCCGTCAGTGCCGAATAGCTGTCTCATTGTGTGCCTGTGGTCTCCGTGGTCTCGGTCGCGCTCGTATCCGTCGTGGTGGGCGCCTCCGGCCCCACCTCGGCCAGCACCGGAACCGTGACCTGCGTCGTCAGCGGCGAGATGACCCGAACGAGTGTCGAGTCGGCGATGACGTTCGCGTTCTGCACGAACGTCTCCTTGCGGCCGGTCATGATAATGCGCTCGGTCGTGACCTCGGCCAGTTTCATGATCTGCGACGCCGGACCCGACACGAGGGCCAGCGACGGCTCGGTGGTGGCCTGTCCGACGATGAATCCCGTGGGTACTCCGCCCTCGAGAAAAGGCCGGATGGGGACGGCGCGCTGGCGCAACTGTTCCACCCGGAACCGCACCTCATTCGGTTCGATCGACACCACCTCGATGTCCTCGGGCACGTTGATGTGCTGGGAGCGGATTCGGATCATCACCTCACCCGCCTTGTTGATGCGGCTCAGATCCGCGGAGGCTTCCAGGCTCTGCGAGGCCAGCGCGCGCAGGTTCGAGCTCCGGCCGCGCACGCGCACCGACACGGTGGCGGGGATGTCCGGCTCCGTGATGACGAGATGCGCCGGAATGCCCACCAGCGACAGCGACGCCGTCATGAAGCGCTCACGCACTTCCTCCCGGCGCGGCAGTGAGACGTACCACCAGAGGATGCACGCCAGCAGGAGCGATACGAGCTTGAGGCCGATGTTCTTCATTGCGGCGCGCGCAGTTTATCCCGCGCGCGACGTGGATTCGGGAGCCCCGAACCGCTCCACCAGAACCGCGCGCAGCGTGGGCCGGTCCAGATTCTCGCGCAGCACGCCGTCCGCGGCGATGGCCATCGATCCGTTCTCCTCGGAGATGACGATCACCAGCGCGTCGCTCTCCTCGCTCAGTCCGATCGCCGCGCGATGACGCGTTCCGTGCGCGAGCTTCGGATCGGGCGTCGTCGTCAGCGGCAGGAACGCGTTCGCCGCGACGATGCGGTTCGCGCGAATCAGCACGGCGCCGTCGTGCAGCGGCCCGCCGGGCGTGAAGATCGCGACCAGCAGCTCATTCGTCAGCACCGCGTCGATCGGCTTCGCGCCGTCTTCGTACATCCGCAGCGTCGTCCGTCCCTCGATGGCCATGAGCGCGCCCATGCGCTTCGACGCCAGGACGTCGCACGCGTTGACGATCGAGTCGACGGGGACTGTTCCGGCCGGACGGCGGAAGAAGATCGCCAGCGGATCGCCGACCATGCGCGCGAGCGCGCGACGGATCTCCTGCTGGAACAGCACGATCACGGCGAACGGCAGATAGAACAGGATCTGGCGGGAGATGGCCTCGAGCGCGGGCAGGTCGAACGCGCGCGCGACGAAGAACGTCGAGCCGAGGATGATCAGGCCGATCGAGATCTGCATCGCGCGCGTGCCGCGGATCAGCGCGAAGATCGAATAGATGATGAAGGCGACGATGACGATGTCGACCGCGTCCCGCCACGTGAAGTTGAGCGACAGGAGGCGGTCGAAGAAGTTCACGCCTGGGCCTCGATGGCCTGCAGCACTTTGAGGAAGTCGACGGTCTCGCGTACGTCGTGCACGCGTACGATCGACGCGCAACCCTTCGCCGCCGCGGCCACGGCCGCCAGCGAGCCGGCCATGCGCGCGGCACCGCCCGGCTGCCCCGTCACGTGACCGATGAACGCCTTGCGGGACGCGCCGATCACCACCGGCGCGATGCTGCGCAGCTCATCGCAGCGCGCCAGGATGGCCAGGTTGTGCTCGTACGTCTTCCCGAAGCCGATGCCCGGATCGATGAGGATGTTCTCCTTCTGCACGCCCGCGGCGATCGCGTTGTCCCGCCAGACCTGCAGCTCGCGCGCGACGTCGTGCACGACGTCCTCGAAGTGGATGTTCTCCTGCATCGTCTTCGGCTCGCCGCGCATGTGCAGGAGCACGACCTGCACCCCGCGACGAGCCGCCAGCGCGCTCATCTCCGGATCGCGCAGGGCGGTGACGTCATTGATCATGTTCGCGCCCGCATCCAGCGCCGCCTCGGCCACCGCGGCCTTGCGCGTGTCCACCGAGACCCGCACGCCACTGCGCGCGCGAATGCCTTCGATCACCGGCACCACCCGCTCCAGCTCTTCGTCGATCGAGACCACATCGGAGCCGGGCCGCGTCGACTCGCCGCCCACGTCGATGATCTGTGCGCCGTCATGCTCCATCCGCAGCGCCGCGTCGAGTGCGACCGCGCGGTCGTAATGAACGCCGCCGTCGGAAAACGAATCCGGCGTGACGTTGAGGATGCCCATGACGGCAGGTGTCACACGTCGCGTTCCCGTCGAATCCGCGCCCCCAACGCATTCAGCCTCTCGTCGATGCGCTCGTAGCCGCGGTCGATCTGATGCACGTTGTGGATGATGCTCTCCCCCTTCGCGCACAGCGCCGCCAGCAGCAGGGCCATGCCGGCGCGGATATCGGGACTGGAGATCTCCGCGCCGTGAAGGCGCGCGCCGCCGACGATGATGGCGCGATGCGGATCGCAGAGGATGATCCGCGCACCCATGCCGATCAGCTTGTCCGTGAAGAACAGGCGCGACTCGAACATCTTCTCGAAGATCATCACCGTCCCCTCGGCCTGCGTGGCGATGATGATCATGATGGAGAGCAGGTCGGCGGGGAACAGCGGCCACGGTCCGTCGTCGATCTTCGGCACGGCCGCGCCGATGTCGTAACGCACCCGCAGTTCCTGATCGCGGGGCACGCGGATGTTCCGGCCCTCGATCTTGATCTCCACGCCGAGCTTCTCGAGCATGTGGCGCACGGCGTACATGTGCTCAGGCACCGCGTCCTCGATCACCAGCTCGCTGCGCGTGACTGCGGCCAGGCCGATGTACGAGCCGACCTCGATGTGATCGCTGTTGATGTAGAAGTCGCACCCGTGCAGCGCGTCCACGCCGTGGATCGTGAGCGAGTTCGTGGCAATGCCCTCGACCTGTGCGCCCATCTTGTTGAGGAGGTGACAGAGGTCCTGGACGTGCGGCTCGGCCGCGGCGTTGTAGATCGTCGTCTCGCCCTCGGCGAGGACGGCGGCCATGATCGCGTTCTCGGTCGCGGTCACGGACGCCTCGTCGAGGAACATCTTCTTCGCCTTCAGCGTCTGCGCGGCCATGCGGTACTCGTGAGCCGACACTTCGATCTGCGCGCCGAGGGCTTCCAGGGCGAGGAGGTGCGTGTCGACGCGGCGGCGGCCGATGGCGTCGCCGCCCGGCTTGGCCACGGAGACCTGTCCGCAACGCGCGAGGAGCGGTCCGGCGAGCAGGATCGACGCGCGGATCTTCTTCGACAGCTCGACGTCCGGAGTGGAGGAGATCTCTCCCTTCGCCGTAATGCGGAAGACGTTCTGTTCCAGCTTCTCCACCGAGCAGCCGATCCCCTCGAGGATCTGCAGCATCACCCGGACGTCCTGAATGTCGGGGAGATTGCGCAGCACGACCGGCTCGTCGGTGAGCAGACACGCGGCCAGGATCGGCAGCGCCGCGTTCTTGTTGCCGCCGGGACGGATCGTCCCTTCCAGGCGGCGGCCGCCTTCTACGATGAAGCGTTCAGCCATTTCGCGCGGGATGCTACCATCCGGTCCATGTTCGTGGCCCCCCTCTCCTCCGGTTCGGCCGGTAACGCCTACTGGTTCGAGAGCGACGGGACGGCCATTCTCGTCGATGCCGGGATCGGGCCGCGGGACACGAAAAAGCGCCTGGAGATCGTCGGGCGCGACATCGAGAAGCTCTCCGCGATCGTCGTCACCCACGAGCACTACGACCACATCCGCGGCGCGGACAAGATCGCCCGCAGATACCAGGTCCCGCTCTATCTCACACGCGGGACGCTCGCCGCGTCGAACATCGACACGACCGACGTCAAGACGGTGATCTTCGAGAACGACTCGTCGTTCACCATCGGCGAGCTGCAGGTGCACGCCTGCAAGACCATCCACGACGCGGTCGACCCGGCCTGCTTCGTGGTCGAGTCGCGTGACGGGACGCGCGTCGGCCTCGCCAGCGACCTCGGCTACGTCAACCGCGAGGTCATGCGCCATCTCGACGGATGCGACGGCCTGTTCTTCGAGTCCAATCACGACGTGGACATGCTGCGCATGGGCAGCTACCCGTGGTCGCTGAAGCGCCGGATCATGTCGCGCTTCGGCCACCTGTCCAACGACGACTCGCTCAACGCTGTGCAGCGCCTCCTCGGCGCCGAGCTGAAGACGCTGTGCATGATCCACCTCTCCCAGAAGAACAATCACGAGTCGATCGTGCGGGACATGTGCACGCGCCTCCTCCGCCGCACCGGCGCGAGCATCGACTTCTCGATCGCCCGCCAGTTCGAGCCGACGGGCCTTTTCGACATCGCGCGCACCCGGCCGCGCAACGCGCCGCTCGGACAGATGTCGTTGTTCTGAAGCCTTCAGTTCATGCCGAGCGAAGTTGAGGCATCAATGGAGCCCACTCGTCGAGCATGGCACACACCGCGAGGGCTCCGCTGATCCCTCGACTTCGCTCGGGATAAACTGAGAGTCCATGAAAGCCACTGTCACTGTCGAGCTGAAGCCCTCTGTCCTGGATCCCCAGGGGAAAGCCATCGAGCATTCGCTCAGCTCGCTCGGGTTCGGCGGGGTGGAAGATGTCCGAGTCGGGAAGCTGTTTCGCATCACGCTTGCGAACAGTGGCCAGAGCCGGGAGGACGTGGAGACGCAACTTCGCCAGATGTGCGAGCGACTCCTCGCGAACACCGTCATCGAAAAGTTCTCTTACACGCTCGAGGATTGAGATCCTCGCCCTCCTTCTGCTGACGGCGTTCTCGCTGTCAGCGGAGACGCTGAATCCGGTCACCACCAAAGACCGTAAAGTCGTGCGGCGCTGGGAGCTGAAAGGCGACCCGCGCGGCGTCGCCATCGGCGCGGACGGCACGATCTACGTCGGCCTCGCCGAGTCGCAGTCCGTGATCGCCGTCGATCCCGTGACCGGCGCCGTGCGCAAACGCGTCGTCCTCGACAACCCCGACATCGCCTCGACCAAAGAGCTGGTCACGCTGCGCACCAATCCCGAGCGCACGCGGCTCTTCATCGCCAACGGCAGCGACGAGAGCGCGATGATCCTCTCCCTCCCCGATTTGGCGGTGCTCCGCGAGATCACCATGGAGGGCGAGACGATCCGCGACGCCGTCCCCGATCCGAAGGGCCGCTACCTCTATCTCCTCGGCCGTCGCGTCCATGTGTTCGACAAGAACGGCAAAACCGAGCTGCGCAAGCTCGACGTCAAGGAGCCGATGGCCATCGCCGCGACGGCGACCACGCTCGCCGTCATCGCCACCGAGGACTTCGGCAACACGAAGGCCACGGCGGTGTCGTTGTTCGACACGAAGAACTTCTCTCAGACCGCGCGCGAGCCGCTGCAAACGCAGGACAGCATCGAGGCGGCGATGTTCGCCGCGAGCGGACGCTCGCTGATCGCGTTCAGCCGGACCTCTCTTTTCGAGAAGCCGATCAACAGCCGCGCCCTCGTGAACAGCAACCGCGTGTGCCTCCCCGAGCGCAGCGGACCGCAGGTCGCGACGCTGGCCGGCAGCGAGACTCTGGTCGTGTACGGCGAGCGCCGGTGCAGCGCGGCCGGCGTCACCGAAGCATCGCCGCGCGGCGTGACGCCCGCGTCGCTGTACGGCGTCGACGCGTATGCGCTCGCCTTCGACCCGAAGAGCAACGCTCTCGTGGCCACCGATCGCAAGGGCACGCTCACGATCTACTCCCTCCCCCGCCCTGCGTTTGCGCGCTGATTTCAGCGTCCACGCGCTGCGCGAATCCGATCACGTCCACCGGCTCGCGTCCGAAGCTGTACACCGCAACCGTGAGGTTGGCGCGCGCGAAGAACACCGCCGGCGGCGCGGGCGGCGGATGCACGAAGCTGATCTCGCCCAGCCCTTCCGGACCGCGCGGCAGTTCCGCGAGCTGGTTCGCTTCGAGATCGTCCGCCAGCGCGTTCAGCGCTGCGGCGGTCGATGCGTGCTCGGTGACGGTGACTCCAATGCGTCCGCTCTCAAGGTCCCACACCGCCCGCGAGCTGTTCTGGTCGAGCTGCTCGCGCATGGCCAGCAGGCCCGGCTGCTGTGCGACCGACCAGGCCTGAAAGCCGGTCACGCGCGCAGCCGCCTCGCGGTTCCGTTCGAGCACCGGGGCGATCACTTTCATCGACAGTTCACGCTGCATGGTCGCCTCCTTACACCACCGCGCGGTGCCGCACGAACCCTTCGAGGTTCCCGGTCCCGGTCGCGATCAGTCGGGTCTTGTAGTCGTTCGGAGCGGGCACGCTGAACAGCATCTTCACCGGAAGCTGCGCCACGTGCACGCCGGGCGTGTTGCTCATGTCGAGTTGCAGACAGCCGTCCCACACCGTGTTGCTGGAGAAATCGTTCTGCCAGCAGATCTCGTGATAACCCCAGTTCCACGACACCCAGTCCGCGGCGACGTTCGGATCGCCGGACAGCGTCAGGAACTGCCTCGTCTGCATGTTGAAGAACCGCCCCTCGGCCAGATTGCAGCCGAGGAGGTTCGAGAGCGTCGTCACGGCGTCGGCGGCGTCGGTGCAGTTCATCACGAACGCGCCGCCGGTGAGATGCGTCAGATACGACGTCAGTTGATAGTTGTTGAAGCCGAACATCGTCGCAGGCGTGTACGACACGTTGGCCACGCGGTTCACTTCGCGTGTGATGGCCGCCGCCACTTCGTCCTTGGTCTTGCTGCCGATCGCCCACATACACGCGCGCTCGAGCGCCGTCGCCCACGGCAGTTGCGACGGCGTGCCGGACTGCACCCAGGGCGCGGTCGGCAGGTCCGCGGTGATGTACATCGTGTGATCCGTGTTGTCGAAGTCGACCCAGGTCTTCCCCGACTTGAGCTGCCACTTCCAGACCGTGTTGCGCTTGGTGACGACGCCGTTCGCGCCGAGGTACGACGCGTTGAGGGTGAACGTCTCGAGGGCGGAGTTGCCGGCGGCGTCGAACGACACGTTGCGCTCCAGCACTTCGCCGACGGTCCCGAAGAGCGCGTGCAGCCACTGCTGGAACGCGTGAATGATGGAGCCAAGACATCCCGGCTGCTGCGGCGGAACCGGATTGGCGTCCACCGCCCGGATGCGTCGCGTCGCGTTCGGCGGTCCGCCGGAGAAGCGCACTTTGATCGTCACCGCTCCGCTGATCGCGCCGAGGGCGTAGGCGCATGGAAGGCGACGGGTCGGGAACCGCTGCCACTCCGGCGCCGCAATGGCTCCGGAGGAACCGTCGCTGGCGATGGTCAGCGCGTCGTTCGTCGCCGCGCTCGTGTCGTGATTGAACCGGACTTCTTCGACCTGCATGGCCGCCGCTCCTTGACCGATAGTGCGGCGCCGCCGCATTTCGTTACACTCCGATCATGAAATTCGGCATCGTCGTCCTGCCCGGCTCCAACTGCGATCACGATGCGCTGCACGTGACCAGGGACGTCCTCGGCGCGGAAGCCGAGGTGCTGTGGCACAAGGACACGGACCTCAAGGGTGCGGACTGCGTGATCATCCCGGGCGGCTTCGCGTACGGCGATTACCTGCGCGCCGGCGCGCTGGCGAAGTTCGCGCCGGTGATGGGCGCGATCAAGCGCCACGCGGAACAGGGCGGCCTGGTGTTCGGCATCTGCAACGGGTTCCAGGTGCTGACCGAGGTGGGACTGCTGCCCGGCGCCCTGATGCGCAATCAGCACCTGCGCTTCCTCGGGCGCGACGTAATCGTGCGCACCGAGGAGACGGACACGCCGTTCACGAACCAGCTCGCGCCGGGACAGCTCATCCGCACGCCGATCGCCCACGGCGAAGGCAACTACTTCGCGGACGAGGCCACGCTCGATGAGCTGGAGCGCAACCGCCAGGTGGTCTTTCGCTACTGCGACGAGGAGGGACGCCTGACCAGCGAGGCCAATCCGAACGGCAGCGCGCGCAACATTGCCGGCATCTGCAACGCGGGCCGCAACGTGATGGGGATGATGCCCCACCCGGAGCGCTGCGCCGAGTCGATCCTCGGCAACGCGGACGGCCTGGGCGTGTTTCAGTCGATCGCGAACGCGCTGGCTCACGCGTAACGCTCGCCGCTCCACAGGGACGGCCGGAGGCCGGCGTTACCGCGAGTACTCCAGCGCGTATTTCATCTGCGGCCGGTCGACGGGAATGTCGCGGGTGAACTTGAACGACTTCGCCGTCACCTCCCACGAGCCGTCGGAGCACTGCGACTCGCGCGGCACCGGCTGTCCCTGGCGCATCAGCATCACACGCGCCGTGGCCTCGCGCTCGGCGCGGAAGCGCATCAGCCGCTCCCACGACGAAATGAGACTGGGCGTCGCCCGCGCGCCGAGCTTGGCCCGCACGGCGTCGAACTGCGGACTGCTCGAATCGCACGCCCGCGCACGCAGCACCTCCTCGGTCATCCCGAGGACGCGCACGTTGAACGCGGGCGTCTTCGCGCGCCAGGCCTCGGCCTGCTGGGCCGCGGCGAACGCGCGCTCGTAATGGAACGCGTGCACCTCGCGGAACCACGGCGCCGGTGGCATCGGCAGCTTGCCCGCCGCGCTGTTGACGAAGCGCGAGCCGGTCGACGCGGTCATCGCGGACAGTCCGTCCGGCAGCCGCCACAACGGTTCGGTCAGTCCCCAGGCCACCGCCAGCTCGTCCCACGCCTCGGGACTCTTTTCGCGCGTGGCGATGAGCGCGCGGACGACGAACGTGCGATGCAGATGCTGCAGCCCGAGGAGGTTCGGCCCGGCTTCGGGGCCGCGCTTGTTGATGTCCGTTGCGAACGCGATCTCCTCGCCGCTCGTGACCAGCTCTTTGATCTCGTCGAGCGAGGCTGCTTTGTCGCTGAGCCAGCGGGTGACGTCGGAAGGCGGCGCGTCGATGGCGTCGCTGCCGCGTTCGAGTTGCTTCTGCAGGTAGTCGGCAAACGCCTCCCGCACGTCGCGGTCGATGACCTCGTTGTACTGATCGCGCTCGGCGCGCAGGTCCACGCCCGCGTTTTTCGCCAGTGTGACGAGCTTCGTCGCGGCCGCGGTCTCTTTCGTGGGCGGAAAGTGTTTCGGCGCGTCGGCGACGACGCCGAGGCCCATCGGCCAGGCGCGGACCGCCGTTCCGGTCTCTACGCGCGAGCGGCCGAAGAAGAGCGCCGCGCCGATGCCGATGACCACGAGCGCGAGCCAGATCCAGAGCGTTTTCATCGACGCGAGATTATCAGCGTCAGCGGCAGGTCGCCCGTGAACGAAAGAGTGCCGTTCTCGTAACGCCACGATCCGTCCGTGCACCGCGACTGCGCGACGATCGGCTGGCCGGCACGGATGCGCAGCGCGTTCGCGGTGGCCTCGCGCTCGGCTTCGAAGCGGCGCACGCGCGTCCACGCCTCGCCGATGTTCGGCAGCGCGATCCTGCCCATGATGTTCCATCGCGGGATCTCGGCCACGGCGCGCTCGGAGAACTCCTTGCCGTCGAAGTGGCAGGCGGTCACCTTGGCCAGCTCTTCCGCCATGTCGTGTTGATGAATGGCCATGTTCGCCATGCCCGCGCGCATCAATGGCTGGCCGGCGAAGGGCGCCGCGTCCTTCATGGCATGACGCCACATCGTCCACGCCTCGCCCTGCCACGCGCGGAGGAGAAGATGATCGCGATCGGTGTCGCTGCCGAAGCTCGCCGGCGCCGGCAACGGGAGCTTCCACGCCACGCCGTTTGCCATGCGGGCGATGGCGAGACTGATGAGCTGCGACATCGTGTCCGGACGCTTCTGCAGGCTCTGCTCGAGACGCGATACTGCTTCGAGATCCATCCACGCGCGCGGATCACCGGCACGAGCACGAACCAGTGCACGTGCAGTGAGCAGTCGCGCCGTGTGCATGTGGCCGAGGAGATTGGGGATCGGCGCGTCGAGTCCGGCGTCGAGGTTCACGCTCCATCCGATCGCCGCCCCGTGGGTGAGCAGATGATCGCGTAGCGTGTCGATCTCGCGCTCGTGGCCGTCGAGAAACGCGACCGCCTCCGCGGGCGCCGGCTCGATCTCGACCGCGCCCCGCTCCTGCTCCGCCTTCACGTACTCGCCGATGGTCTTGCTGACGTCCGGCGCCGCCGACTTCTTCTTCTCCGTGAATTCGATCCCCAGCGGCCGTCCGAGCTCGATCAGCCGCAGCGCCGCGGGCGTCGGCTGCGCAGTCGGAAAGCGCTTCGGAAAGTCTTCCAGCCTGCCCAGCCCGTCGGGCCATTCGCGATGGCCTGCGCGCCGCCACGAGGTCTTCAGAGCGAAGTCGGCGATCAGCGCCGCGACGACGAGAGTCACGACTGCGATCACGATTACCGGCAGCACACGTTTCATCTTGCGAACCCTATACAATCCCGCTCCCCGGGAGGGAAGCATGGCTCAAGAAATCGACGCACTCCTTCAGGAAAACCGCGAGTTTCCGCCGTCGGAGGAGTTCCGCAAACAAGCGAACGCGAACGACCCGGCCATCTGGTCGAAAGCCGCGAAAGACCGCGAGGCTTTCTGGGCTGGATGGGCCGAGCAACTCGACTGGCATACGAAGTGGGATACCGTTCTCGAATGGGACGCGCCGTATGCGAAATGGTTCGCCGGCGGCACGCTCAACGCGTCGTACAACTGCCTCGATCGTCATCTCGAACAACGCGGCGACAAGATCGCCCTGATCTGGGAAGGTGAGCCCGGCGATATCCGCCGCATCTCGTACAGCGCGCTCCACGCCGACGTCTGCAAGTTCGCCAACGCCCTCAAGTCCCTCGGCGTCGCCAAAGGTGACCGCGTCGCCATCTACATGCCCCTCATCCCCGAGGCCGTCGTGGCCATGCTCGCCTGCGCGCGCATCGGGGCCGTGCATTCGGTCGTCTTCGGCGGCTTCTCGGCCGAGGCGCTGAAAGATCGCATTCAGGACGCGACGGCGAAGGTGTGCATCACCGCCACCAGCGGCTATCGCCGCGGCACGATCGTTCCGTTGAAGAAGACGACCGACACCGCCGTCGCCGAGTGCCCGTCGATCGAGCACGTCGTCGTCGTGCGCCGGAATCCCGAAGATGAAGTGACGCTGACCGATCGCGACGTCTGGTACCACGACCTCATGGCCAAGGCCGACGGCTGGTGTGAGCCGGAATGGGTCGGCGCCGAGCACCAGCTCTACATCCTCTACACCTCCGGCAGCACGGGCAAACCGAAAGGGATCGTGCACACCACGGGCGGCTATCTCACCGGTTGCCTGGCGACGTGCAAGTGGGTCTTCGATCTGAAAGACGAGGACATCTACTGGTGTACCGCCGACATCGGCTGGGTCACCGGACACTCGTACGTCGTGTACGGACCGCTCGCCGCCGGCGCGACGGTGATGATCTACGAGGGCGCGCCGGACTGGCCCAAGAAGGACCGCTTCTGGGACATCATCGAGCGGCACCAGGTCACGATCTTCTACACCGCGCCGACGGCGATCCGTGCGTTCATGAAGTGGGGCGAGGAGCTCCCCGCCGCGCACGACATGTCCTCGCTGCGACTCCTCGGATCGGTCGGAGAGCCGATCAACCCCGAGGCGTGGATCTGGTATCAGAAGAACATCGGCGGCGACCGCTGTCCGGTCGTCGACACGTGGTGGCAGACCGAGACCGGCGCGATCATGATCACGCCGCTGCCGGGCATCGTCCCGACCAAGCCCGGATCGGCCACGAAGCCATTCCCCGGCATCGACGCGAAGATCCTCGACGAGAGCGGCAGGGAAGTGGAAGTGGGCGGCGGCTATCTCGCCGTGACTTCGCCGTGGCCGGCGATGTTGCGCGGCATCTGGGGCGATCCGGACCGCTTCGAGAAACAGTACTGGACGAAGTGGCCGGGCATCTACTTCACGGGCGACGGCGCCAAGCGCGACGCGGACGGCTACTTCTGGCTCCTCGGTCGCGTCGACGACGTGATGAACGTGGCCGGACACCGCATCGGCACGATGGAAGTGGAGTCGGCGCTGGTCGATCACCACTCGATCGCGGAGGCCGCGGTGGTCGGCATCGCGCATGACATCAAAGGAACGGGCATCGCCGCGTTCGTGATCGTGAAGGAATCGGCGCGCGCACACGCCCTCGAGGACCCGGCCAAATTCGAGCAGGAGCTGAAGGCGCACGTGGCGGCGAAGATCGGCGCGATCGCGCGGCCTGAAAAGATCCTCGTCACCGCTGACCTGCCCAAGACGCGCTCCGGCAAGATCATGCGCCGCCTCCTCCGCGACATCGCCGAAGGCCGCGCCCTCGGCGACGTGACCACGCTGGCCGATCCGACGGTCGTGGCGACGCTCAAGGAAAAGTACGAGGAAGAATCGTAAGAGCTGTTGCTGGTTGCTGGTTCCTGGTTGCTTGCGGTCACTCGCCTGAAGCCATGCACCGCTAGCAACCAGCAACATAGCAACCAGCAACATGGCGAAAATCGCGCTCATCACCGGCGGCTCCCGCGGCATCGGTCGCGTCACGGCCATGCGCCTGCTGGCCGACGGCTGGTCGGTCGCGTTCACGTACGGGCAGTCGAAGGACGCGGCGCTGGCGTTCGAGTCGGAGTCGAAAGGGCGCGCGGCCGCGTTTCACTGCGACGTCCGCGATCACGAAGGCAATCGCCGCGTGGCCGACGCTGTGGCCGCGAAGTTCGGGGCGATCGACGCGCTGGTGAACAACGCCGGCGTACGCGCCGACGCGCTGCTCTTCAACATGACCCCCGAACAGTGGGACGAAGTGATCGACACGAACGTGCGCGGTGCGTGGTCGATGACCAAGGCCGCGCTGCCGGCGATGATGTCGCAACGCCGTGGCGCGATCGTGAACGTGGCCTCGCTCTCCGGCCTTCACGGCGTCGTCGGCCAGACCAATTACTCCGCCGCGAAAGGCGCGCTCATCGCCATGACCCGCTCGCTCGCGCGCGAAGTCGCGCGCAGCAACATCCGCGTGAACTGCGTCGCCCCCGGCCTCGTGGAGACGGACATGATCGCGGCGCTCGACGCGGACGTAAAGCGGGAAATGATCCGTCAGATCCCCATGCGCCGCGCGGTGAAGGCCGACGAGGTCGCGGCCGCAATCGCGTTCCTCTTATCCGATGACGCGAGCGGAATCACCGGGCAGGTTCTGGCGATTGATGGGGGGGCCAGCGCCTGATGTTGTCGGTTCTCAGTTGTCGGTTGTCTGCGCTTCCTCGGCTGACGAGCCACCTGCGCCGACTGACAACGACAACTGACAACCGATAACCGACAACAACGAATGTACTTCTCCGTCGTCATTCCCACCTACAACCGCCTGGACATGCTCGTGCGCGTTCTCGACGCACTCGAACGTCAGGCCGGCGCGCCGCCGTTCGAGACGATCGTCATCGATGACGGCTCGCGCGATGACACGGCGCGGGTGATGTCCTCGCGCAACGGTATCACGTTCCGCTCGCAACCGAACGCCGGGCCGGGCAACGCGCGCAATCACGGCGTCTCGCTGGCGTCCGGAAAGATCGTCGTGTTCATCGGCGACGACACGGTCCCGGAGCCGACTTTCCTCGCGGAGCACGCGCGCGTCCATCGCGAGGCCGATGATGACCCCATGGTCGCCGCCCTCGGATACACCGGCTGGCCGAGCGGCGAGCGCGTCACCGCGTTCATGGACTACATCAACGACTACGGCCTGCAGTTCGGCTACAAGCTGATCAAGGACGGCGCCGTCGTTCCGTTCAACTTCTTCTACACGTCGAACATCTCCATCGATCGCGAGGTGCTGGCCGCGCATCCGTTCGACACGACCTTCCCTTCGGCGGCGTGGGAGGACATCGAGCTCGCCTACCGCCTCGACGCGAAGGGACTGAAGATCCGCTACAACGCGCGCGCGGTCACCCGCCATCATCACCCGATGAGCGTGGACTCGTTCGCGCGGCGGCAATACACGGTCGGCAAGTCGGGCGCGATCTTCTTCGAGAAGCACCCCGAGCTCGGCCACTTCCTCGGCGTGTACGAACTGCAGTCGCGGACCCTGGCGTCCGAGGCCCAGCTCTCCTGGCTCCGCCGCCGCGCGCGCCTCGGCGAGAAGTTTCGCGTGCTGGCGCGGCCTCGCGTTTTCGAGACGTTGATGCGGGAGCATTATTTGCGGGGGTTGCGGGATGGCTTGCAGAATTTATCCTGAGCGAAGACTCAGGATCTCGGGTGCACCTACGCAAATGGCGCCTCCTGCGTAAGTGCACCCGAGATCCTGAGGCGCCAAGCGCCTCAGGATAAACTGCGGGAACGAGTGTTCATCACCTTCGAAGGCCCCGAGGGCTCCGGAAAAACGACGCAGCAGCAGCGGCTGACCGCGTATCTGCGCGAAAGCGGCCGCACCGTCGTTGCGACCAAGGAGCCGGGCGGCACTCCGCTCGCGGACCGCATCCGCGCGATCCTGCTCGACAGCGCGAACGTGATCGATCCGATCGCGGAGGTCTTTCTCTTCGCGGCCTCGCGCCGGCAGCACACGACCGAGGTGATCGAGCCCGCGCTGGCACGCGGTGAGGTCGTGCTGTG
The DNA here is from genome assembly GCA_035536275.1 of Thermoanaerobaculia bacterium. GTDB lineage: Bacteria > Acidobacteriota > Thermoanaerobaculia > Gp7-AA8 > Gp7-AA8 > QHVT01. The sequence continues at coordinate 15,028 of DATLOL010000114.1, forward strand.
CGATCGCTACGCCGACTCCACGCTGGCCTACCAGGGATTCGGGAGGCTCATCGATCTCGATCGCCTGCGCGCGCTGAACGACTGGGCCACGGACGCCCTGAAGCCGCACGTGACGCTGCTCTACGATCTGCCCGAGGAAGTCGGGCTGCGGCGGGCGAACTCGCGCAACGCCGTGGCGGATTCCGACGAGGGACGCTTCGAGGCCGAAGACCTGCGCTTCCATCGGCGCGTGCGCGAGGGGTATCTTGCGATGGCGGTCGCGGAGCCGTCCCGCTACGTCACCGTCGACGCCGACGCGAGCATCGACGTCGTTTTCGAACGAACCCTCGCCGCTCTCCGCGAGCGCGCGCCGCAACTCTTCTCATGACGACCACGACCACTTCGCTTCTGCTCGAGACCGCACGCCGCGGCGAGCTGCATCACGCGATCATCCTGCACGGCCCATCGCCGGCGCTGCTGCGCGACACGGCGGTGCGGCTGGCGAAGACGCTGAACTGCGTGAACGGCTCCACGTCGGATGATTGCGCCTCCTGCCTGCGCATCGACCGGCGCACGCATCCGGACGTGCACTTCATCGAGGCCGCGGCGGACAAGAAGCTGATCTCGATCGAGCAGATCCGCGACATCGTGGCCGAGGCGACGCTGCGGCCGTACGAGGGACGCAACAAGGTGTTCCTGATCGATCCCGCGGACGGGCTGTCGGTGTCGGGATCGAACTCGCTGCTGAAGACGCTCGAGGAGCCGACGCGCGACACGACCTTCCTCCTGCTCACGCGCTCGCCGGACCTGCTCCTGCCGACGATCAAGTCGCGCTCGCAGCACATCTACGTGGGCGACACGGCCGCGGCGACGCTCACCGGTCCGCGCGAGGCGACGCGCATCCGCCAGGTGGCGCTGCTGGAAGACGGCGAAGACCTCGCCGGTACAATCATCGACCTGCTGCACCGCTACGCGACGCGCAACGAGTCGGCGGCGCTGCTGGCGCTGGCGGCGATCGTCGCCGACCACGATGACGTCAAAGACGCGCTCGCCCTCCTCGGCGCCATCCTCTGCGACGTGGTCGCGCTCGATCCGTCGGAGTCGCTCGACCCGAAGAAGCTCTCGGAGATCCGCGACCACATCCCCCGCGAGCGCCTGCTCGCCGGCGCAGACGCGGCCATGGCGGCCATTCGCTGGCTCACGGTGAATGCGGATGTGCGGTTGCTCGCGGAGAGCGTGGTAGCCGCGCTGGTCGTCTGAGTTGTTGCTGGTTTTCCACCCGCCCGCGCACCCGTTGCTGTGTTGCTGGTGCCGTATCGCGCGGGCGACGCTCCCCGCAGCAACGGGTGCGCGGGCGGAAGGAAAACAGGGGGCCGGGCGGTCGGAAACCAGCAACGCGGCGGCGCGCAAAGCGCGCCGCC
>DATLOL010000115.1:0-7427 GCA_035536275.1 Thermoanaerobaculia bacterium
GCTCCGCAAGGAGGCGCTCGCCGTCCGCCTGCACACGGAAGGCGGCCTGCCGGCGCCGCTGCCGCCCGATGAAACGCACACCGCGCGGGCGTGCTCGACGGCCGCCGCCTACGCGCCGATCAACCACGGCGGGATTGATTCTGTCGCCACGCCGCCGGGCGACGACCCGTGCGAGGCCAGCCCGAAGAACGTGAACGCCCGCATGGCCGATTCGAACGGGAACGGCGCCGCCGCGACGAACGGCAAGAGCAACGGCAAGCCCAACGGCGCCGCGGGACCGAACCTGCCGGGGCTGAGCATCGACGACGTCACGAGATTGACGGTCGAGCGCGCCAAGCGCTTCTTCGAGACTTTGCGCCTCGGCGAGGAGGCCACCCGCATCGCCGAGCCCATCGTCCGCGAAATCTCCGCCCGCCTGGGCTTCATGTTCGACGTCGGCCTGGACTACCTCACCCTCGACCGCAAGACCGGCTCCCTCTCCGGCGGCGAGGCCCAGCGCATCCGCCTGGCCACACAGATCGGCTCCAAGCTGATGGGCGTGCTCTACGTGCTCGACGAGCCGTCGATCGGACTGCACCAGCGCGACAACCGCCGCCTGATCGACTCACTTCTGGAGCTGCGCGACCTCGGCAACACGGTCATCGTCGTCGAGCACGACGAGGAGACCATCGAAACCGCGGACCACATCATCGACCTCGGTCCCCGCGCTGGCGTACACGGAGGCCACGTCGTCGCCGAGGGGACGCTGGAGCAGGTCAAGACGTTCCCGAGCTCGCTCACCGCGCAGTACCTCCGCGGCGAAGCGAAGATCGAGGTGCCGCCCGTGCGTCGCCCCGTCAACGGGAACAAGCTGGTGATCCGCGGCGCGCGGCAGAACAACCTCAAGAATCTCGACGTCGAGATCCCACTGGGCGTCTTCATCGCGGTGACGGGCGTCAGCGGCTCCGGCAAGTCGACGCTCGTCAACGACATCCTCTATAAGGCGCTGTCGAAGCACTTCTACGACGCACTCGACACGCCGGGCGAGCACGATCGCATCGACGGGCTGGAGCTGATCGACAAGGTGATCGACATCGATCAGTCGCCGATCGGCCGTACGCCGCGCTCGAACCCCGCGACGTACACGCAGCTCTTCGGCGAGATCCGCAACCTGATGTCGGGCACGCCGGAGGCGCGCATGCGCGGGTACGGACCGGGACGCTTCTCTTTCAACGTGAAGGGCGGCCGCTGCGAGGCCTGCAAGGGCGACGGGCAGATCAAGATCGAGATGCACTTCATGCCCGACATCTACGTGAAGTGCGACGTCTGCGGCGGCAAGCGGTACAACCGCGAGACACTCGAGGTGAAGTACAAGGGCTTCTCGATCGCGGAGATCCTGGCCATGACCGTCGAACAGGCCACGGACGTGTTCCGCAACATCCCGCGCATCCACAACATCCTGCACACGCTCGATGAAGTCGGCCTGGGCTACATCACCCTCGGCCAGTCGTCGACGACGCTGTCAGGTGGCGAGGCCCAGCGCGTGAAGCTGGCCAAGGAGCTCGCCAAGCGCGCCACGGGCAAGACGCTGTACATCCTCGACGAGCCGACCACGGGCCTGCACTTCGACGACGTGTCGAAGCTCCTGCACCTGATGCACGGGCTCGTGGAGCGCGGCAACACGGTGGTCGTCATCGAGCACAACCTCGACGTCATCAAGACCGCCGACCACGTCATCGACCTCGGCCCCGAAGGCGGCGACGGCGGCGGCCGCATCATCGCCACCGGCACGCCGGAGCACGTGGCCACGGTGCCGGAATCGCCGACGGCGGCGTATCTCACCAAATCGTTGGGAGTCTCAAAGGTAGAAAGTCGCAAAGATCGCTGCGAAGACGGCTACTCTCAGGATGTGACGACGCTCTTCCTCGTCTCGCCCGCCAACCTCTCGGGGTTGCGGGCGAAGCAGCTCGCGTCGCCGCGTGCGAAGTTCGACGCGGCGGTGCGGTTTCGGTCGCCTGAGGGAGTGCCGATCGCCGACGCATTCGCGTTCATGTCCGCGCTCTACTTCCGCGGCAAGATCGCGTACGCGCGCCACTTCGCGAATCCGCCCGAGGGCGTCTTCGTCATCACCTCGGGGTACGGACTCGTGCCGCCGGACTGGCGGTTCAACGAAGAGCGCATGAAGCGGATGAAGAAGATCGACGTCGACGTCGCGTCGCGCAGCTACACGAAGCCGTTGCGCGATCACGCGAAGCAGCTCGCGGCGATGCTCGCGCCCGACGCGCAGGTCGTGCTCCTCGGCAGCGTGGCCACCGGCAAGTACGTCGACGTGCTGCGTCCGATCCTCGGCCCCTGGCTGCGCTTCCCGAAGGTCTTCGCCGGTCTCGGCGACATGGCCCGCGGCGGCCTGATGCTGCGCGCCGTGCGCGCGAACAAGGAGCTCGAGTACACGACGCTCGACGCGCCGCGGCATCGCACCGGTGGCAGCGGGAAGATGCCCGAGTCGTGGTAGCGACGAGTTTATCCCGCGCGCAGACGCGGGATCTCCGGGGCCTCGCGGGCCGCGCTCGACACACGTATCTCGTAAGCACCGAGATCCCGCGTCTGCGCGCGGGATAAAATCAACCGTCGTGGTAGCGATCGCCTGCGTTCTGTTCCCCCGCTTCACCCAGCTCGACCTCACCGGTCCCTACGAGGTCTTTCACCGCCTCCCGGACGCGGACGTGGAGCTCGTCGCCGCGAACGCCGAGCCGGTGATCAGCGAAGGCGGGCTGGCCATCGTTCCGACGCTGACCTTCGCGGAGCTGGGCGGCTGCAACATCCTCTTCGTGCCGGGCGGGCCGGGTGTCAACGAGGCCATGCTCGATGAGGAGCTGATCGGCTTTCTGCAGCGTCACGGCACACACGCGCAGTGGGTGACCTCCGCGTGCACGGGCGCGCTGCTCCTCGGCGCCGCCGGACTGCTGGCCGGCTACGAGGCGGCGACGCACTGGGCATCGATGGACTACCTCCAGGCCTTCGGCGCGTGGCCGAAGCGCGAGCGCGTCGTCGTGAGCGGCAATCGCATTACCGGCGGAGGCGTGACCGCCGGCATCGACATCGCACTGCGCATCGCCGAGGAGACGCACGGCCGACGCGTGGCCGAGGAAGTGAGGCTGGCCATCGAGTACGGCGAGTCGCCGGACGCTGCACCGGCCGAGGTGCGGGAGGCGGTGCTCCGGCGCCTGTCGAAGATGCAGGACGAGCGGCGTCGCGCGGTGGAACAGGCGGCGCGCAAACTGAGCTCGTGAAGAAACTCGACCTTCCGGCCGACGCGACAGACGTCATTCTCAAGTTCGGTGCGCGCGAAGTGCGACTCACGAACCTGCGCAAACCGTTCTGGAAGAAGCTCGGCATCACCAAGCGCGACCTGCTGCAGTACTACGCCGACGTCTCGCCATGGCTGCTTCAACATCTGCACGATCGGGCCATGGTGATGAAGCGCTATCCCAACGGCGCGGAGGGCGACTTTTTCTACATGAAGCGAGCGCCGGAGCCGCGGCCGGAGTGGATCGAGATCTGCGTCATCGATCACGGCTCGGCGGGCATCATCAATTTCCCGATCGTCCAGGACCTCCCTTCGCTCCTCTGGCTGATCAACCTCGGGTGCATCGATCTCAACCCCTGGTACGCGCGCTGCGACGACACCGACCGCCCCGACTTCCTCCACTTCGATCTCGATCCCGGTCCGGGCGCCAACTTTGCGAGAGTGCGGGATGTCGCGCTGCACGTGCGCGACATCCTCGACGCGCTCGACATGCCCACCTATCCGAAGACCACGGGGGCGAAAGGCATCCACGTCTACATCCCCATCAGACGCGAGCCGACGCAGAAAGAAGTGTGGGCGTTCGCGAAGGCCGTCGCTCTCGAGCTGGAGAAACGCCATCCGAAGATCATCACCGCCGAGTACCGCAAGGCGAACCGCCCTCACGGGCGCGTGCTCGTGGACTACAACCAGAACGCGTGGGGGCGGACGCTGGCGTCGATCTACTCGATCCGCCCCACGCCGTTCGCCGGCGCGTCGATGCCCGTGACCTGGGACGAGATCGAGCGCGGCGTGAAGACCGAAGATTTTCGACTCGATAACGCCGTCGCGCGTCTTAAGGATGTGGGCGACCTCTGGAAGCCCGTTCTGGCGAAGACGAAGCGCGTCGACCTGTACAAAGTCTTTCGCAGGTGAACGCTTCTCGTGTCATCCCGCATCGCGGAGAGATGCGGGATCCCCTGATTCAAGCGGGGGATTCCGTGCCGTCTCCGCGGCACGGAATGACACTCACTGCGCGAGTTCTGGGATTTCTCTGGGTTCGCGCGCACGAGGGATGACGGCGTTCGGACGAGCTGTTTGAACGCGGCGTGAAGAGACTCCTCGTTCTGCTGGCGTTCACGACGTCGCTCGGTGCACAGACGGTCCGCATCACGGAGAAGCCCTCCGGCCTCGTCTCCGGCGTTTTGCTGGTGCCGGTGGTGGCCGAGGCCCCGGTCGAGCGTCTGGCGCTGCTCATCAACGGCGTGGCGTACGCGGAGGCGCGCGGCCTGAAGATGACCGCGCAGGTGAACGTCGGCTACTACATCCGCCGGATGCGCATGCGCGCGGTCGGCTATGACGCGCAGGGCAACGTGGTGGGTGAGGACGAGATGGTCGTGAACGATCCGCGCCCGCCGTTCCGCGTGAAGATGCAGGCCCCGGCGCAGTGGCCGGAGAGCGGCACGGCGGCGCTGCACGCGAACGTGCTCCGGCCCGCGGAGATCGCGATCGGCGGCGTCGACTTCTATGTCGGCGAGGAGAAAGTCGGGACCGCCGCGTACGCGCCGTACAGCGTGAGCGTCGACGCCTCGAAGTATCCCGGCGCGGTGTACGCGCGCGTCGTCGCGCGGAGCACGCGGGGCGAGGAGGCGAACGACGTCTGGTTCTTCGGCGACCGCGCGCATCTGCAGACCGATGTCACCGTGCAGCAGATCCCGGTCTCGGTCGCCGACGGTGCCCCGCTCCGCGCCGATCAGCTCACCCTCATCGACAACGGCACGCGCCGCAACGTGGAGAACCTCGTCCCGGCCACGGATCAGCCGCTGCACGTCATCCTGCTGATCGACTATTCGGAGTCGATGCTCGAGGAACTCCCGGTGGTGAAGGCGGCGGCGAAGCAGTTCGCGCGAACGCTGCTGCGGCCGCAGGACCGCCTGGCCGTGGCCGGCTTCCATCAGCGCACGTTCTGGCTCACGGACTACACGAACGACTGGAACAAGGTCGCCCAGGCGGTCGATGCGGTGAAGCCGATGGGCGAGACGCACCTCTACGACAGCGTCATCGAGATGCTCTACCAGATCCAGAAGATCCCCGGCCGCGCGGCGCTGGTCGTGCTCACGGACGGGGTCGATCAGGGCAGCACGTTCAAGCTCGCCCATCTCGTCCACTACGCGCGCTACGCCGGCGTGCCGGTGTACCCGGTGGTGAAGAACAAGTCGCTGTCGCGGTGGATGAAGCTCGGTGTGGGAAAGGTGCAGGCTCGCCGCCTCGATCGGATCGCTGAGGACACGGGCGCGACGTACTTCATCATCCAGAACGAGCGCGAGCTGGAGAAGGTGTACACGCGGATCGCCCAGGAGCTGCGGCAGCAGTACCAGATCGTCTTTCACTCCGAGGCGAACGTGCCGGACCAGTGGCGGCCGCTGCAGGTGACGTCGAGCGGCAAGCAGAACCTCCGCGCCCCGCGGGGGTACTTTCCGTAGTCGGGCACAAAGCATGAAGCATCGCGCGTCGCGTGCCTGAGCGCGGATCACCGCTTTTCCCCGAGGCGCCGAAGCGCCATCGCATCCACGGCGGTCTGAGGACCGAGCGCCAGGAGCACATCTTCACGTGGATGGCGGTCATCGTCGTGCTGCTGTACACGACGATGTGGGTGGGCGCGATCGTGGAGATGCAGATGGCGCGGGACACCCCGGTCACGATCGCCGGAGCCGAGCACACCGAGCCCACGGACCCGCCGCCGAGTCCCATGAAGAGCATCACCCGTTCGGTCAGTCCGGCCGTGCCAAAGCCCACGTACCTCTCCGACGCGATGCTGGGCTTCCTGCATCCGCTGCGCGGCCTGAGCGGCGATCTGCGCTACGCGCCGACATTGCCGGGATCGCGCGTCGTGCAGTCGGTGCCCGGCGGAGCGACGGCCGTCATCGCCGGAGCGCCTGCGGATTTCCGCGCGCCGTCCAAGCCCGGCATCTACCAGTTCTCGGTGAAGATCGACGAAGCCAGCCGCCCGATCGAGGACCTGAGCATCGTCACGCTCGTGCCCCGCTCGCAGAAGAAAGGTGGCCGCATCGGCACCTATCACCTCGGCACGTGGCCCTTCGAGCGCGGAGGGACGCCCCGCTCTCCGCGCTATGCCGCGCCGTCGGGCTTCATCCATGTCACGCGCGAAAACCAGGAGTTCCGGGTCTCCGAGCACTTCCGGGTCCGGCAGTTCCTGACCAAGGATCAGTTCAACGTCTGGCCGAAGTACGTGTTCGTGGATCCGCTGCTGATCGACAAGCTCGAGCTGACGATCCAGGAGCTGCAGAAGGAAGGCGTGCGCGTGGAGCACGTGCACGTGATGAGCGGATTCCGCACGCCGCGCTACAACTCCGGCGGCGGGAACACGTCCGGACGCGCGAACCTCTCCCGGCACATGTACGGTGACGGCGCGGACGTCTACGTGGACAACAACCGCGACGGCCAGCCGGACGACATCACCGGCGACCGGCGGGTGACGGTCGCGGACGCGGAAAAGTTCGCGCGGGCCGCGGAGCGCGTGGAGAAGAAGCATCGCTCGCTGGTCGGAGGCATCGGAATCTACGTCGCGTGCTGCGGGCACGGACCTTTCACACATATCGACGTGCGCGGCTCCCGCGCCCGCTGGCGCGGATCAGGCAGCGGTTGAGCGAAGGAGGTCAGAGGTGGATACAGAAATCACATGTCCCGAATGTCAGAGCAGGCGCCCCGATCCGTCGGTGGTCTGCCCGACGTGCGGCGCACCGCCGGTGCGGGAAGGGGACAAACGCACGGTCGAGGAGGAAGTGCGCTCGCACGACCTCGAGCCGTACGTCACGCTTCGCTACATCGCGCGCCTGTTCAAGGTGCTGGCCGTGCTGATGGTCGTCATGATGATCGGCGAGGTCGTGGCCGGACTGACGACCGACGCATCGGAGGCGCTGCCGACGCTGATCGGCGAGATCACACAGATGCTGGTGCTGGCAGGTCTGATGTGGGGCGGCGGCGACCTGACGCTGCTAGGCATCGACGCCGGCCATGACCTGCGCGTGGCGCGCATCCTCCTCGGCCGGATCAACGCGGAACTGCACCGCAGCGGCGCCGAGAACCCGAAGAAGTGAAAGTGGAGCGGCGGCCGCTCTCGGCCGCCGAACTGAAAAACGGCGGC
>DATLOL010000116.1:0-55562 GCA_035536275.1 Thermoanaerobaculia bacterium
CGCGTATCATCCCTGGTCCCCCCCCCCCCCTGGCCCCTCGACTACGCTCGGGATGACACGCGAGGCGGTCCTACTTCCGGCGCCAGCGCACGCCGCCCGGCGTGTCCTCGAGCACGATGCCCTTCGACAGCAGCAGGTCGCGGATGCGATCGCTCTCCGCGAAGTTGCGGGCCTTGCGCGCCGCGTTGCGCTGTTCGATCAGTGACTCGACTTCCGCATCGATCGACTGCTCGACCTCGGGGAAGACGTCCAGCACCGGATCGATCTTGCGCAGCGCCGCGCGCATCCCTTCGGCATCGCCCGAGGAGATGCGGCCTTCGTCGATGGCGGTGTTGCCGTCGCGGATGAACGTGAACAGCGCGGCCAGCGCGCCGGCCGTGTTCAGGTCGTCGTCCATCGCCTCCTGGAAATCGTTCAGGAGCCGTCCGATCAGCGCGTCGCCGCCTTCGTCCGCGTGCGCCGCGTCGCGAGGCCCGGAGCGCGCCACCTCGTCGAGCCTCAGCTTGAACGACTCGATCCGCGTCAGCGCATTCTTGGCGTCGTCGAGCGACTGGTTGGTGAAGTTCAGCTTCGTGCGGTACGGCACGGACAGCAGGGCGTAGCGGAGCGCGAGCGGCGAGTACCCCATCTCCTCGACCTCGGGCAGCGTGTAGATGTTGCCCAGCGACTTGGACATCTTCTGCTGGTCGATGCTGAGGTGCTCGCCGTGGAGCCAGAAGCGCACGAACGGCTTGCCGGTCGCCCCTTCGCTCTGGGCGATCTCGTTCTCGTGGTGCGGGAAGATCAGGTCCACCGCGCCGGTGTGGATGTCGAAGGTGTCGCCGAGGAGACGCATGGACATGGCGGAGCACTCGAGGTGCCATCCGGGACGGCCTTCGCCGATCGCGGTCTGCCACGACGGCTCGGTGCCCTTCTTCGCCTTCCAGAGGACGAAGTCGCGCGCGGACTCCTTCTCGTACTCGTCGGACTCGATGCGCGAGAACTCGCTGCTCGTGTCGATCTCGACGCGGGCGAGCTTGCCGTAGCCGGGCAGCGTCGACACCCGAAAGTAGGTCGAGCCCTCGGCCACGTACGTGTGTCCGCGCTCGGTCAAGGTGTTGACCAGTTCGACCATCTGGTCGATGTACTCGGTCGCGCGCGGATACGCGGAGGCCTCACGGATGCGCAGGCGCTTCAGCGAGTCGTGGAACGCGACGATGTAGGGCTCGACGTGGGTGCGGATGTCCTGTCCCGCCGCCGCGGCGTTGCGGATGATCTTGTCCTCGACGTCGGTGATGTTCATGACCTGCGTGACCCGCAGTCCGCGGTACTGCAGATAGCGGCACAGCAGATCGCTCCACAGGAAGGTGCGCAGGTTGCCGATGTGAGGGTTGCCGTAGACGGTCGGACCGCACGAATACACGCGAGCCTCGCCGGGCACGACCGGAACGAACGGTTCCTTCTCGCGGGACAAGGTGTTGAAGAGCATCAGGTCCGACATGCGCGTGGGAGTATAAAGTGCTGAGTGCTGGGTGCTGAGTGCTGAGCCGCTCCCGTCAACACTCAGCACTCAGCACTCAGCACCCAGCACGTCGCTTATGCTCACCCGCACCGCTTTCGCTTCCCGCTTCTCCGCGCGCGCGCTGTTCGGCATGGTTCACCTTGGGCCGTTGCCGGGGGCGCCGCTGTTTGCCTCGCTCGATGAGGTGCTGGAGTTCGCGCTTCATGACGCGCATGCGATTGCCGAGGGAGGGTGCGATGGGATGGTCATCGAGAACTTTGGCGACAGGCCGTTCACGCGGGGGCGGGTGGAGGCGGAGACGGTCGCGGCGATGACGCGGGTGATCGCGGAGATCTCGCGCGAGGTCACACTGCCGATCGGGGTGAACGTGTTGCGCAATGACGCGTTGTCTGCGCTGGCCATTGCGTCGGCAACCGGGGCGGCGTTCATCCGCGTGAACATCCACACCGGCGCCGCGGTCACGGATCAGGGGATCATCGAGGGCGACGCGTACGCGACGCTGCGCAAGCGCGCGGCGCTCGCGCCGGACGTGCTGATCTTCGCCGACCACCTCGTCAAGCACGCCACGCCGATGGGTGAGGCCTCGGCGAAAGACCTCCGCCTGCGCGGCCTCGCCGACGCGATCATCGTCACCGGCAGCGAGACCGGCGCGGCAGCCGATCCGGAGCGACTGCGCGAGCTGCGGCGCGAAGTCGACGCACCGCTCCTCGTCGGCAGCGGCCTGACCGCGGAGAACGCGGGGCAGTTCAGCGATGCCGACGGCGCCATCGCCGGGACATCCCTCAAGACGGATGGGCGAGTGGATCGGGAGAAGGTCTCGGCGCTGGTTCGGGCGTGGAAGGCGGCGGCGACGCCTCCCCTGACGCGATGACCGCGTTGCGGAACAGCACCGGCCCGATGAGCTGATTGACGATGATCGTGCCGAGGACGATCGTGCCGATGACGGCGCCCCAGGGGTGAAAATCGGCCAGCAGGAGCGCGGCGAGCGCGATGGCCACGCCGGCCTGAGGCAGGAGGCCGAGGGTGAGACGTCGCGCGAAGACGGCGTCGAGCTTCACGATGCGCGCGGCGATCAGCGCGCCGATCCAGATGCCCAGCGCCCGCACGAGCGCGGCTCCGATCGCGAACGGTGCCGTGTGTAGAAACGCCTGCAGCTGCACCTCCGCGCCGACCACGGCGAAGAAGATGGCGAAGGTCGGCATGGCCACGGCCTCCGCCGCGTGCGACAGGCGCTCGCCGCCGATCGCGGTCACGTTCTCCAGGAGCAGCCCCGCGGTCAGTCCGATGAGCAGCGGATTGAGATGCAGCGCCGCTCCCGCCTCCGCCGCCACGAAGAGCACCGCGAACGTGAAAACGCCGCTGCGCGCACTGACGCGGGTCGCATAGAGCGCGAGCGCGCCGCCGGCGATGAGTCCCGCCACGATCGAGCCGAAGATGTGCGGCATCAGCAGGCCGAGCGCGCTCTGCTGCGAGGGTCCGGGAAACACGCCGTGGCCGAACGTGCTGGAGAGCGCGTACGTGATCACGATGACGAGGTCCGCCAGCACGACGATCGACAGCGCGCTCTCGCTGAGCGGCCCGCGGGCCTTCGTCTCCGAGAGGATTGCCACCACCACCGCCGGCGAGTACGCCGCGAGCACGTTCGCCGCGATCATGGCCACGACGATGCGCTGCAGCACGGTGTAGTCCGCCGACACCGGCAGCAGAAACGTGATGCCGTAGAACAGTCCGAAGAGCAGCAACGCCGCGCCGGCCATGGTCAGGATCGCCGTCGTGCCGAGGGCGCGCAGGCGCGGGGCCAGCTTGCGCAGGTTCAGCTCGCAGCCGGCCAGGAACGCGATCAGCCCCACCGCCGTCCCCTTGACGAGCGCGAGGTCGGCCAGCATGCGCCGGGACACGAATCCCGCCAGCTCGGGGCCGAAGGCGATGCCGATCAGGATGTAGCCCGTCAGCCGCGGCATCTTCAGGCGGTCGCAGATGTGAGCCGCCTGCACGGCCACGATCAGCAGGAACCCGAACGCGAGCGCGGCGCCGGATCCGGTGATGGTTGCGCCGCGCGGCACGAAGGTGCGCGTTGCGTACGTCAGCGCGGCCACGGTTCCGATGACCAGCAGCGCGCGGGTGATCATGCCGCCGCGGCCTCGCGCCGCTGGAACGCCTGCACCGCGACCTCGGTCAGCACGCTCCCGACGATCACCGCGTTGATGGCCCATCGCACGGGCGCGGACGCTCCGGCGCCGCCGATCGTCGTCGCGCTGAAGAGCACCACGATGGCGACCGTGCTCTCCGGCAGCAGCGACACGGACAGCACCCGCCACTCCGGCAGGTCCTTCTCCATCCACGACGCGATCCGCGCCGCCAGGACCTTGCCGTAGCCGCGGGACAGGGCGAACACGCCGCCGAGGGCCCAGCCCTGCCACTCATCCGGACGCCAGGCCGCGCCGACGATGAAGAGAAAGAGGAAGTACATCGGCCGCTCGACGTCGCGCAGGGTCTGCACGATCCGGTCGCTGCGCCGCAGCGGGAAGTTGATCAGCACCGCGCCGGCGAGCGCGCCGACGACGGCCACGGACAGGGCGAGATAGCCGGCCATCCCCGACGCCAGCGCCACGGCCCCCATCAGCAGCGCCAGCTCCTCGGTGCGCTCGCGCACGTTGCGCACGAGCAGATAGAGGAGCGTGCCGAGGAGAGCGCCCAGGCCGAGGGTCATGAGGAACCAGCCGCTCCGCGGGAGATGCCACAGCGTCACGGTGCGGTCGGGGCGGAACATGATCGCGGTGAAGCCGAGGATACCCAGGGCCGCGAGCTGGTCGACGCGGGTCACCTCGAGCACGAGCCGCATCGACGACTTCCACTTGCGCAGCAGGAGCTCGAGATTGGCCGGCGCACTCACCGCGGCGCAGGCCATGAGGATCAGGGCGTCGCGGATCAGGCCGCGGCCGGGAGTGACGCCGAGCCAAATGAGTATCAGCGAGCACGCGACCGCCGCACAGAGGATCGGCAGCAGGGACGCGAGGGCGATGACCGGCGCGAACGACGCGGGAAGGCGGTCGAATCGCCTCAGCTCGAGGTTCGTGCCGATGGTGAGCCCGACCCACCCCAGCCCGAACTCGAAGAGCGGGCGGAGGTCGGTGAGCACGCGCGGCGTGAGAACGTCGAGCTCACGAAAGAAGAGGCCGAGCAGCAGAAAGGGAAACCCCGAGCTGGCCAGAACGGTCAGGCCGAGGCGCCGCTCCCACTGCAGGACGCGCGGATGGGCCCCGAGGACTGCGAGAGACACCGCCACTGCCAGCGCAACGACGACGCGCGCAACCTCCGGGGCACCCATTCACCGGACGCTATACCACGCGCCGGCCCGTCGCCAGCCGGTAGATCAGCAGGATCAATGCGATCACCAGCAGGATGTGGATGAAGTTCCCGCCGATGTTCACGGCAAAGAATCCCAGCAGCCACAGGATGACGAGAACGACGATGATGATCCAAAGTAAATTGCCCATGGGGGAGGGCGTTTGCAAAGGTGGCGCCCGCTTCGCGGGATGTTGCTGTGTTGCTGGTTGCTGGTTGCTCGTGGGGGATGGGGTTCCAGCACATTCATCGCGAGAGCGACCGAGCTCACGCGTTGCCTGACCAGCAACCAGCAACCAGCAACCAGCAACGACCGCGAACGCAGCAACCAGCAACGACCGCGCAGCGGTCAAACGGGTTCCGCATGCACCGTCACCACGCTTCGCTCGAAGCGGGCGCGGATGGCGGCTTTCACGTTTTCGGTCACGTCGTGGGCGCGCTCGAAGGAGATGTCGCGCTGGATGAGGAGCTCGAACTCGATGAAGCGGACGCCGGCCGCGCGGCGGGTGCGCAGCTCGCGGTAGCCGGCGACCGCGGGGTCGGCCCGCTCGATCGCCTCCACCACCGCCGCGATCTCATCCTCGGGGATCGACACGTCCATGAGGTCGTTCGCCGCGTTCCAGATCAGGTAGACCGAGTTCCAGGCGATCCAGCCCGCCACCATCACCCCGAAGATCGCGTCGAACAGCACGTTGCCGGTCGCCCGGACGAGGATGAGTGCGCCGATCGTGGCCAGGTTCGCGGCGATGTCCGAGGTGTAGTGCAGCGCGTCGCCGGAGAGCGCGGCGCTGCCGCTGCGGGCGGCGTTGCGGCGCAGGTAGACGGTGATGCCGACGGTCACGAAGATCGAGGCGATCATCGTCACGATCGCCGCGCCGCTCGACTCGATCGGCTCGGGGTTGCGGATGCGCTCCGCGGCGCGCACGCACAGCATTACCGCGCCCCAGAACAGGATCACGCCCTGCAGCAGCGCGGCGAGATGCTCGGCCTTGCCGTGACCGAACTGATGATCCGCATCCGGCGGCTTGCTGGCCAGTCGCAGAAAGAGGTAGTTCGCGAACGAGGCCAGCGCGTCGGCGGCGGAGTCGAGCGCGGAGGACAACACGGCCACCGAGCCGGAGGCGATTCCGGCCGCGGCCTTCGCCGCCGCGAGCAGCAGCGCGGCGATCGAGACATGCAGCGCCGCGCGGCGCGCACCCGCGTCGATCATCGCCCCGACCATAGCACCACGGGCACTGCAATTGCCTGAGCTCGACTGCGGAGAAACTCCTATGGACTGGCAAGAGCTCGGCTTGACCGCGGCGCGCGCCCTCCTCGTCTACGCCGCGATGCTCCTCGTCATCCGCCTCCTCGGCAAGCGCACCATCGGCAACTTCACCGCCTTCGATCTCCTGATCGCCCTGATGCTCGGCGAAGTCGTCGACGAGATCATCTACGGCGACGTCACCCTGCTGCAGGGCTTCACCGCCATCATGGTCGTGGCCCTGGCCAAGTACGTCACGAGCTGGCTCACGTACTGGGACCACGGCCTGAACCGCTTCTTCGAGGGGAAGCCGACGGAGCTGGTGCGCAACGGCGAGATCGTCCGCCGCGGCCTGCGCCACGAGTTGATGAACGAGAAGGAAGTGATGGCCGCGCTGCGGCTGCAGGGCGTCACCGATCTGCGCGAGGTGAAGCTGGCCATGCTGGAGGTGGACGGGCTGCTGAGCGTCATCCGCCACCAGTGGGCCGAGCCGCTGCAGAAGTACGACCTGCACGGGCTGAAACCCGACGACGTGGCGGGGGATGAGATCCGCACCGACGCGCCGGAGGCGATCGGCTGATGGATCCGGGACGGATCGCCGTCCGGGCGCTGGTCGCGTACGCGTATCTGCTCTTCCAGACGCGCGTGACCGGGAAGCGCGTGGTCTCGCAGGCCACGCCGATCGATCTGATCGTCTCGCTGATCGTCGGCGACCTGATCGACGACATGCTATGGGGCGAGGTGTCGGCGGCGAAGTTCGCGTGCGCGGTGGGGGTGATCATGGCCAGCGAGGTGCTGGTGAAGCTCGGCGCGCATCGCTGGACCTGGTTCCACAAGCTCGTGAACGGCTCGCCGGTGGCGGTGATGCACGACGGCGCCGAAGACCGCCGCGCGCTGCGTGGCGAGATCTTGAACGAGCAGGATCTGAAGCACCTGCTGCGGCAGCACGGCATCGAGGACGCGAAGCGCGACGAGGTCCGCACCGCGTACGTGGAGACGGATCACCATCTGTCGGTGATCCCTCGCCCCGACGCGGAGGTCGCGCAGAAGGAGGACCGGTGGCCCGGCTTGCCTGGGTCGTGATGGGCGTCGCCGCCCTCGTCGGCGCGACGGCGCTCGCCGTCTCGCTCGGCGACCGCGAGCTCTTCGTCCCGCCGCCCGACGCGGTGGCGGAAGGCTTCGTCCGCGAAGTGATCACCGGCCGCTACTCGCGAGCCCAGGAGTACCTGTCGGAACCCCGCCCCGAGAAGGAGTTGCGCGCGCTGCGCGAGACCCTCGGCCACGACCCAACGGAGGTGGAAGCGGAAGTGATCTCGCGCACCGACGAGGAGGCGCTGGTCAACGTGCGCACCACCGAAGCAGCCGTGGCGCTTGCGTTGGAGTTTGAGGGGGAGTGGAAAATTCGTTGATACGAAAATTAGCCCCGAGCGAGCAACGCGAGTCGAGGGGCCAACGTAGTCTCACCGCAAACGCGCCGTCGTCGTGATCCTGATCGAGTTGGGTGAGGCTAAGCTGGCCCCTCGACTCGCGTTGCTCGCTCGGGGCTGGTGAAGTGGCGCTGGAAGCGCGCAAGGCTCTGTTATGTTGTCGCCACCCGCATGAAGATCCACATGGTGTCCTTCGAGGACGGCATCACCGCCACGGGCTTCCGCAAGATGGCGGCCTTCATGGAGAAGGTGAACCCCGACACCCGCCTGTTCTACGTCGGGACGAACAGCTACCGCTCCTTCTGGAAGTCGTTCTCGCGGAAGATGGGCACCGCCCTCAAGTTCGGCCCCGACCAGATCGATGAGATCGCCCGCGGACTCCTGGGCAGCGACCTGCTGGCCATCTCATGCATGACCGGCTACTCGGACACGGCCGCCAGGGTCGTCGCCCGGGTCCGCGAGCTCGCCCCGGAGACGTACATCATGTGGGGCGGCATCCATCCGATCATCTATCCCGAGAACGCCATCCTCGCGGACGTCGATGCGATCTGCACCGGCGAGGGCGAGCTCCCGTTCGCGGAATGGCTGGAGCTGTACACCAGCGGCCGGGACTGCACGAAGATCCAGAACTTCTGGTTCAAGCAGAAGGACGGGACGATCATCCGCAACGGCTTCCGCCCGCTGATGAGCGCCGCGGAGCTGGAGACGCTCCCGTTTCAAAAGTACGCGGGCGAGGAGTGGATCTACGCGCCGGCGAAAGGCTTCCGGCGCATCGAGCTGTCGGACTATCTGCAGAACAACGGGCTCGCGTATCAGGCCATCTGGTCGATCGGCTGCCCGCTGCACTGCACGTTCTGCGGGAACACGGTCTTCATCGCCAACGACCCGAAGTACAAGCGTATCCGCCACACATCGGCGGAGTACATCGTCACTGAGGTGAAGCGCGCGCGGGAGATCCATCCGCACCTGAACACGGTGCTCTTCCACGACGACAGCTTCATGGCCATCCCCCTCACCGAGCTCACCGACTTTGCCAAGCGGTGGCGCGAGGAAGTAGGGCTGAACTTCTGCGTCTACGGCGTGATCCCGAGCTACGTGCAGGCCGACAAGCTGGAAGTGCTGACCTGGGCGGGCATGAACCGGGTGCGCATGGGCATCCAGAGCGGCTCGCAGCGCATCCTCGATTTCTACCGCCGCCCCACGCCCATCGCCCGCGTCGAGCGGGCCGCCGGCGATCTGGCGAAGTTCTCGAAGTACCACATCAATCCGGCGTACGACATCATCGTCGACAACCCGGTGGAGACGCGCCAGGACGTGATCGACACGCTGGAGCTGATCTACCGTCTGGCCCGGCCGTTCACGCTAAACATCTTCTCGCTGCGGGTCATCCCGAACACGGTGCTCGAGAAGCAGATGAAGGAGAACGGGATCGATCTGGAGCAGATCAACGCGAATTACACGTCGCTGCGGCCGACGTTCGCGAACGTGCTGCTGTACATCCTGCTGGTGTGGCGCATCCCTCGCGCGTGGTTCGACCGCCTGCTCACCCGGGTGCGCGCGTACAACGAGCCGCAAGAGTCGTATCCGCTGCTGATCTTCGCCGTGCGCATCCCCTGGCTGATCAAACAGGGACTGCGCCACCTCCGCTTCGGCGAGTTCTCGGTGATCACGGGCTACAGCGGCTACGCCCTCTGGAAGACCGGCCTGCTGGGGGCGTGGAAGAAGCTCTTCGGCCGCAAGCTGAAAGTGGACGCGCAGAAGATCGAGTCCTGGCTGCCGATCGACGTCGAGAAGGCGCGGGCGGAAGCGGCGCAGTAGTGTTTTCCGGCCCGAGGTAGGGAAAGTCTCTTCCCGATCACTCTTCAGTTAGAGATGGAGTTGCGTCCGGTCAATCTCGCCCTCGGCGGAGGGGGCGCAAAGGGATTCGTGCACATCGGTGTCATCGAAGAACTGGTGGCCCAGGGTTTCGAGATCAAGTCGATCGTGGGCACGAGCATCGGAGCGCTCATCGGGGCCTTGTTCGCTCACGGCGTGGGGGTCCAGTTCAGAAACGAGCCGCCGCGGGAACGGCAGGCACATGCCGCGGCCCGCGTACGCGCGCTGCTCTTCGCCCAGAACTTCCAGAAGCTCGTCGATCTGAACTACTTCAGTTTCCTTCGCCGCGGCGGCGTTCACGGACGCCTCATCGAGAAATGGCTCAGGACGAAGCTCCTCGACTTCGAGACCGCCAAATGTGTGACTTTCGGCTCGCTCGGTTTCGATTTGACGGTTACCGTCACTGACGCGGCGACGGGGTCCTCACCACCTGTCCGCGCATACCGCAGCGGAAACGGATGTCGGCAGGGCCGTTCGTGCGAGTATCTCCATCCCTGTGGTTTTCAAGGACGTCACCGTGAACATCGATGGACGCGATGTGTCGTGCTGGGACGGCGGCACGACCGGCAACTGCCGGTTCGATCTGGCGCGGCTGAACGATCCTTCGCGGCTTACCGTGGCGTCGAGCGTCACCTATGGCGGTGCGGTGGTGAAGCTCGACAGTTTCTTCGGGCTGGTCCGTGCCGCCCGGGCCTTCAATCACATGCTGGATGTTCTGTTGCGGCGCATGGAGGACTGTATGTCCGAAGCGCTCGGCCCGGAAATCATGAAGAACGTTCTCATGGTGCGGCCGGACCTCGGTGGCGTCTCGACGCTCGACTTTCGGATCGGTCGCTCGGCGCGCGCACGGCTGGCGCGGTCGGGTCGAACGGCGATGAAAGAGGCACTGGAGCACTATGGCGCCACACAGTGAGCACGAGCGCGACCGCGCATTGCTGCGCGCGTGCAAGGAAGGCAATCCTTACGCCCTGCAGGAACTGAGCGATCGGTATTACACGGATATCTTTCTGAAGCTCAACGAAGTCCTGGGATCGTACGGGTACGTGCCCGATGCGCTCCACGACATGACTCTCGACTGTCTGGGAAAACTGTGCGAGGGAACGGACTCGGTCATGCACTGGTGCGATCTCGACACGGCAGTCATTCGACTCGCGGCCTCGTATGCGAGAGTGGAACTGGTCAAGGCGTTACGGCAGAAGCCATGAGCTCCGACGTGCAAGCGCTCGCCGAACGGCTTCTGAACGGCCTGGCGCCTCGTCTGACGCTCGTGCTGGTGAAGCGTTTCCGGATCGCTCTGCACACGGCGCAGGATCTCGTGCACGACGTGATCATCGAGATCGTGGAAGGCCGCGTGATCCGGGAACAGCCGATCGACGATCTGGAGGCGTACGTATCGACGGTCGTCATCCATCGCGCGATCGATGAATACCGGCGCGTCCAACGTCTCCATGGGGCGCTCCGGCTCTCTGAATCGCACGTCGAGCCCGCGAACGTCGAAGAGCGGTTGCTTACGGACGAGCGCGCCGAAGCCGTGCGCCGGGCCGTTTACGATCTGCCTCAGCCTTATCACTCGATCTTCACACGGCTGCTCGAGGGAGACGCTTCGCTGGCCGAGGTCGCCCGTGCGCTAAACATCAGTCCTAAAGGCATTTACACGCAATACCAGCGAGGTCTGGAGCTCTTGCGAAAAAAGATCGACGGGTCGTAAGGATCAGGACTGTCTCAGCGTCTTCTATCTGAAGGAGAATTCGCAAATGGCTGACCATGAACATCTTGGGCCGGTGCGCGTCGAGTGGGCGGACATCACCCGCTCTCGCAACCGGCTTCGTGAAGCAGGAATCGGACTCCCCGATTTATCTTTGGCCGAGGTTCTGAACGAGCCCCTCGGCCCAACCGTGGAATGCCTGTCCGCGAACGAAGTCGCAGAGCACATCGCTCACGACCTCCCGTATGCGCCGGACTCCGCCCGTGCCATGCACGTCACCGCGTGCCCGGCATGCCTGGACGCGCTGCACGTGTTTCGATCGATCAACCCTGACCGCCGCAAGGCGACGCGCATTCGCGTGGAAGCGACGATCACGATCCCCACCTCGGGCGCGCAGCTCCGGATCAAGGTCGCCAACTATGGCGACTCTCGCGTTCTGAGCGCGATGAAACCAGGATCGGTCGTTGTCGAATCGAGCTTCCTCCGTGCGCAGCACGGCAAAGTCGTCGAGCCGATTCACCCTCCGCAGGGCGCGACGGAGGCGACAGTGATCATCTTTCCGCACTTCGACTGCCGGCTGATCGCGGGAGAAACGGCCGAGGAGGTTCCGATCCGCCTGACCGGGGAGACGACGTCCGGCGAGTTCATTCAGGGACGCGACGTCACCACATTGGTGATGGTCTGATCTGCCCGCCCCGCAAAAGCATCGCCCTGGTCCTTCTGATGGCGGCGTGCGACGACGCTCCCTCACCAGCGGAGACGGTGGCGCAGGTCACGCATCGCGTGTCGGTCGCTGCATGGCGCGGCGAAGTGGACAAATGCCCGTCCGCGTTGATGCGCGAGGAGCAGGACCTCACGTTTCTGAAAGGGAGCGGCGGATGCAAGGCGCCGGAGATGCAGCAGTGCCTCGCCCTCTGCGACGGCGGCAACGCGGCGGCGTGCTACTGGCTGGCGATCTCCCTCCAGGAGCATGACGCGCCGGACGGAACGGTGACGGCACTCTTCCGGCGCGCGTGCAGGCTGGGCATCGTGTCCGGCTGTACGAACAGCGCGGCGGCGATGCTCCTGCCGGACCAGGTCAGCGAATCGGTCCAACAATGCGCCTCCGCGACCTTCGCAAAAGCATGTGCGCTCGACGACCCCTGGGGCTGCACGATGTACGCGGCGCAGCTCGCCCAGGGAGCGGGCGTCGCCAAAGACACGAAGCTCGCGTTGAAGGTGCTGGAGAAGTCGTGCAAGTACGGCGCGGATGATCCCGCGTGTATCCGGGCGGGGGAGCTCCGGGCGAAGCTGCAGGGCAAGTGAACAGAATCTCCTGGCTCACGGCGAGCGCCATCCCGGTGATCGCGGTCCTCATCAGCCGCTTGTTCCCTGCTTCGTCGACTGAGTCCGCGGCGCTGCCGGCCCTGGCGTTCGGCGCGATGATCGTGTTCGTTGCGACCGCGCAGAGGTACGTCGTCTCGCACCGCCGCTTCGCTCTACGCTGGTTCCTCACGACGGTCGCCGGTTTGATCGCGGCGCTGGTCAGTGCCGCGATCGTCCTCGGCGTCGCCGATGTGGGCGGATCAGAGCGGGCCGGTATCGCTGTCGCACACGCAGTGGCCGGGTGCCTCCTCGTTCTGTTGCAGGCAAGCGCCGCACGCGCGATGGCGCTGAACGCGCGGCGCTGGGTGAGTTTCGGGGCCGCGGCATCAGTGATCGTGTCAATTGCTCTCGCCGCAGCGTCCTCGCTGGGCTGGCATCCGGGCGGCGACGTCGCACGCTTTGCCGGCTTTCGTGAGCTGGCGAATTTCGCGGTTCTCCTGGCTGGGTACGGTGTAGGCACCGCGTTCTCTATATCAGCGAGCGATGTACACTTTGCAAGTGATGAATGATCGTGGCCGAAATGTTGGTGGTGGCGCGGTAGCTGCCGCGTTGGTCGTAGGCACAGCGGCACTGATTCTGGCCTTGACCAGTAGTGTCGCGATCCGTTTCGAAGCCGCAGCGGTCGCACTTTTGGCAGCGGCTGTCGCATTCGTCGGCGTTGCCAACGCCATCTTCCGGCATTGATAGAAGCAGTCATTACGTTCAGCGCGGCTTAGGTTCGCAGTGACGCTAACGACCCGGCTTAGGCCGGGCCGAGTTGCCTACCGTCACTCCCGCGGGGGTTCTTGTGGGCAGTCCTCCCAGGCGCCGTGATATCGTTTGCTTCATCGTGGCACGAGACACGTCACCTCATGCCGCACGGCTCCAAGCGGACATTCATCGCCGGTTCCAGCCCGCCGAACGACTGGAGATGGCAATCGAAATGAGCGAGCTCGCTCGCGACCTGGCGAGGGCAGGACTGAGGTCCCGTTATCCCGACTTGACGCAGCTGGAGCTCGAACGCGAGTTGACGCGTCGGATCTACGGAGCAGCATCGCGACGTGACCGTTAGAGATCTGTTCGTACGGTTGGTGGCAGCACTGGAAACGGCCGGCGTACCGTACATGCTGGCGGATCGTTTGCCAGTTCCGTGCATGGGATTCCGCGTGCAACCAAAGACATCGACATTGTCATCGCGCCGAGCCGCGATCAACTCGCGCTTCTCGTAGGCCAGTTTCCCGCTGCGCAGTATCACGCCGTTCTTGAAGAGGCATTGTTTGCTTTCGACCATCAGAGCATTTTCAACGTGACCGACTACGACACCGGCTGGCGGGTGGACTTCATCATTGCGAAGAACACCGACTTCAACGCCGCCGAATTTCACCGTCGACGCGAAGTCGACGTTGCTGGTACCCGGTTGTATGTCGCGTCACCCGAGGACGTGCTGATCGCGAAGCTCGATTGGGCAAAGCAGGGCGCGTCCGATCGTCAGATCGATGACGCTGCGAATATCATTCGCGCACAAGGGGATGATCTCGACGTTCCCTACATCGAGAGATGGGTCGATGCGCTGGAGCTTCAGGCACAGTGGCGTGCGGCTCGCGGAATGGTGGTCTGACCTCGAGCTCAGTGCGAGGAAGGCATGCACGTACACCTTTCGACCCTTCACGACGTCATGGCCGTACAGAGGCTGAGTGCGGTCCTGCACGACTCGAAGATCGTAAGCGTCGCCGCACGGGACGCTTTTACGATGACGCTGAAGCGGCCGGGCTACGAGCACGGCTATCTCTTGTCGAAAGGGTGCTGGTCGCTCGGGCGGCGGTGGATGTATCCGTGGGTGGAGTGTGAGCTGACGATTGCCCCCGTGGTCGCCATTACGCACGAGCGGTCTGCAGGTGTGGAACAGGACCTCGACGGCTTCGCCGCGATTCGTGTGACGTCGGATGGGCAGGTGATCATTGGACGCCACTTCAGCGAGATTACGATCGGCGTCGGCCCGGACGCGACGCTGGAGCTTCGTGACACCGGCAAAACCGTGTCTCGCGACGAAGGCATGGTCGTGTTTTCGAGCGAGCCATTGGATCTGTCGTTCATTCGCCCGTTGCTCGACGAGAAGTCGCATGACTAGCGAAATTGCCGCTCTCCTTCAAATGCCCGCTTCCAGGGAAGTCGGACGGCAATTACTCGACTGGGTGGACGGGCTCAGAGGTCGCATCCTGCGTGGCGACATGACGGTCGGCATTCTGAGTGTTGCCGATGTCGAGCAGGCACCAGCAGCACTTCGCCGCGCGGCCGAGTGTGGCTTTGAAGAGGCGTGGGTGGAGTTGGGCAGGTGGTTCACCAATCCGCCGTTCGGTCAGCCCGACCTGGCCGCGGCGGAGAACGTTCTGAAACGGGCAGTCCACGACGGGATCCCTGGCGCTTTGATCGCGCTGGCGCGACTTCGATGGTTCTTTCGTCGCGACGATGCGTCGGAGTTCGAGCGGCGTGAGATCTTCTCGCGCTTATCCCGTGCTGTTTCCGCAAATCCGGCCGACGCCGAGGCGTTGTACCTCCTCGGTCTATTTATTCGACGTGGCCGATTCAATGGGCTACGACACGTCCTCACTGCGCGATCTCGTGGACATGTGAGCGGCAGCGTTTCAACTCTATGCGAATGGCACTCGGCATCATTGGCTTGATCGCGTGGATCGTCAGCGGAGCCGTGCTGACCGCCGTCGTCGCCAAGGCCATCGAGTTGCCCTGGTGGGTCGTGGCGATCCTCATGGTGGGGGAGGGCGGGGGGCTTATCGCGCTTGCGTGGTTTGTGGCCGACGAGGGGGAGCCGCCCGATTCGGAGAAAGTGGCGGCTGTTCGTCGCAGCCGGCGCATGGCTCCGACCATTCGAGGGGCCGGGCGGGTGGGGGCGATGGACGTTTCGTGGCCGGGTTTGGCCGTATCCGTTCATGAGGCAGGGATCGTCATTGCACCGTCCTTCGGGCGGACGTTTGCGATTCTGCGGTCGGAGATCACCGGACTGCGCAGCGAGCGCGAGATCCTGACGCAGTACGTGGAGATTCATCACACGTCATCCGAGGTCGAGTCGCCGCTGGCGCTGGAGGCGACGACTGTGGGCGACGCGGTCGCGAAGATCCTCGAGAAGCGCTGACTGCCCTCCCCGATGGCACATCGTGACCCCCACGATGGCGCGTCGCGACCCCCCACGATCGCGCATCACGGCCTATGCGATCGCGCATCGTGGCCCATGTGGTCGCGCACTGTGACCCATGCGATCGGCCATCGTGATTGAGTGGTGATTCAGCCACTCCGTTGTCCTCTGAATCGGACAAACAGCCGTTTACACTGGCGTCATCCTGGAAATCGGCGGCGAAAGTTGTTGGGGTTGTCCCATCCCGCTCGGTGAGATTCTGGGTCAGTACGCCCTGTTCCTGACCCTCATCGTCATCGCCGCGGCGATGATGGGCGCTCGCCGGCAGTTCTTCCGGGGACTGGGCTGGATGGCGACGGTCGTTCTTTTCTTCTGGGTCGTGATCTACACGGCCGTCGTTCCGCGTTGGGGAATCGGTTCCTCGGTAGTACCGCTGGAGATCTCATCGAGGAGAATGTCCTGGCTGATTCTCATTGCGATGGATCTGGCGCTCGGCCTGATCGCGGCGGCGACCTTTCGGTGGAGCGGGAGGAGACGTTCATGACATCCCTGAAGACCTATGCGCGCATTGGCGGCGTGCTGTTCCTGATCTCGATGTTCGCGGGGTTCTACGGCGAGATGTATGCGCCGTCGAAGATCGTCGTCGCCAACGATGCCGCGGCGACGGCGCAGAACATTCGCGCGTCCGAGTCGATGTTCCGGCTCGGCTTTGCCGCGTATCTGGTCGAGGCCCTGTGTGACATCGGGCTGACGTGGGTCTTCTACGTCCTGTTGAAGCCCGTGCATCGACAGCTCGCGTTGCTCGCGGCGTTCTTCGGGATCGTCTCCACGGCGACGTTCGCCGGCGCGGAGCTGTTCTACCTCGCGTCGGCGCTCGTGCTGCGCGACGTGCCGTATCTGCAGGCCTTCACCGCCGAGCAGCGCAACGCCATCGCCCTGCTCTCCATGAAGGCCTACAGCCTCGGCGCGGGTGTGTTCATGGTCTTCTACGGAACGGCGATGCTGATCCGCGCGTCGCTGATCATCCGCTCGCGCTACCTGCCCGCGTTTCTGGGCGTGCTCCTGGGGATCGGCGGCATTGGATTCATCACCCGCAGCTTCCTGGTCGTGCTCGCGCCGGCATACGCGTCGAACCTCCTGCTCGCCCCGATGGGTCTGGCCGGGCTCGCCATCATGACCTGGTTTCTGACGAAAGGCGTCGACGAGCGCGTGTTACCCTGAAGCCTTCCAAACCAATCGGAGGCAAGCATGCGCAGGAACAATGTGCTGTTGTTCGTGTCGGCGGTGTTGTTCGTCGTCATCGTGGTCGTGGCTCCGTCATGGCTGTCCGGGCCGAAGTCGATGACCGTGACGATCGCCGCCGTCCTGGCGTTCATCCTCACCGCCGGGAAGTTGATCAGCGGGAACGCCATGTCCGTGTTCATCACGCCCATGAACACGATGAGTCTCTCGCGCATGCAGACCGTGCTCTGGACGGTGCTCATCACGGCGAGCTTCATCAGCGTCGCCTTCGAGCGGCTGTACTCGAAAGCCACCGCGGCCAACGCCCTCGACTTCACCGTCCCGGAGACGCTCCTCGGCCTGATCGGCATCAGCCTGACCTCCGCGGTCGCGAGCTCTGTGGTGAACAGCGGGAAGGCCGCGAAGCAGGCCAGCGTCGCCCAGGTGCAGCAGGCCGCGCAGAAGACCAACGAATCCGTCCAGGCGACGGGCACTCTGTTCGGCTATGACCACCATTCGAAGGCGTCGTTCATGGACATCTTCGAAGGCGACGAGCTCGGCGACGCGCACGCCATCGACCTCGGCAAGATCCAGATGTTCTTCTTCACCGTCGTCGGCGCCGCGGTCTACCTGGGCGAGATGTACTCCCAGCTCGCGACCGGCCCCACCTCGCTGCCGGCGCTGCCCGAGAACCTGGTGATCCTGATGGGCATGAGCCACGCGGGCTACGTGGGGAACAAGATGGTGAATCGCACGCCCGAGGTGCCGGCGACACAGGTGGAAGCGGCGCCGATGGCGGGCGCGGGGACGTACATTCCCGCGGAACAGGTGGGGCAGCCGAAGCTGACGGTGGGGGCGCCGAAGTAACGCCGGCGCGACGGACGACTCGAGACACAGGCGGCCGAGTCAACCAATTGTCATCTCGACTCACGCTCGGGATGACACGAGTGGTATGGTCCTGACATGTCACGCCGCATCATCGTTGCTGGTTCTCTCGTGTTCGTCCTGTTCGGCTGTACCCGGAGCGAACCGGTTGAGCCCACGTCATCGGCGGGCTCCACATCATCCGAGGCGGACGCCGGCAGCGCGGCCGCGAAAGTGGTCTCGGAGCTGTACCGGGAACACGCGGCGGGCGCTTCGCCCTTCTTTCAGACCGAGAACCGGGCCAAGGTCGACGCGTACTTCGAGCCCGTGCTCGCGGAGATGATCTGGAAGGACGCCGTGGCGTCGCAAGGCGAGGTCGGAGCGCTGGGCTTCGATCCGCTCTACAACGCGCAGGAAACGGACGTGAAGAACTTCGCCATTCAACCGCCGGCGATGGAGCCGAACCGGGCCAGCGTCGTCGTCGCATTCGACAACTTCGGGCAGCCGGAACGGCTGACGTTCATCCTCGTGCCGGTCGGCGGCCAGTGGCGCATCTCGGACATCGCCTACGGCGACGGGTCGACGACACTGCGCGGCATTCTGGACACGGCCGCAAAGAGCGGTTAGCGGGACGCCCGCGCGCGTGGCGCGATGCGTGCTTCGATGCCCGAGGTGCCTGCGAACAACGAAGATCTTCACGGGAGCGTCCCCGAAAACTCTCCCGTCGCACTGCTGCTGATCGATGTGATCAACGACATGGAGTTCGAGGGCGCGGAGGCGCTGGTGGAGCAGGCCGTTCCGATGGCCCGCCGGATCGCCGCTCTCAAACAGCGCGCGAAGGAAGCGGGCGTCCCGGCCATCTACGTCAACGACAACTTCGGACGCTGGCAGTCGGACTTCCGGCGGGTGGTGGAGCACTGCCTCGAAGACGGCGTCCGCGGGGAGGAAGTCGCGCGCATCCTCGAGCCGGAAGACGACGACTACTTCGTGCTCAAGCCGAAGCACTCCGCGTTCTACGCGACGACGCTGGACACGCTGCTCACCTATCTCGGCGCCCGCACGGTCATTCTCACCGGCGTGGCCGGAAACATCTGCATTCTGTTCAGCGCGAACGACGCGTACATGCGCGATCTGAACGTCGTCGTGCCCGCCGACTGCGTCGTGTCCAACACGGTCGAGGAAAATCAGCATGCGCTGGAGCAGATGCGCAAGGTTCTCAAGGCGGACATCACCGAATCGCCCGAGCTCGACCTGGATCGCATCCGCAAAGCGAGCACCGATCGCTCGCGCGCTCGGGGGTGACGCGCCTGTCCTCCACTACAGCGCCGCGGCGATGCGGTCCGACAACTGCGCCAGCGCCTGGCTCATCGCCGCCACCACCGCCGCGCTGTCGGCTGATGACAGGGGGACGGTCACGCGTTCGTGGCGGGTCAAGTCGCCCATGGTCCAGCGGGCGTCGAGGACGAAGACGTTGTCGGGGCCGGGGGCGAGGTCCTCGAAGGTCACGTAGAGCGAGCGCATCGCGCCCGGCTTGGCCGTGCCGGGCAGGATCACCATCCCTTCCGGCAGCCGCGACGCCAGGTCGAACGACAGTGTGTGATTGACCATGTCCTCGAGCGGCGAGGCCCACTGGTGATGTCCGCGCACGTCGAGCTTGTTGTCGGCGGCGCGGGCGGTGACCTCGCGGCGGTCGAGGCCCGGAGGGAGCTCGACGCCGTCGATGCCGATGGGGGTGCCCGAGATCGCGGCCCGCGCCGTGCCGGGGATCGTGTCCAGCGTGTAGAACGTGTTCGGGGTGCGCTTCATGAAGCCGCAGCCCGCGGCGAGGAGGCAGACGACGATCACTGCGCGTTTCATTGGCGTCTCCCCTTGATCACCGCGTCGGGATTCTCCTGGAGATAGTTCGCCAGCGCGCGCACGGCTTCGGCGGCGCGCGTCAGCTCGCGGACCAGCTCCGCGATGTCGTAGCCCTGCTTCTGTGAAGATCCCATCAGTTGCTCGGCCCTCTTCGCCGCCGCCGACGCCGAGTCCGCGGCGTTGCGGAGACTGGTCACGATCGGATCGATGTTCTCCGAGACCTTGCCCACCGCGCCTTCGACCTGCTGCGCCGAGCGGTTGGCCGACTCCGCCGCGCTGCGCAGGTTGTTCACGATCGGATCGGCGTTGCGTCCGGCGGTCACGGCGATCTTCTCGACCTCGGCCATCGACCGGTCGAGTCGCTGCAGACTCGACTCGAGCGCGGGATCGTCCACGAGCCTGCGCAGGCGCGACGTCGTGGCGCGGATGTCCGTGGCGATCTCGCTCAGCGGCAGGTTCTTGATCGTGTTGGCGACGTCGGTGATCGCGCTCATCGCGCCGCTGAGGCCATCGCCGGCCGTGGCGGCGGGGATGATCGGAGGATCGCTCATCACCAGGCGGCCCGTGCCTGGCCGGGCGACGAAGTCGAGGTTCACCGCGCTCGCGCCGGGGAGCACGAGGCTCGTGGCCAGCGACGCGCGCATGCCCTTGTTGACCATCTTCGCCAGCGCGTCATTCAGTTGCGCGCGCAGCTCCATTCGCGACGTGCCGTCGCTCACCGGGAACTCCATCTTGCGCGGATCGATCTCGATCATCACCGGCGTCTCCAGGCTCGCCGACTGCGGCAGATAGCGCAGACGCACGTCACGCACGCGGCCCACGGTCACGCCCTTCATCTGCACCGGCGTGCCGGCCGTCAGCCCGCGCAGCGAGCCGGGGAAGTAGGTCAGATAGTTCATGTGTGGACCATCGGACGTGGCCACGGCGGCGTTCTCGGAGTCGTGCAGCACGAAGTGCGTCCCGTTTGCCACGGGCGCCCCCGCCATCACCTCGGGCGTGTAGAACGCGACCGGCGGCGCGCCGAGCATCGACGTCAGTCCGCCGCTCAGCGCCGCGCCGCCGCCGCCGAGGGAGAGGCTCAGGCCGCCGGCGCGCCAGAAGCGGGTGGCCTGGCGCACGTGATTGGAGAAGCGCTCCGCGACGAACGCGTGGACCATGGTCATGTCCCGGGCAGCGTCGTAGTCGGTGCCGAGGACGCGGCCGACGCGCATGCCGTTGAACTGGACGGGGGAGCCGGGCGCGAGTCCGCCTACGCCGCGCGACTCGAGGATGAAGGTCTTGCCGCGCTCCGGCGGCGCGAGGACGGGCGTGTACTCCTGCCCCACGAACTCGCGTGTCTCGTCGCCGTCGCCGGGGAGAATGCCGACCGAGGTGCCGGAAAGGAGCCCGCCGATGCCGCCGCTCTCCAGTCCCGCTTCCTGAATCCAGAACTTCGTGTTCTTGCGCAGCGCGTAGTCCATGGCCGCATCCAGGGAGATGCGCACTTCCACGCCGCCGCGCTCCTGATCGATGCTGATCTTCTGCACGGTGCCGACTTTCGCGCCGCGATATCGCACCGGGCTGTATCGATCGAGTCCGCGCGCCTCGGCGAACGTGACCGTGATGTCGCCTCCGCCGAAGAATCCGTAGCGGACGATGAGGTAGCCGGCGAAGAAGATCGCCAGCGCCGGCACGATCCAGATCCAGGTCGGCCAGTGCCGGACGTGCACGCGAGCCCTGGCCTGCGCGGGACTCTCCGGCGCACGGCGCTCTCCGTCGGCTCTGCGTTCTTGATCGACTTCGTCGTACTCGCTCATGGAGCCTCTCCGGCGGTCTTCCACATCAGGCGCGGCTCGAACATGCGCATGGCCAGCATGAGCAGGGCGATGAGCAGGAACAGCGGGGTCGCGCCGGGACCGGACACGATGTCGTCGATGCCGCGAAAGTCGACGATCGGCGCGGCGATGGCGGCGATGAACGGGATGATCATCGGCCAGCGCACGAGCGAGTGCAGCACGCGATAGGCGCGCGTCCGCAGCGGCAGTCCGTCTTTGTCGGGATAGCGCACGCGCGCCAGCAGCCAGATCAGGCCGGCCAGGATGGTGATGGGGATGGCCACGCCGGCGATGAGCACGACCACGCCGATCTGCCAGTAGCCGCGATCGGCGAGGAGTTGCACGGTGCCGATGACGGTGTGCTCGAGCACGCCCGTAAGCTGGTCGTTGACCATGATCGCCGCGCCGTACGCGGGAATCAGCAGCGGGACCGCCGCGGCGACAGCACCCGCGGCGGGAGCGAATCGCGGGCCGATGTTGCGATCGAGACGCGAGCCGCAGCGCGGACAGTGATCGCCGCGACGGCGGTCCGGCGCCGCGAGCTCGCACACGTCACACGAGGCCGCGTGCCGATGGGGGACGGTGGTGAGATCGGGATGAATGGCGTTCCACACACTGCGCCGGTCGAGGAAGTAGTCGCCCACTTTGGCGAGGACGGCCACGATGAGATAGCACACCGCGCCGACGCGGATCTCGACCTCGGCCGGAATGCCCGCGCGGTAGTAGGCGATGATCCCGGCGATGACGACGACGTCGGTCATGCTCCAGATGCGCAGCTCTTCGCTCCAGCGGAACAGCCGCCCGCGCTGCCAGATCTTCCAGCCGAAACGGATCGAGCCGAGGGTGACGATCTGGAACATGGCCCGGAGGGCGGGAAAGAGAAAGGCGAAGAAGAGGAACCCGAACGCAAACGGAAACCACACCTCGGTGTAGATGGTGCCGACGCTGGACACGAGCCGGCTCTCCTCGAAGAGCAGGTTCTTGATGGTGGAATCCATCAGGGGCATGAAGACCGCGGGCGGCAGGAGGATGAAGCACGCGGCGGCGCAGGCCAGGGAGACGTCCACGGGCGCGCCGGTGCTGCGCGCGAGACGGCGGTCACAGCGGTGGCACTCTGCGGTGCCGCCCGCCGGAACCTCCGGAATGACCTGAGTGCTGCCGCAGTCAGCGCATGTGATCGTCATTCAGCCTGTCGCGGCTGGTTGCAAGAGGAATGCTAGGGCGTCCTACGGCCGCTACCTGGCACGGGCGGCGCAGCGTCCTCGTGTCATGCGACGTCTGCTGCTGCTCGTCTTGCTCCTCGGCTGCGCCACCACCCCCGACGACCGGGTCATCGTCTGCACCGCCGGCGCGGACTGCGACGCGCGGTGGTCGCGGGCCATGGACTGGCTGCAGGCCAACTCGTCGTGGAAGGTGCGCACGCAGTCCGACACGATGGTCGTGACGGAAGGTCCGGACGACACGGCGAAGCCCGCGTTCGAGGTGACGAAGGTCGCCCAGGACGACGGCACGTATCGCATCTCGATGAAGGCCTGGTGCGACAAAGCGAACTGCGATCGCCTCGTGCGAAAGCTGCATCGGAGCTTCAACGACGCGGTCATCGCTGCGCGCTGACGCGTTGTTGTCGGTTGTCAGTTGTCAGTTGTCAGTTGTCTGTGGCGTTTCGCACGAGCGATGTCCCACAGACAACCGACAACTGACAACCGACAACAACGCTACACCGGTTCGCGGCGCAGCTCGACGGGCGCTAAGGCTTCCAGGTCCGCGGTGACCATCTCCTGGACCAACTCTTCGAAGCGCACCGTGGGCTCCCAGCCCAGCACGTGCCGCGCCTTCGAGGCGTCGCCGATGAGCGGCAGCGCCTCGGCCGGGCGGACGAGCCGCTCGTCGATGACGATGTAGTCGCGGTAGTCGAGGTCCACCGCGGCGAACGCGAGCTCGCACAGCTCGCGCACCGAGTGCGGCTGACCGGTGGCGATCACGAAGTCGTCGGGTTGCTCCTGCTGCAGCATGAGGTGCATCGCGCGCACGTAGTCGCGGGCATGACCCCAGTCGCGCACGGCGTCGAGATTGCCGAGGCGCAGCTCGGTGGCCAGTCCGTGTTTGATCTTCGCGGCGCTGCTCGACACTTTGCGCGTCACGAACTCGTGGCTGCGCCGCGGGCTCTCGTGATTGAAGAGGATGCCGCTGCACGCGTACATCCCGTACGACTCGCGGTAGTTGAGGGTGAGGTAGTGTCCCGCGACCTTGCTGATGCCGTACGGGCTGCGCGGATGAAACGGCGTCTGCTCGTTCTGCGGCGACTCGCGCACGCGGCCGAACATCTCGCTCGTTCCGGCGAAGTAGAAGCGGCAGCGGGGCTGGAGCTGCTGCAGCGCGGCCAGCATGTAGTGCGCGCCGTTGACGTTCATCTCCATCGTCGAGAAGCCGTCGGCGAAGCTCTCGGCCACGAAGCTCTGCGCGCCGAGGTGATAGCACTCGTCGAACTCGTGGCGGCTGACGACGTGGAAGATGCTGGGATAGCTCTCCAGGTTCGCGGGGTGGAGCTGCACGCGATCGAGCACGGAGGCGAGGCGGCGGAAGCGATGCTCGGGGACCTCGAGGGCCACGCGGCGCACGAGGCCGTGCACTTCATAGCCGTGGGCCAGGAGGAGCTCCGCGAGGTAGCTGCCGTCCTGGCCCGTGATTCCGGTGATCAGTGCACGCTTGGGCAAGAGGGGGAAGGATATCAGCCGCGCGGCCCGCGCTCGTGGCGCGCCTCCCGCAGCTCTTCGAGAATCGCGAGCTTCGCTTTCTGGTCGGCGTTGAGCAGGGCCTCGAAGCCGCTCTTGAACGCGTCGCGCGCGGCCTTGATCTGCTGCGCGAGCTGGTAGTTCGCGAGCATGAGTGTGCCGGCTTTGGCGGAGTCGCCGGCCTGCAGGGCGGCCTCGATCTGTTCGCGATTGGCCTTCTGCGAGTCGTGCAGCGGCTCGACGGTCGCGCGCAGGGTCTCGCGCAAGGCCTGGGTGGAGGCGATCTGGGTGTCGCTCAGGTCGAGGAACTCGGCCAGCTTCGCTCCGTGGCCCGGACCCTGAGGTGCGCCGGGGCGGGGGGCGGCGAGGGCGGCGGTGGCAATCATGGTGAGGAGGAGGATGGTGATCGTGATGCGTTTCATTGGTCTCTGTCTCCTTGCACCGATCGGACGGGCGAGCGGGCGGGGCGTTTACGTGGAGCGCAGGCGGGACGCCTGCGGGCCAGCCGGCGGGGACGCCGGCGTTCCGCTGCCGAGTGGCACAGTGGAGCGCCGGCGTCTCGCCGGCTGGCCCGGCGGCGTCCGCCGCCGCCCCCGGTTGTGGACCGCCGGCGTCCTCGCCGGCTGAGCAGGGAGCGTCTCGCTCCCGGGGGACGGGCAGTGGGACGCCGGCGCTCCGGGTGGCCCGCTTTTGCAGACAGGGGTGTCGGGTCTCTCATACACTCGGTTGCGGTTCCGGGCGGTCGCCTAGAGAGCGAAGCGACTGGGCGGGGTGGCATCGCCCTCGCGCATAGGGAGCGCCCGGAGGTCTCATCGTGATCCGAAAAATCGTCCTGCTGCTGCTCCTCGCCACACCGCTCGCCGCGCAGGAGACGGAGTTCTTCATCGAGCGCATCGAGGTGCGCAATCACCGGCGCGTGTCGCCCCACGTCGTCGTCGCCGAGTCGCGGTTGCGCGAAGGGCAGTCGGTGTCCGAGGAAGAGCTGCGGGATGCGTCGGCGCGGCTGACGCGGTTGCCGTTCCTCCTCTCCGTCGACTTCGCACTCGAGCGAGGCACCGAGCGCGGGAAGCACGTCCTGGTCATCACCCTCCAGGAGACCAAACCGTTCTTCTTCCTCCTCGACGTGCAGCAGTACTTCGACACGCAGTCCCGTTACGTGGAGGCCGACGACGACTCCCGCGGCGCGACGGGCGAGAACCTGGCCCTCGGATTTCGCTGGTTCGTCGGACGCCGTGGCGCGGTGCACATCGGGTTTTCCGGGATCGATCGCGACCGCGAGTTCTCGCGCGAGTATGCGTCGCTCGCCGCCGGGTACACGCAGTACGACATCTTCGGCACGCGCGCGTTTGCCACCGTGAATCTGACGATGCCGGTCCAGGACTCGAGCCGCGCGCAACTGTCGCCGCAGGTCGTCGTCGGAGTCCCGCTCTCCGCGAACCAGACCCTGACCCTGAAGTACGACGAGGCCCGTTTCGAGCAGGAGATCCTCGACTACGACTCCGGCTACGAACAGCGCATCGTCACCGCCCGCTGGACGCACAACACCACCAACGAGCCGTTTTTCCCCACCCGCGGCACGCTCCTGTACGCCGGCCCCGTCCTCGGCTGGACGGACGGCGCGTCGACGTACACCATCGTCGGTCCCGACGGCACGGACGTCCGGACGCAGAGCTACCACTCGCGCTTCTACGGAATCGAGACGGGGGCGGCGAAGTACGTCGAGCTCACCGATCGCGACTCCGTGTGGGGCGACGTGCGCCTGGAGACGTCGCGCGCC
Source organism: Thermoanaerobaculia bacterium (assembly GCA_035536275.1). Taxonomy (GTDB): domain Bacteria; phylum Acidobacteriota; class Thermoanaerobaculia; order Gp7-AA8; family Gp7-AA8; genus QHVT01. Next base: position 25,854 of record DATLOL010000116.1, read on the forward strand.
GAGATCCGCGACTCGTTCGACGACAACGACGCGGACCGCGTGTCGAACTACGGCAGCGCCGGCATCGGCTACTCGCACAGCCTCTGGAGTCTCGAGGAGCGCGCCGGGGGCGGCGACTCGCGTCTCGAGGTGACGGCGCGCTACGCCAATCGCACCCGCCGCCACTATCCGGAGTTCCCGGAGCGCCAGGCGCCGGCACTCGACACCCGCCAGGTCGGCGGCGCCTGGCTTCGCCGCACATCCTGGGGCACGCTCCGTCTGGGCGTGGGGTACGCGTGGTGACGCGCACCGCACTGATCGCGCTGCTGTTCGTGGCGCTGTCCGCGCGCGCGCAGCGTCCCTCGTTCACCGCGCAGAACGGCGTCATCGCGGCGTCGCTCCCCGCATCGCTGCTGCAGCACGCCAGCGTGAAGAAACAACTCGGGAGCGGCCTGACCACGACCTTCCTGCTCGCCGCGGCGCGCGAAGGCAAGCGCGCCGGCGGCGCGCGCATCGAGATTCGCTACGATCTCTGGGACGAGGTCTGGCTGGTGAAGCGGGTGGAGTTCGACGGCAAAATCGACCGGCAACGCATCACTTCTCTGGAAGCGCTGGAGAAGTGGTGGCGCACACCGGTGCGGCTGCTGTCGGCGGGCGGCAACCGGATCCTGCTGCAGGTCGACTGCAATGTGCTGCCGTTCTCCGCGGCCGAGGAGGAGGATGCGCGGCAGTGGATCACCAAGTCGGGCGGCGTCGGCACCGCTGCCGGCGGGGGAGGAGGAATCATCGACGTCCTGATCGGCACGACCATCAGCGCCAAGCCGATCGTCTCGTTCCGCTGGAACGTCGACCTCTCGCTGCGATGAGCCGCACCCGCTCACTGGCAACGCTCTTCGCCGCCGTGGCCGCGGCGGCACTGCTGTTCTGGTTCGTGCTGCACCGCGTCTCGGGGCTCTGGCTGGACGTGGCCCTGCGCCCGGAAGTGCGCCAGTCGCTGGAGCGGTCGATGGAGGACCAGAAGCAGCTCCGCCGTCTCGACCCGCAGCGCCGCGAGCTCTATCGCAAGCGGTTCGAGGAGACGCAGACGCTGCTCAACCGCATCGAGGTGCTGCGCCTGAACCGCGAGGCCATGCTCCGGCGCTTCGAGCTCGCGCTGCTGCTGCTGTTCGTCGGCGCGGCCATCGGCGCCGCGGTCTCGCTGTGGCTCCGCTATCGCCGCGCGCAGATGCGCGAGCGGCTGGAGTACCTGGACCGCGTGTCGTCGCTGCAGGAGAGCGCGCGCCGCCACTCGCACGAGATCAAAGGACCGCTTACGGCGGCGCGGCTGGAGCTGGAGCGCTTCACCGACCTCGCGCGCCGCGGCGGCAACGACGAGGAGCTGGACGAGGCCCACGGAAGCGTGTCCGAGGAGCTGGAGCGGCTGGCGAAGTTCACGCGGGAGTTCTCGACGTTCGGGGGCATGGGCAGCCCGGTGCTGCGCCGCGAGTCGCTGGGACAGATGCTCGAGGAGTTCTGCTCCACCTTCGCCAACGCCTGGCCGCCCGCCCGCCTCGAAGAGCGCGGCGGCGACGCGATCGTCTGCGTCGACCGCGACCTGCTGCGCCAGGTGCTGGTCAACCTCTGCACGAACTCCGCGCGCGCCGGCGCGACGCTGATCACGTTCACGATCGTGAAAGACGGCCGTCGAGTGATGCTCGACGTCCGCGACAACGGCTCAGGCGTCCCCGAGTCCCTCCGCGCCCGCGTCTTCGATCCATACGTGACCACGCGCAGAATAGGCGAGGGAATGGGACTGGGCCTGTCGATCTCACGCAAGGTGATGCTGGATCATGGAGGGGACCTGGTGTTGGTTTCGTCGTCTGCGGAGGGGGCGGGGTTTCGGGTGGTGTTTGGGGAGGGGGCGTGTTGATGTTGCTGGTTGCTGGTTGCTGGTTGCTGGCGGGCCATGGGCTTCGGCTCCAGGCGTCGCAGACAACGAGTGGAGTTGCTTGCAGCGCCGGCGCCTCGGGCGACGCACCACGAGCAACCAGCAACCAGCAACCAGCAACGCGCCCGGAGGGCGCATGCAGCTAATCCTCATCATCGAAGACGACGAGAAGATCGCCGCGAACATGACTCTTCGTCTGCGCGAGGAGGGGTACGGCGTCGTGCATGCGCGGACGGCCGAGGAGGGGGTGGCGTATCTGCGCGACTCGGAGCGGGTGCAGCCGGACATGCTGCTCATCGACGTGCGTCTGCCCGGCATGAGCGGCATCGATCTCGTGCGCACGCTCGGCGAGGCCATGCCGCCGGCGATCGTCATCTCCGGCGAGGCCTCCATGAACGAGACCGTCGAGGCCATCCGCCTCGGCGTTCACGACTTCATCGACAAGCCGTTCAGCCGCGAGCGTCTCATCAAGTCCGTGCGCAACTGTCTCGAGACCGCGGCACTGCGCCGGCAGGTCGGCGAGCTGCGCTCGCGCGACCAGCAGATCCTCGGGACCTCCGACGCCATTCGCACGCTGCGCGAGGCGATCGGCAAAGTGGCGCCGACGGAGACGCGCATTCTCATTCGCGGCGAGAGCGGAACAGGGAAGGAGCTCGTGGCCAGCGCCATTCATCGCATGAGCCGGCGCACGTCGCGGCCGTTCATCAAGCTGAATTGCGCGGCCATCCCGTCGCATCTCATCGAGGATGAGTTGTTCGGTCACGCGCGCGGCGCGTTCACCGACGCGAAGACCGCGAAGCGCGGACTGTTCGAGGAGGCGGACGGCGGGACGCTGTTCCTCGACGAGATCGGGGACATGGAGCCCGCGCTGCAGTCCCGGCTCCTGCGCGTGCTCGAGGACGGGCGCGTGCGGCGCATCGGTGAGAACAGCGACCGCGCCGTGAACGTGCGCGTGCTCGCGGCGACGCATCGCGATCTGGAGACGATGGCGCGCGAGGGACGCTTCCGCGAAGACCTCTTCTTTCGACTGTCGACGGTGCCGATCGACGTGCCGCCGCTGCGCGAGCGTCGCGACGACGTCCCGCTCCTCTTCGCCACGTTCCTGCAGCAGTTCTGCACGCGCAACGGGCGCGTGCCGCTGTCGATCGAGCGCGAGGTGCTCGCCGCGCTCGCGGCGTACGACTGGCCGGGCAACGTGCGCGAGCTGAAGAACGTCGCGGAGCGTTTGTCGGTGTTCGGCGCGGATCCGATCACGCTCGAACAGTTGCCGACGTCAGTGCTCACGCGACGCGCGGAGGCGGAGAGTGGCATCGTGCGCATCGGCGAGACGGCGCCGGTGATGCCGCTGCGCGCGTTCAAGGCGCAGTGCGAGAAGGAGTACCTCGAGGCGGTGCTGCGGCGGACGAACTGGAACGTCACCAAGGCCGCGGAGCTGCTCGAGATCCAGCGGACGCATCTGCACGAGAAGATGACGTCGCTGGGCATCGTCCGGCCCGCCTGACCCGTACGGAACCGTACATTAAATGTCCTGAATGCAGTACGTTACGTCCGGAATGTTGGACGCTCTGAATTGTTATTCAGTACACCCATGACGAACCCAAACATCATCCTCGTCGAGGACGACGCCAACGTGTCTCTCATGCTCACTCGTCAACTCACGCGGGCGGGCTCGAAGGTGAGCTGCGCCGGCACGGTCGGTGCCGCACGCGAGCTCGTGCGGGACGAGCCGTGGGACCTGATCATTCTCGACCGGACGCTGCCGGACGGCGACGGGATCGACCTCTGCCGTGAGCTGCGCGCTGCCGACGAGCACGCGTACATCATCATGCTCACCGCCGCCAGCTCCGACGCCGAGAAGCTGGAAGGCTTCGCGTGCGGCGCGGACGACTACATCACCAAGCCGGCGCAGATGGATGAACTGATGGCGCGCATTCGCGCCGGCCTGAGAATCGTCGGCCTGCAGAAGCAGCTCCTCGAGCTCTCGCAGACGGACCCGCTCACCTCGCTGCGCAACCGCCGCGCCTTCGACGAGCGCCTCGGCGATGCCTTCGCGCACGCAATGCGCTACGAGCGGCCGCTGTCGCTCGCGGTGGTCGACGTCGATCACTTCAAGTCGATCAACGACGGCTTCGGGCACGACGCCGGCGACGCGGTCCTGCGCGGCGTGGCGAAGATCCTCGGCGAACGGACGCGGCAGAGCGATTTTGTCGCGCGCGTTGGCGGTGAGGAATTCGCCGTGCTGCTGCCGGAGACGGCGCTGTTCGAGGCGCTCCAGTTCGGCGAGAAGCTTCGCTCCTCGATCGCTGCAGAGTCGATCGCGGGACACGAGGTGCGGGTGAGCATCGGCGTCGCCAGCTTCCCGCATTCGCAGGTGCCCAGCGAGGCGGACTTGTTCCGCGCCGCGGACCAGGCCCTGTACCGCGCGAAGATGAACGGGCGCAACCGCGTGGAGATCGAGCGCCGCCGCACGTGCCGCCAGGACAACGTAGGACGGGCTTCAGCCCGTCCCGCGGAAGCCTCGGCGAGCTGATCCGGCCGGTTGTCGGTTGTCGGTTGTCAGTTGTCTGCGGTGCATGCCCTGAAACCGAGGCACCACAGACAACCGACAACCGATAACTGACAACGAGCGGCCAGAGGCCGGCGCTACATCCGCGGGTAGGGGTTGCTGTGCACCCACACCCGCGTGGCCCGGCCGTCCTTGCCCATCTCGAAGCGGTACTCCTCGCCGAGGGTGTCGTCGCTGCGGACGCGGCGGAAGGTGTGCTCGCCGGTCTTGCGAAGGCGCTCCAGGCTCTTCATCGGGTCCATCGTCGGCGCGTCCACCGTCGCCAGGCCGTCGCCCCAGGCGACGACGATCGTCTCGCCGTCCCACGGGAATCCGTCGTACGAGCCGGTGTACGCGGAAAGCACAGGCGCGTTTTCGACCGTCGTGTTCTTCAGCGCCGGTGCGACGAGCGCATTGACCGCTTTCGCGAACCCGCCCGCGTCGACGCCGTTCGCGTTCGCCATCACGACCACGCCGAGCTTCTTGTCCGGCTGCAGCGCGAATGAGGTGCGGAAGCCGGGACAGGTGCCGCCGTGGCCGACGAAGACGTTGTCTCCGTCTTTCCACGTGGAGAAGCCGATGCCCCACCAGTTCTTCATGTCCGCGTCGACCCAGTGCGGGCGATACATCTCGCGCAGCGTGCGCGGATCGAGGACGGGATCGGTCGAGGCGTCGCGGAGACGGAACTGCCACATCGCGAACTTCGCCAGGTCGTTGACCGTCGACGCGAATCCTGCCGCCGGCGCAATGCCGCGGGTCTGGAAGAGCGGCAAGGCGGCGCGTGTCCCGTCGCGGCGCTTCGCGCTGAACCCCTGCGCGAGGCGTTTGCCTTTCTCCTCGATCGGAACCTCGGGATAGGTGCTCGTGAGCTGCAGCGGCGTGAGGATGCGCTCGCGCACGTACTGGTCGTACGGCTTGCCGGAGCGCGCGGCGACGATCTCGCCGGCGAGGGTCAGCCCGAGGTTGGAGTACTGGAAGTAGCGATCGGAGGGGTAGAGCGCCTGCTGCGCGGCGATGCGCTCCATCACTTTCTCCCGCGTCGGGAAGTCGAACTCGCCGCTCCAGTACGGATAGTCGGACTCGCGCGGCAGTCCGGCGGAATGCGTCAGCGCCCCGACGATCGTCGCCTCCCGTCCGCCCTCGGCCGGCTTCATCGTGAACCAGGGCAAGTGCTTCCCGATCGGATCCTCGAGCGAGAGCTTGCCTTCGTCGCGCAACTGCATCACCGCGACGGACGTGAAGAGCTTCGACACGGAGCAGATGCTGTACAGCGTGTCCGCCGTGGCCGGCCGATTCGTGGCCGGATCGGCCTGACCGCTCCCGCCGCTCCAGAGCACCTTCTGATCGTGGACGATGGCCACGGACATGGCCGGGATCTCCTCGTACGCGCGCTGGGCGTCGAGCCACAGCCGCGCCAGCTCGAGCGCCTGCGCGGTGGTGGGCGGCTTGTCGTCTGTGGCGTAGAGAGGAAGGGAAAGGAGGAGCAGGGCGGCGGCGAGCAGTCTGCGCATATGCGCGGAATGCTACGACGAGGCGCGCGCCGCTGCGTATAGGTCCTATAGGTCCTATACGTCCTATAGGTCGTAGCGGGTACGATCGCGCGGATGTTCGACCTCATCGCCTTCGACGCCGACGACACGCTCTGGCACAACGAGCGGCTCTTTCACGCCACCGAGTCGCAGTTCGCGGAGATGCTGGCCGCCTACCATCCGGCGGCGTGGGTCAGCGAGCGGCTGCTGGCCACGGAGACGAAGAACCTCGGGCACTTCGGGTACGGCATCAAGGGCTTCACCTCTCCATGATCGAGACCGCGATCGAGCTGACCGAGGCGCGCATCAGCGGGGCGGAGGTGCAGCGGATCATCGAGTGGGGACACGTGATGCTGCGGCATCCCGTCGAGCTGCTCGAAGGGGTGCGCGAGACCATCGAGTCGCTCAACGGGCGCTATCGCCTGATCCTGCTCACGAAGGGCGATCTCTTCGATCAGGAGTCGAAGCTCGCGCGCTCCGGCCTCGGCGAGTACTTCGACGCGGTGGAGATCGTCTCGGCGAAGAACGCGGCCACGTACCGCTCGATCATGCAGCGCCACGAGGTCGCGCCGGAGCGATTCGTGATGGTCGGCAACTCACTGCGCTCCGACGTGCTGCCCGCGCTCGAAGCCGGCGGGCGGGCGGTGCACATCCCTTACGCGCTCACGTGGGCGCACGAGCGCATCGAGGAGCAGGACCTGGCCGGAAAAGAGTTCGTGACGCTGGAGAAGATCACCCACCTGCCGGACTGGCTCACGCAGCGCGCAGGATGACTTCGATGGCGCGATACTCCTCCGCGGAAGGCATGATGTTGAAGTGCTCGATGCGCAGCTCGTCGCCCTCGTGGACGCGGATGCGCCAGCCCCAGACTTCCTCGGCGGCGGCGTAGCTGCCGAGGAGTGAGCCGTCGTCGGCGGCGGCGAAGAGGCCGACGTTGCCGCCGGTGTGGAACGTGTCGACCCAGGTCAGGCAGGGCTTGTTCGTGGACATGTCGGTGCCGAGGATCATCACGCCGTCGGCGCGGCTCTCTTTCACGTTCGTCTTGTAGTCGATCCGCAGCGTCTTGCCGTCGAGGACGTACGACGTCGTGGCGATGATCTCCGACTCGATGACGTCGGACGTGGGCTCGAACCAGACTCGGACGTTGCCACGCCATTCGCCAGCAGGAATCATCACTCCCCCTCATTCGGGTCGACGGTGGCGGCGGCGGTGAGCTCCGCCGACGCAGCGGCGTATTCGGGCAGCTCCGCGGTCGTCGTCACCCAGCGGTCGACAATGTCGCGCGTGTCGAACACGCCCAGCTTGTCGAGCAGGAACTCGAACTTGTTCTCCATGGCCTCGATGATCGGGCCCTTGGCCGCGGCGTCGAGGTCCCACATGCGGCGCTTGAACGGCCCGAGGGCTTTCTTGCGGGTCTTGTAGACGAACTGCTCGTCGGTCTCGTCGCCTTTGCGCTCGTCCGCGCAGTTGGCGAAGCAGAACTCGCGGATCTCGTCTTTCATCGACGCGGGGAGCGTCTCGGCGTCGAGGATCATGTTCTGGAAGCCGGTGGCGAGATGGATCTCCACCGCATCGTTCTCGGGGAACTTGTTGAACACGGCCTCGGAGAGCGTCGACGCGCCATGCTGCACCGAGCCGGCGATGCCGTACTCGCTGCGGCAGATGCGGGTCGTCTCGCGCAGCACGTCGAAGTCGATCTTGGCCTCCGCGATCGTGCCGTCGGCCATCGGGACGCCGCCGTGCGACGTGCCGGTCTGCACGGAGATCTTGGCCATGCCCGGATCGCCGCCCAGCTCGCGGCGCACGCCGTCGATGTAGGCACGCACCTCGTCGGGCTGGGTGTTGTACTTGCCCACCTCGCCGATCTCGCCGCCGATGGAGATCTCGATTCCCTTCGGCTGCCGCGCGCGGATGTAGCGCGTGAGGTGCGCGGTGTACGTGTAGTTCGTGCGCTGCTGCTCGTCCCGGGTGGGGAAGGAGAGGTCGACCAGGGTCGAGGTGTCGATGTCGATGTTGTAGAACTCCGCGGCGATGGCCTCGTCGATCAGCGACTCGAGGGCCTTGATCTCCGCGGCCTTGCCCTCTTCGGTGGCCCACTTCTTGGCGCTGGCCTGGAAGTGATCCCCCTGGATGAACACCGGGCCCTTGTACCCCTCGGCCAGTGCCGCGGCGAGGACGCAGGCCGCGTACTCGCCCGGGCGCTGTTCGGTGTAACCGATCTCGGAGCGGGCGATCTCGAAGATGAACGGGCCGACGTTGTGGCGCATGGCCACGCGGAAGAGGGCGCGGGCGACGTCGTAGGTCAGCGCGCGGATATTGAACGCGGGAACGGTGAACTTGCGCGTCACTTCGCCGCGCCCGATGGCTTTGTAGAGCGAGGCAATCGAGGCTGGAACGGCGCCGGCCTGGCGCGCGCGCAGATGGATCTGCCGGCGAGCCTCCGCTTTCGCGTCGGCGTCGCCGCTGAAGACAGCGGTGTAGACGAGATCGTCGTGGGTCACGGGCGCACTTTACCAAAAGTCGCCGAGGGGGCGACTACGCCAGGTGCGCCCGAATCATCGCCACGAGGGCCGGCACGTCGAAGGGCTTGAGCACCGCGGCGTTGGCACCGACGCGTTCGATCTCGTCGGGCTCCATCGGCTCGCCGGTGAGCATGAGCACGGGGACCGAGGCGAGGTCGCCGGCGTCGTTGCGCATCGCGGCCAGGACTTCGTCGCCGCTCATGCCGGGCATGTTGCGGTCGAGGAGGATCAGGTCCGGCTTTTTCGACTGCACCACGGCCAGCGCCTGCGCGCCGCTGTTCGCCGAGACGGGGTCGAAGCCGAACTCGCGCAGCAGGTTGCGCATCAGCAGGAGAATGGGCGCGTCGTCATCGACGACCAGAATGATCGGACGTTCCGCCATGGACCGAGCGCGGAGTGTAGCAGTTTTGCAGGGGACGCAAACCGGTCCGCTCTTGCTTCTCCGCGATAGACTTCGCGGATGGCCATTCGCCACGATCGCAAAGTCAGCATTCTCGACGTGATGGGACCGGTGATGGTGGGCCCGTCGAGCTCGCATACCGCGGGCACGGCGCGGCTGGGCCGCGTCGCGCGCGAGATCCTCGATCGCGATCCCGTCGCCGTGCGCTTCTTCCTCCACCCGCCACTCGCGGCGACGTACCGCGGTCATGGCTCCGACTTCGCGCTGGTCGGCGGAGCGATCGGGCTGAACGTCGACGATCCGCGCATCCCCGAGGCGATCCGCATCGCCGAGCAGATGGGAGTGGACATCCGCTTCTCCGACGAGGACCTGGGCGACGTCCATCCGAACACGGTGCGCATCGAGATCGAGGGCGGCGACCGCGAGCCGGTGGAGATCGTCGGATCGTCGATCGGCGGCGGCGTGATCGAGGTCTTCAAGATCAACGGCTTTCAGACCCGCTTCAAAGGCGACTCGCCAACGCTGCTCCTGTTCTACCGCGATCGCCCCGGCATGATCGCGGAAGTGGCGAAGACGATCGCGGAGGAGGGAATCAATATTGCCTCCCTCTACTGTTCTCGGAAGCAGCGCGGCAAAGACGCCTTCATGCAGGTGGACGTCGACTCACCCCTCGGCGAGGTCGCGCTGAAGCGCATCTGCTCACTCGATGACGTGGCGGACGCGCGCTATCTCGACAAAATCCCATGATCGAATCATTCAAGCAGCTCGAAGAAATCGCCGGCGACCGCGACCTCGCGGACGTCTTTCTGGAGTCCGACGAACAGGAGCACGCCGTTCCGGCGGAGATGATCCTGGAGGCGCTGCGCAAGCGGCGCGGGGTGATGCGCGACTGCGTCGAGCGCGGCAAGAACAGCGACGGCGCGTCGATGGGCAAGCTGGTGGGCAGCGAGGCCCGGCTGCTCCAGCAGGCCTTCAACGAAGGACGCACGTTCCTCGATCCGCTGACGGTGAAGGCGGAGATCTATGCGCTCGCGGTGATGGGGGAGAACTCGCGCATGGGTGTGATCGTCGCGGCCCCGACCGCGGGCGCGGGCGGCATCGTGCCGGGCATGCTCCTCGCGCTCGAAGAGGAGCGCAACGTCGATCCGGAGCGCACCGTGCGCGGTCTCGTGGTCGCGGGCGGCATCGGCTCGATCATCGCCCTGTCGGCGAACATCTCCGGCGCCGCCGGCGGCTGTCAGAACGAAGTGGGCGTGGCCTCGGCCATGGGCGCGGCCGGCGTCGCGTACATGGTGGGCGGCGGCACGCGGCAGTCGATTCATGCCGCGGCGATCGCGCTCAAGAACACTCTCGGCCTGGTCTGCGATCCGGTGGGCGGGCTGGTGGAAGTGCCTTGCGTGAAACGCAACGCGCTCTTCGCCGTGCACGGACTCACCGCGGCGCAGCTCGCGATGGCGGGCGTGGAGTCGGTGATCCCGATGGACGAGATCGTGGAGGCGATGGTGCGCATCGGACGCTCACTGCCGCGGGGCCTGCGCGAGACCGCCGAAGGTGGGCTGGCCACGACCGAGACCGGCACCGCCATTGCGCTGCGCCTGAAGGAAGAGGCCAACCGCCGCCGCGCCGAGCGCGCCGCGGAGAGGGAGCGGGTGGCGGAAGAGCGCAAGAGCGGGGCGAGCTCGTAACGTCTGGAGTGCGCGAGCATCGCTCGCGCTCTCGAACGCCGCAGCGTCGCTGCGGGCATAGAGAGCGGCAGCGATGCTGCCGCAGTCCAGACGCCGGCCGGAGGCCGGCGTTACGGCAGCAGCAGTTTCGCGAGCGCCTCGGGGTTGCGGATGCCTTGGGCGAGCATCCACTGGCGGCCGGCGTCGTTGCCGAGGCGCATGCGGACGGCGGCGGCGTGGAGGTGCATCTCCAGCTTTTCCAGGAGCGGCTCGGCCTCGGTGAGCTGGCCGCGGAGCATCATCGCCAGTGCGCGGCCCCAGTCCGCATCCTCGGCGTCCAGACGCTTCGCCGCCTTCTCCGCGACAGCGGGGAGCCCGGCCGCGAGTGCCGCCCGGCCGCGCACGTCCTCGAGCATCATTCGCGTGAACTGCACACGCGACACGAGTGACTGTCGCGCCTCGCGCCAGCTCTGCGAGAGGCGCGTCCAGGCGCGCATGCCGTCGCCCTGGTACAACGCGATCTCGACCGCCGCGCGCAGGTGCCACACGTGCTGCACGTGAAAGCCCGCGTGCGACCACTCCGCGATCGCGCTCTCGATCCGCGCGCTTGCGGTTTCCGGATCGTCGTCGATGAGATAGACGTAGTGTGAGAAGAGGACGATCGACGTCGCGAAGTAGCGATCGCCGCGATCCTCGGCATCGCGCAGCAGCGACGGGAAGCGCTCGCAGATGACCTTCATGTCGCCGAGGAACTGCCGGCAACGCATGCCGAAGAGGCGGGCCGTGTTCAGCTCGAAGGTGACGCCCGTGCAGTGCTCGAGGAACGCGCGCTCCGCGGCTTCCAGCTTCTCCGCGCCGTCGCGCCAGCGTCCCTGCAGCGAGGCGACCACGCCTTCCGCCTCGTCGGCGAACGCACGCGCGTACGGCGTGCCGAGGCGATCGGTGATGCCGCGCATGATCGACGTGAGCTTCTGCGTGCGGCGGCGGGCGCGCGTGCCGGGGATCGCTGAGTAGCCGCACTCCATCGTCAGCGCGTGCGCGACGCGTTGCGGATCGCCCGCGTCCAGTGCGAGCAGCAGATAGCGTGACTGGAAGACTGCGCCGCGCATCGTGTCGACGGAGCTCAGGCCGAGGGCGACCGCGCGGCAGGTGTCGAGCCGAAGCAGGTCTTTGGTCGGAATCTCGGACAGTGCGCGTTCTTTGAAGCGGAGCCCGCGCAACGCCAGCTTCGCGCGCAGCGTGAGGAGCGTCTTGATCGTCTCGCCGCGCGTTTCGGGGAAGGGAATGTCGATCGACGCGAGGATCGTGCGGATGACCGCCAGCCCTTCGTCGACGTGTCCGCTGATCAGCAACTGCTGCGCGGCGTTTCTGCGCAGCTCCAGCTCGTCCGGGAGATCGTGCGGCTCGACGGCGAGAAACTCCGCCGCGGCCTCATGTCCGCGTCCGGCGTTGACGAGAATCTCGGCGAGGCGCCGGCGCAGCGCATCGGCGTTCTCGGGCGAGAGTGTGACGGCGCGGCGATACAGGCGCGCGGCGCGATCGAACGCCACTGCGGCTGCGGCCTTCTCCGCGGCGCGCTCGACGTACACCGCCGCGCGATCCTGAATGCCTGCCGCGAGCAGGTGATCCGCGAGCAGCTCCGCATCGGCCTCGAACTTCTCCAGCGCCTCAGCCAGTTGCGCGTGTCGCTGCCGCAGCTCCTCCGGACTCAGCATCGCCATCGCGGCTTCAGCGAGGCGATCGTGGTACGGCTCGACCGCTTCGCCTTCGACCGTCTCGCGCGTGCGGATCAGATGCTGCGCCGCGAGCGTGCTGAGCGTTTTCTCGAACGCGCCGCCGCTGAGCGCGCGGTGGAGCGGCGCGCGCAGGATCGGCCGCGCGTGCACGGAGATCATCTGCAGCAGTCCGAGGGCGGGAGGATCGAGGCTGGCCAGGCGCACTTGCAGGACTTCGCGAATCGTGTTGCCGCGGCGCAGCGCTGCGACGTCCGGTCCGGCCATGGTGAACGCGCGCGCGAGCTCGTTGATGAACAACGGATTGCCGCCCGACTCCTCGACGACGAGGTTGGCCACTTCGATCGGATCGCGCACGCTGTCGCCGAGCAACTGCAAGGCGAGATGGCGCGACTCGTCGGGCGTGAGCGGCTCGACGGCGAGGTCGCGCGCGACGAGGCCGTGGCGGAACGCGGCCACGAACGGACTCGTTGCCGCGGCATCCGAACGGTACGAGGCGATGAAGAGCAGCGGCGCCGCGTCGGGCGGCCGCAGCACTTCGTGCAGCAGCTCCGCGCTGTCGACGTCGCCCCACTGCAGATCGTCGATGACGATGACGAGCTTCGTGCGATCGGCGAGGCGCACCAGCAGCTCGCGGATCGTGGCGAAGGCGCGGCGACGCAGCTCCTGCTGGTCGGGGATTAGCGGCGGGACGACGCGGCGGCGCATGCGCATCAAGTCGCCGAGGTCGCGGAGAACGGGGAAGAGCTGCTCGGCGGCGGCGATGTCGCGCGGCATCAGCGCGTCGATCTCGGCCGGGTCGAGGCGCGACAGGTAACGGTGCAGTGCGTCGACAAGACTGTCGATGCCCTTGTACGGCACCGACTCGCGCTGGTAGCAGCGGGCGGTGAGGACGAGCAGGTCCGGCACCTCGTCGCGCAGTTGCTCGACGAACGCGCGGATGAGCGCCGTCTTGCCGGCGCCGGAGACGCCCTGCACGCAGACCGTCGTCTGCGCGCCTTCCATAGTTGCCTCGAACGCCTCGCGAAGAGTTCGCAGATGGTGCTCGCGTCCGATGAACGGGCTGGCCGCGGGAGCAGTGGTGATGATGCGCGGCGGCGAGTCGCCGAGGCGGCGCAGGATCTCGTCGGCGGTGGGACGCGCGGCCGGATCGAGGCGCAGGAGATCGCGGCAAAGATCATCGAGATGCTGCGGGACTCCCGTCGCGATGCTGCTCGGCGGCGCAACGTCGCCCGCGCGCTTCGCATTCAGCACGTCGAGATACGTGCCGTGAAACGGGACCCGGCCCGCCAGCGCTTCGTAGAGCATCACGCCGACGCTGTACCAGTCGCTCGGCGGTCCGAGCGGATCGCCGGCCCCCTGCTCGGGCGACATGTACGCGGGCGTTCCCGACGTCGCCTCCGTGGCGTCGAGCGAGTAGCGGTCCGTGTCGATGACCAGACCGAAGTCGAGCAGCACGACCCGATGGTCGTCGGCCACGAGCACGTTCGACGGCTTGATGTCGCGATGCAGTTTGCCGGCGTTGTGCAGCGCGATGAGCCCGGTCCCGAGTTGCGGCAAGGCCATGCCGAGGCGGACCGGATCCGCGGGACTCGCGGATGTCGCGGGCTTCGGCGTCGCGGAGGGCATCGTCACGAACCCTTCGTTGTGCGTGAACGGCGCGCCGCGCACGTACTCGATGAAGTTGCGCCCGCGGATCAGCTCCATCGAGACGAGCCAGTGCTCTCCCTCGGAGATCAGCTCGTAGAGGCGGACGAGATTGCGCTCGGCGATGTCGCTGAGCGCGCGGAACTCGCGCTTGAAGCGATACAGCGCCTCGGGCGTGGCCTGCTTCAGCGCCTTGACGGCGACGACTTTGTTGCGGACGGGGTCGAACGCTTCGTAGACGATGCCGAAGCTGCCGGCGCCGATGCGGCGCCGCACCTGAAAACGGCTCGAGCCGAGGGGATCGTCAATTGGCATTGGGGGGACCCGCGACGATTCTACGCGCTGGCGCGCGGGTTGTCGGTTGTCAGTTGTCGGTTGTCTGTGCGGCATCGCCATCCGGATGGGCCGTGGCGTGTCATCCCGAGCGTGAGTCGAGGGACCTGGGTGGGCGGGGCGCGAGGCTCATTCCTCATGCCTCACCCGCCCAGGTCCCTCGACTACGCTCGGGATGACAGTTGGTTGACTCGGCCGCCTGTGTCTCGAGTACCGCGGGGTGTCATGAGAAGCGCCGCGCTACGTCGCCATCCGCACCGTTTCCTCAGGCGCCACGGCTCAGACAACCGACAACCGACAACCGACAACACCGTAGCGCGCTACGGGTAATACCCGCGGATCGTCTTCACCTTGCCCTCGGCTACCTGCACCGTCACCTCGCGCCACTTGCCGCCCGGCTTCACCTCGGCGTTCGGGTAGAAGCCGAGGACGTACTGCGAGCGGAGCTCGTTCTGGATGTCGGTGTAGATCTTCGACAGCTCGGTCACGTTCTCGATGTAGTAGGACGTGCCGCCGGTGTCCGTGGCCAGGCGGTTCAGCTTCGACTTCACGTCCACGTCCATGCCGTGGATGTTGATGCCTACCGTGTAGATCGGCACCGCGGCGCGCTGCGCGTACTCGAGGGCCTGCTCGAACGAGAACTTCGAGACCGTGTCGCGGCCGTCGGTCAGCAGGATGAGCGCCTTCTGTCCCTTCACGCCGCTGAAGTTGTACAGCGAGTAGACCACCGCGTCGTAGAGCGCGGTCGACTCCTCCGCGCGCATCTTGGCCAGGCCGGAGTAGATGTCCTTCAGCTCCTGCGACCACTTCTGCACGATGTGGGGCTGTGAGTCGAAGGCGACCAGGAAGCCCTTGTCGCCCTTGCGCATCACGTTCTTGAAGAACGCGGCGCCGGCGTCGCGGGCGATGGCGATGCGGTCCTCCATCGACCCCGAGGTGTCGACGGCCATCCCGAGCGAGAGCGCGAGGTCCTTCACGTGCTCGAACTTCGCGAGCTTCACCGGCTGCCCTTCGTCGAGGACCTTGAAGGCCGTCTCCTGCAGACCGTTCACCGGCTTGCCGGCGACGAGGACGGTGGTGGGCAGCTCGACGAGATGCACGTCGACGCTGGCCATGAACTCCGGAGTGTTGACCATGACCACGTCTTCGACGGGATCGACTTCCGGATCCTTCAGCGTCGCGACCGCGCGCAGGTATCCGACGCCGTCCGTGCCGGGGATGTTCACGGTCTGCACGAAAGGCGGGTCGTAGAGCGTGGCCACGCGGGTCTCGTTCCAGTACAGCTCGATCGCGTTCAGCTCTTTCCCCTCGGGGACCTTCACTTCCATCTCGACCTTGGTCGGTCCGCTGAGCTTCGGCGCGACGCGCGGGGAGGCAATGCGCACGCGGAAGGGATCCGTCCCCGTGTTGACGACGATCTCGTCGCCGGTGATCGTCGCGCCGTGCGAGTCGATGGCCACGACGCGCACGTGGCGCGAGCGGGGCATCGTGCCGAAGTCGAGATCGAGCTTGTAGGGGGGCGTGCGGCGGGTCGCGACCTTCTTGCCGTCGAGGTAGAACTCGACCCCGGCGATGCCGCTGCCGCTGACGAGCGTCTGGATGGTCTGCAGTCCGCTGATGACGTCCTCGGTCAGCGGCACGATGCGCAGTCTGGCGCGCGAGGACTGCATATCCTCACGGATCGCCGCGAGCGTGTTGGTCTCCTCGGTCGGCTTCGGCGCCGTCGCGGCCATCTCCGGCACCACCGCCTCGGACGCCAAAATCGTCTGCGCGTTCGTGGACGTGTCGGTGAGCTTCACCCGCAGCGAGTACGTGGCCGGCCGCAACGGGCGGTCGATGACGATGGGCAGCTTCTCGTCCTGGATCTCTCCCGGATAGTCGAAGCGGTAGCGGAAGCGCTCCCACATCCTGCCGTCGCGGAGCACTTCGCCGACGACGTCGATCGTGTAGACGCTCACGTCATTCACCGCCGTCGTCTTGAGTTGCGCGCGGGGCACGAGGATGACCAGCTGCGCATCCGTCTTGGAGCCGTCGCTGGAGGGGTAGGCAACCTTCATCTCCGCCTCGAGCTTCGGCGCCTTCGGATCGGTGACGACCGACGAGCGGAGGATGCGGTTGACGTCCTCCTCGTTCACCGCCGGCGGTGTGAAGACCTTCATCATCACCCGGTCTTCGTTGTTGCGCATGTAGGCAACCGCGGCGCCGATGGCCTCGCCGTCCTTGCAGTCCATGATGATGTTGTCGGGCATCCGCCCGGTCGACTCGATGTCGTTCCCGATCAGCTTCTGGAACCCGTCGATGCGGGCGGACCAGAGCCGGTACGAGCGCTCATTGCGCGGCTGGTAGAAGAGCAGCGTGACGTCGCGCCCGAGGCCGGCGACCTGCGGGTAATACCAGACCTGCAAGGGGACGAAGTAGCGCGGGCACTTCACGTCGATCAGCGCCGCGGGCACGCCGTGGATGAGGTAGACCCGTCCGCGGTCGGACATCACCTGGTTGAAGCTGGTGCGCACGAACTCGAGGCGCTCGTAATAGTCGTCGCGCGCGGCGTGGCCGGTCGTGCCGGCGGCGATGTCGCGGCGGCGCCAGAAATCCTCGATGAAGACGTCGCGCTGGGCCTCGGTCTCCAGACGAAGGAAGGTGTCGGTCTCCGCGGTGGAGGCGATCGGCTCGACGTCGGCGAGGAAGGCGCGGTGTTTGTCAGCCAGCTTCGAGACGCGGTCCTTGCGCTCCGCGCGGGTCAGCGGCTTGTCACCGTCAGCGGCGAGCGCGGTGCCCGCGATGGTCAGGGAGAGGAGGACTGTCAGTAGTGTGCGCATCGTCAGTGTTGAGTGCTGAGTGCTGAGTGCTGAGTGCTGAGAGGTGAGGTGCTCGACCCAGCACCCAGCACCCAGCACCCAGCACCCAGCACTCAGCACTATGGGAAGTACCCTTTGATCGTTTTCGCCTTGCCTTCGCTCACCTGCACCGTGACCTCGCGCCACTTGCCGCCTGCCTTCACGTTCGGGCCGGGGTAGAAGCCGAGGATGTACTGCGAGCGGAGCTCTTCCTGGATTTCGTCGTACACCTTCTGAAGGTCACGGGCCTGCTCGATGTAGTACGTCGACCCGCCGGTCTCCGTGGCCAGCTTCTGGAGCTTGTAGCGGACGTCGACTTCGTTGCCGCGGATGCCGATGCCGATGCCGTAGATCGGCACCGCCGCGCGGCGCGCGTACTCGAGGACCTGGTCGAACTCGAACTTCGAGGCCGTGTCCTTGCCGTCGCTGATCAGGACCAGTGCCTTCTGCCCGCGGACGCCCTGGAAGTTGTAGAGCGCGTACACGATCGCGTCGTACAGCGCCGTCGACTCCTCGGCGCGCAGCTTGGCCAGTCCCGCGTGGAGGTCGGAGATCTTCGTCGACCACTTCTGCACGAGCTGCGGCTCGGTATCGAAGGCGACGAGGAAGGCGCGGTCGCCGCGCTTCATCACCTTCTCGAAAAACTGAGCGCCGGCTTTCTGGGCCTCGTCCATGCGCGTCTGCATCGAGCCCGAGGCGTCGATGGCCATGCCGATGGAGAGGGGGAGGTTCTTCACGAACTCGAACTTCGCCAGCGAGACCGGTTTGCCTTCGTCGAAGACCTTGAACGCCTTCTCGGACAGCGTGCTGACCGGCTTGCCGCTCACGAGCACCGTCGTCGGGAGCTCGACCAGATGCACGTCGAGCTGCTCCATGTACGCGGGCGTGTTGACCATGACCACGTCTTCGACCGGCGGGATGCCCTCGTTCTTCAGCGTGGCCACGACGCGCAGATAGCCGACGCCTTCCGTCGCGGGGATGTTCACCGTCTGCACGTACGGCGGGTCGTACAGCGCGGCCACGCGCGTCTCGTTCCAGAACAGCTCCAGCGCGCGGAGCTCCTCGCCGTCCGGCACGTTCACGTCCATCTCCACGCGCGACGGCCCCTGCAGGCGCGGCGCGATGCGCGGAGAGGTGATGCGCACGCGGAAGGGATCGGTGCCGGTGTTGACGACGATGTCGTCGCCCGTGATCGGCTCGTTCTTCTCGTTCAGCGCGACCGCGCGGATGCGGCGCATCTGCGGCACGATGCCGAAGTCGAAGTCGAGCGAGTACGGCGGCTTGCGGCTCACGGCGATCTTCCGCCCGTCTAGCCAGAACTCCACGCCGCGGATGTTGTTGCCGGTGACCATCGTCTCGATGGTCTGGATGCCGCTGACGATCTCGTCGTCCGGCGGCACGATCCGCAGCCGCGTCTCCTCGGTCACGAAATCGGTCTTGATCTCGTTCAGCGTGCGTTCGGGAAGCGCCGACGCGATCGACGCGACCTCCGGCTCCGCGACCGGAGCCGGCGTGAAGATCTCCGGCACCTGCAACTGCGACTCGATGATGGCCTCGGCGCCCGTGTTCGCATCCGTCACCTTGACGCGCGACACGTACTCCGCGGGACGGAGCAGACGGTCGATGACGATCGGCAGCTTGTCGCCGTCGAAATCGCCCGGGAAGTCGAAGCGGTAGCGGTATTTCTCCCAGAGGTTGCCGTTGCGGAGCACCTCGCCGGTCACGTCGATCGTGTACACCTCGGCACCCGACACTTCGGCGGGCGTGATCTGCGCCTTCGGCACGAGCAGCATCATCTGCACGTCCGTGCGGCTGCCGTCCTTCGTCGGATAGCGGACGCTGAACTCCGCGCTCAGCTTCGGCGCGTTCGGGTTGGCGATGACCATCGAGCGGATGATCCGCTGCATGTCTTCGCTGTTGATCTGCGGCGGCTCGAACAGGCGCAGCACGTCGATGCGCGCCTGGACCATGCTCGTGATGGCGCGCATGATCTCGTCGCCCGCGGTGCACTCGAGCTGGATGCGGCTGATGTACGCGTACGGACTGGCCGACGACTCGTTCAGCATGCGCCGTGCGGACGCGGGGTCGCCCTGGAACGACGCCGACTCCGTCGCCAGCAGGTCGCCGATGGCGACCGAGCCGCCGAGGGGATTCCAGAGACGGTAGTCGTTGGAGTAGCGGGGCTTGTAGAAGAGCAGGCGCACCTGCGCGCCGATGCCGGGGATGCGCTCGTACTTCCAGATCTCGATCGGCTGCAGGATGCGGGAACAGTCGGTGCGGAGCGCGTCCTGCGGCGGGCCATGGAGGAGGAAGATCCGGGCGCGGTCGCTGATGACGCTCCTGAACTGCGCTTTCGCCACTTCCAGGCGCGCGTAGTAGGCCTCCTTGAACGCGCGGTTGGTCGTGCCCTGCATGGCGTCGCGGCGGCGCCAGAAGTCTTCGATGAACGAGTCGCGCTGCGCATCGGTCTCGAGGGCGAGGAAGGTGTCGAGCTCGGGACCGAAGATGATCGGCTCGGTGTCGGCGACGAAGTCCTGATGCCGTCCGTCGAGCTTGGCGATGCGTGCCGTGCGCTCCCGCCTGGTCAGCTTGCGCAGGCGTTCCGTTGGTTTGGCGGTGTCCGCCGTCTTCTTCGGGCTTTCCGCCGGGGGAGCGGGCGTTTGCGCCAGAATGACGGTGGTGAAAAGAAGCGACAGAACAGCGGCGAGCGCTTTCATGGGTTTCCCGGGCTGATGCGAATCTATCTCGACAACAACGCGACGACGGCGATCCATCCGCAGGTCCTCGGCGTCCTCGAAGAGGCGATGCGCGATACCTACGGAAATGCCTCGTCGATTCATAGAGAGGGCCAGGCTGCCCGGCGGGTGATCGAGGACGCCCGCGAGTCGGTTGCGCAGCTCATCGGCGCAACCGCGCGGGACGTCGTCTTCACCAGCGGCGGGACCGAGTCTAACAATGCCGCCATTTTTGGAGCGATCACGGCCGGGTCTCGTTGCCACATCGTCACAAGCGAAATCGAACATCCCTCGGTGGCTGAAGCAATTCGCGAGCTCGAACGGCGCGGCTGCTCCGTTTCCCTCGTCGCTCCATCGCGAGTTGGCGTTGTCGCGGCCGCGGATGTCGTTGCGGCGGTGCGCGACGACACGAAGCTCGTCGCGGTGATGTGGGCGAACAACGAGACGGGCGTGATCCAGCCGGTCGAGGAGATCGGCCGCTTCTGCCGCGAGCGGGGCATCCACTTTCACTGCGATGCGGTGCAGGCGGCGATGAAGGTGCCGGTCGACGTGTCGTTCGCCGACACGCTGTCGCTGTCCGCGCACAAGCTCCACGCGCCGAAAGGGATCGGCGCGCTGTACGTGCGCCGCGGCCTGCCGCTCTCGACGCACCTGCACGGCGGCGCGCAGGAACGCCGCAGGCGGCCGGGGACGGAGAACGTCCCCCTCGCCGCCGCCTTCGGTGCGGCTTGCGCGTTGCCTTCGGCCGCCGACGCGATGCGCGCGCTTCGCGACCGGTTCGAGCGTTTGGTCGCGCAGTTCACTCCGAGCGAAGTCGAGGAGTCAATGGAGCCGTCTCGCAAAGGCTCCATTGATCCCTCGACTGCGCTCGGGATGAACTGCAGGATCAACGGCCGCGACGTCGCGCGCCTCCCGAACACGTCCAACGTCACCTTCCACGGCGCGGACGGCGAAGGCATCGTCATCGCGCTCGATCTGGCGGGAGTGGCCGTGTCGACCGGCTCGGCCTGTTCGTCGGGACGCGTGGAGCCGAGCTCCGTGCTCCTGGCCATGGGCCTGTCGCCGGAGGACGCAAAGTCGACGGTGCGCTTCTCGCTGTCGCGGTTCACGACCGAGAGCGAGATCGATCGCGTCGCGCAGCTCCTGCGGGAGCTCTTACCGCGCTGCCTGCGGTGAGCGCTTCACGCGCAGCACGGCGATCCACGTCAGCCCCGCGACGATGAGCAGCGCCGAGATCACCTGCGCGACGGTGAATGTCCCGAAGAAGCGGTCGTCCTTCGCGCGCACGATCTCGACGAGGAACCGCTCGATGCCCAGCATGATCAGGAACAGCGACCACGCCAGACCGCGCTGATGCGGGCGCCGGTTGAGCCACATCAGCACCACGAACATGAGCAGCGCGGCACCGGTCTCGTAGAGCTGTGTTGGGTGGACGCGCAGGACGGTGTCGCCGGGGATCGACGGATCGATGTTGACCCCGAAGTCGCGCAAGGAGTCCGCCGTCGTCGGAGGAGCGCCTTTCGGGAAAGCCACGCCGTACCATTCATCGGTGGGACGGCCGTAGTCGTCGCCGACGAGGAAGCAGCCGATGCGGCCCAGGGCGTAGCCGAGGGAGAGGGCGGGGGCGGAGGCGTCGGCGACGGTGAGGTAGTCGGCCTTGTGCCGCCACACCAGCCACGAGCAGGCCAGGAAGCCGCCGATCATGCCTCCGTACCAGACCAGTCCCGCGCGCTCGAAGAGCAGCCGCCAGTCCTTGAAGAGGATCGCGTAGTAGATCTTCGCGCCGATGATGCCGCCAAAAGCGGCGGCGACGACCATCGATGAGGCCAGCTCCTCGCTGATGCCGTACCTGCGGAACTGCCGGGCGAGAATCCACCCCGCGCCGATGAACGCGAGGAACATCATCAGCCCGAAGGTGGTGATCTCGAAGTTGCCGATCTTGACGAGCGTGGGAAACATGAGCGGGCGGAGGATATCTCGCGCTGCGCGTGGTTGTCAGTTGTCAGTTGTCTGTGGCGTTGCGCCTGAGGGTGGGTTCTCGCGGGCTACACAAGGCGTTGCAATCATCGATGCCCCACAGACAACCGACAACCGACAACAACCTCAGGCCGTTGCCTCTCGATGTCCGCCTTCTGGTCCGGGATGAAGCGGAACATGGTCGACCCTCCCGGCAACATGCACCTCTATCTCGGGGACTTAGTTCGAGCACCGCCTGCCGAATCCTGGTGGCGGTCCGACGTCCACCGTTACTGATCTGGAGGTCGTTGAAGGACCCGGAATCCGCCCCTCACTACCTCGCCCGAGGTGCCTGACGACCCTTTCCGAGTCCCCTCAGCACCTCCCCGGAGGCCACTCAGTACGTCCGCCGCCGAGGCCAGGCACCCTGAAAATCGCCACTAATCATGTTCTTCCTTGCCACTCACTCCGTGCTTTTTGGCCACTGACCGTGAGTAGTCATACGATTACGGTGTACGAGGGACGCTCCAAGGCGCGAAGAGGCACAGACAACCGACAACTGACAACCGACAACAACCTCAGGCGGTGGCCTTCTCCAGATTCGCCTTCTGGTCCGAGATGAAGCGGAACACGTCCACCTTCCCGGCCGAGTCGAGGTGCTGCGAGACCTCGAACAGTTGCACGGACAGCAGCGTGTTCAGTCCCTCGTCCAGCACGGCCTTGCGGCGCTCGAACGGGAGCTCGGAGATGTTGGCGATGAGCATGTTCTCGTCGAAGCGCCCGTACTGGTCGAAGAACACGCCCGCCCAGAGCTCGTCGGTCTCCGCGTTCTGGAGGATGGTCATGAAGATGTCGCGGGCCTGCTCCTCGCCAACCGTTTTCTCGAGCGCCTCGAAGAGACGTCCGAACATGTCGTTGTAGGTGGAGATGACTTTCAGCAGCTCCGGGGAATCCTCGACGTCGAGGAAGACGGGGCGGAACGACTTCTCCTCCGTCACGGGCTCGATGAGGCGCGCGGTGAGCAGTTGGAAGAGGATGCGGGTCACCTCGAACTGGGTGAGGTCGGAGCGGCCGGTGAGCTCGCGAACGCTGCGCCGCCCATCGATGTTTTTGTAGATGCCAATCTCTCCTTCGCTCATCTCCAGGGCCCGGAAATCGGGCTGCATGCCCGGGACGCGGGCGAAGACGAGGTTGAGATCGGGGATCTTCTCGCGGATGCGCGCCGTCTCGTCGAGGCGGCGGATGCCTTCCATGATCACGCTCGACGTGTTGATCTGCAGGACGATGCGCTCCTGGGCCAGCTCCTCGGCCTTGTCGTAGAACGCGAACTCGCCGTCCTTCCAGCCGATGATCGAGTAGATGATCTCCAGGACCTGGTTCTTCACGCCCCACCAGAGGTCTTTCGGCGAGATGGCTCCCATCTGCACGAGGAGCTTGCCGTGCCTGGTTTGCGGCGTGACCCGGCGCTTCGACTCCTCGTACTGATCGTTCGTGATCTTCCCGTTGCGGAGGAGGAACTGCCCCAGCGAGTGCTCGGGCGAGCTGGAAGAGGCGAAGACGATCTCGCCGTCTTTCCAGTGAATGGTCCGTTCGAGCTGGGCGCGCGTGACCACGAGCTTGCCCGTCTCGCGGATCATCGAGACGAAGCTCAGCACGTCGGGGAGCTGGATTTTCGCGAGATCTCCCTGGAGGATCGGTTTATCGGCCATTTTGCGTTTTCAGTTTATCCAATCGAGTTTATCCCGCGCGCAGACGCGGGATCTCGGGTGCACCTACGCCGCCGTTGCTGTGGCGCGTTGAGCGTGGGGGCACCGGAGATCCCGCGTCTACGCGCGGGATAAAGTAACCGGGCTCGGGATAAAATTCGAGGGTGCCTGCGCCGAAGGCGTTCGTCTACTTGATCAGCAACAAGAGCAGGACTCTGTACTGCGGGATCACCACCGATCTTCGCCAGCGCTTCGAGGAGCACCGGACTGGCGCGTATCCGAACGGCTTCACCGCTCGTTATCACGGGACTCGGCTCGTCTGGTTCGAGACTGCGGACGATCTGAGCGCCGCCGCCAAGCGCGAGAAGCAAATTAAGGGATGGCCGAGAAAGCGAAAGGTGCGGATGATCGAGGCGATGAATCCAGATTGGGTCGATCTCTCACCGCGGCTGGATCCACTCTACTGGTTTGCGTGAGTCGCGCCCGTTCACTTTATCCCCGCGCGCAGACGCGGGATCTCTGGTTCGGCCGCGCAGTGCGATGTGCCGCGTAAGTGCACCCGAGATCCCGCGTCTGCGCGCGGGATAAACTGCTGAGGGAATCGAAACGAGTGAACATAAAAGTAACAACCGCCGGTGAAAGCCACGGCCCCAACCTCACGATCATCATCACCGGCATCCCCGCCGGCCTGCGACTCGACAAAGAAAGCATCAACAGAGATCTGAAACGCAGGCAGCACGGCTACGGCCGCGGCGGCCGGATGAAGATCGAGAGCGACGAGGTCGAGATCACGGGCGGGGTGCGGGGTGGGGAGACGCTCGGGTCGCCGATCGCGATGACCATCACCAATCGCGACTTCGCGAACTGGCAGAAGGCCATGGATCCGTGGGAGGTCGACGAGGCCGAGGCGCATAAGCGGCGGGTGCATGCGCCGCGGCCGGGGCATGTCGATCTGCCGGGCGGGATGAAGTACGGACGGCGCGATCTGCGCGACGTCCTCGAGCGCGCGTCGGCGCGGGAGACGGCGTCGCGCGTCGCTGCGGGCGCGATCGCGAAGGAGCTGCTGCGCGCGTTCGGCGTCGAGATCCGATCCGGCGTCGCGTCGGTCGGCCCGGCGGGCGATCCGGAGTACGCGCCGACGTGGGACGAGCTGGGGGCGGTCGACGACGAGTCGCCCCTGCGCGCGGTGAACCGCGAGCACGAGCAGGCCATGATCGCCGCCGTCGATCGGGCCCGCGAAGCCGGCGAGACCCTCGGCGGCACCATCGTCGTCGCCGCGCGCGGTCTACCGGTGGGACTGGGCTCCTACGTCCAGTGGAACGAGAAATTGGACGGGCGGATCGCCCAGGCCATCCTCTCCATTCACGCGGTCAAGGCCGTCGCCATCGGGGACGGTGTGGGGGCGGCGCGACGGGTCGGATCGGAGGTGCACGACCCGATCTACTTCGACGAAGAGCGCCGCTATCACCGCACGTCCAACCGCGCGGGCGGCTTGGAAGGCGGGGTCACCAACGGCGAAGACGTCGTCATGCGCGCCTTCATGAAGCCGATCTCCACGCTGCGCCGCGGCCTGCCGTCCGTCGACACCGAAACCCACGAGGCCCATCGCTCGCAGTGGGAACGGAGCGACGTCACGGCCGTGCCGGCGTGCGGCGTGGTGTGCGAGGCCATGCTGGCCATCGTCCTCGCGACCGCCATGCGCGAAAAGTTCGGCGGCGACTCGCTCCGCGAGATGCGACGGAACTACGATGGCTACCTCGATGAGCTCCGCCGCTACTAGAGACCTCTTCCCCGTCACGAAGAACCTCGTCTATCTCAATCACGCCGCCGTCGGACCCTTGTCCGTACGTGCCTGCGAGGCGATGGAAGGCCATGCCCGCGACCAGCGCGACTTCGGCGCGCTGCACTGGCGCGACTGGTACGCCGAGCACAAGGCCGTCCGCGACTCCGCGGCGCGGCTGATCGGCGCGCAACCAACCGAGATCGCGATCGTGAAGAACACGTCCGAAGGCCTGTCGTTCGTGGCCCAGGGGCTGGATTGGCACGAGCGCGACAACGTCGTCACGACCGCGATCGAGTTCCCGTCCAACTGGACGCCGTGGAAGCGCCTCGAGCGGCGAGGCGTGGAGTGCCGCGTCGCGGCGCTGCCGGACGTCGAGCACATCGAGCCGCTCATCGACAAGCGCACGCGCCTGGTCACCGTCTCCTCGGTCGCGTTCCACAACGGCTTCACGGCCGACCTCCGCGCGATCGGCGAACTGTGCGCGGCGCGCCACGTCCTGTTCTGCGTCGACGCCATCCAGAGCGTCGGCGTGCTGCCCATCGACGTGCGCGCCTCGAAGATCGACTTCCTCGCCGCGGACGGCCACAAGTGGATGTGCGGTCCGGAAGGAGCGGGCATCTTCTACGTGGCTGCCGAACGGCTCGACGAGCTCGAGGTGGTGGAGAACGGCTGGACCAACATCGAGCGCGGCGGAAAGTTCATCGACTGCGGCATCGAGTGGCTGCCGGACTCGCGCCGCTTCGAAGCCGGGTCGCTGAACACGAACGGCGTCTACGCCCTGCGCGCGGCCATCGACCTGCTGCTGGAAACGGGCATCGACCGCGTCCGCGATGACGCGATGCGCGTCGCGACGAAGCTCGCCACCGACCTCGAAGCCCACGGCTGGCGCGCTCCGCTCCTCGGCTCTCCCATCATCGGCGCGACTCCACCAAATGTAGAAAAGTCGATCCTGTGGTACCACCGCCAGCTCGAGGAGAAAGGCATCGTCACCGCGCCTCGCGAAGGCCTGCTGCGGTTTTCGCCGCATTTCTACAACGACGATGACGACGTCGCCCGCGTCATCGAGGCCGTGCGCGCGTTACCATAGTTCGCATGACGATCACGGCGCTGTTGCTTTGCGTGATCGCGCTGTGCATCGGCGCGATCGTGGGATGGGTGGTAGGGAGCGCGAAGAAGGCGGCGGAGTCGCAGCGGGCCATGGCCGAGCGCGACCTCGCGCGCGACGAGCGCGCCAAGAGCGACGCCGCACGGGCGGACATGCAGCGCCGTCTCGAAGCGGCCCAGCAGGACCGCGCCGCCGCGGAGATGAAAGCGTCGGAGACGCTGCGCCAGCTCGCGAATCACAAGCAGATCGAGGAGACCTTCGCCGCGCTCGCGCATCGCGCGTTCAAGTCGGTCTCCGAGTCGCTGGTCCAGACGAGCAAGACCCAGATCGACGGCTCGCTCAACACGAAGACCGCCGAGATCGACGCGCTGCTCAAGCCCGTGCGGGACATGCTCGACACCTACCGCGGCGAGCTGCTCAAGAGCGAGCAGACCCGCAACACGGTCTATGGCGGCCTGCAGGAGCAGATCCGCGCGCTCATGACCGCGCAGGAGTCGACGCAGCGCGAAGCCTCGCGGCTCGCCACGGCGCTGCAGTCGCCGACCGTGCAGGGCTCGTGGGGCGAGATGTCGCTCAAGCGCTGCATCGAGCTGGCGGGGATGAGCGAGTACTGCGGCGACTTCGAGACCCAGCAGACCTTCACCAGCGAGGACGGGCGCCGCCTGCGCCCGGACGTGGTCGTCCATCTTCCGCAGGAGCGCGTCATCGCCATCGACGTGAAGGCGCCTCTTACCGATTACATCGCCGCGCGCAACGAGGGTGATGAGGAGCGCAAGGCCGCGCTCCTTCTCCAGTTCGCGAAGAATCTGCGCCGCCACATCGACTCGCTGGTCAAGCGCGACTACCAGGCCAGCATCGGCGAAACGCTCGACTTCACGGTCATGTTCATCCCCGGCGAGCACTTCCTCGCCGCCGGACTCTCCGCCGACGCGACGCTCATGGATTACGCCGCCGAGAAGAAGATCTTCCTGGCCACGCCCACGATTCTCGTGCCGCTGCTGCGCGCCGTCGCGGCGAGCTGGAAGGCGGAGAAGACCGAGGAGAGCGCGAAGCGGATGCACGACGCGGCCGTGGAGCTGTTCACCCGCTTCGTCACGGTGATGGAGTACCTGACCGCGGTCGGCGACCAGCTCCGCAAGAGCGTCGACAGCTACAACAAAGTCATCCGCTCGATCGACACGCGCCTCTGGCCGAAAGGCGAGGAGCTCCAGCGCATGGCCGGCAGCGGCAAGAAGCTCGGCGAGCTGGAACAGCTCGAGGCCGTGCCGCTGGAGTCGTCGAAGCTGAGGTTGACGATGCAGAATGAGCTGCCCGGTGAAGTGGTGGCGATGCGTGAGTAAACAGTTGCTGGTTGCTAGTTGCTGGTTGCTTGTGGGTTCGCGGGTTTCAGGGCCGTTTCGCAAGCCGATGCATGACGAGCAACCAGCAACGAGCAACCAGTAACTCCGTGTTACGATTCGCGCGCTATGACCACGAAGCATCAGGAGCACGAGCCCACGCCCGCGAGCGTTCGCTCGTCTCTTTGGCTCGGCTAGCTCGCCGATCACCGTAGTCGACAACTACGATTCCTTCACCTACAACCTGGTTCAGCAGATCGAGCGGCTCGCCGGCGAACGCCTGCGCGTGATCCGCAACGACGCCTTCGATCCCGCGGCGCTGCTGGCGGAACGTCCGCGCGCGATCATCATCTCGCCCGGCCCCGGCACACCGGCGCGCGCGGGGCGGTGCATCGATCTCATTCGCGCCAACAACGACATCCCCCTCCTCGGCGTCTGCCTCGGGCATCAGGCCATCGCCGAGGCGTTCGGGGCGCGGGTGGTGCGCGGGGCGCTGCCGGTGCACGGCAAGGTGAGCGACGTGCATCATCGCGGCGAGCGGCTCTTCGCCGGCTGTCCCGATCCGATGCACACCGCGCGCTATCACTCGCTGGTCGTCGACGAGTCGACCGTTCCCGAGTTTCTGCACATCGATGCGAAGACCGACGACGGCGCGATCATGGCCCTCTCGCACGAGAGCCGGCCCATCTTCGGGATCCAGTTCCATCCCGAGTCGTATGGGACGAGCGGTGGCGATCAGTTGATCCGCAACTTTCTGGGAGGCCTCTCGTGATCGCCGAGGCGATCAAGCGCGTCGTCGACGGCCAGGACCTCGGGCGCGACGAGATGCACGAGGTCTTCGGCGCGGTCATGGACGGCCGCGCGTCGGACGTGCAGAAGTCCGCGCTGCTCGTCGCGCTGCGCATGAAAGGGGAGACGCCGGAGGAGATCACCGGCGCCGCGCTGGCCATGCGCGAGCGGGTGACGCCGCTCGACGTGTACCGCGATGACCTCGTCGACACGTGCGGCACCGGCGGCGATGGGCGGGGCACGTTCAACATCTCCACGATCGCGGCGATCGTGGCCGCGGGCGCAGGCGCGAACGTGGCCAAGCACGGCAACCGCGCCGTCTCCTCCTCCTGTGGCAGCGCCGACGTCCTCTCCGCCCTCGGCGTGCACATCGATCTGAACGCGGCCCAGATGTCGGAAGTGCTTCGCCGCGCGGGGATCGCGTTTCTGTTCGCGCCGAAACTGCATCCGGCGATGGCGGCTGTGGCCAGCGTGCGCAAAGAGCTGGGCCTGCGCACGATCTTCAACGTCCTCGGGCCGCTGACCAACCCCGCGTTCGCGCGGCGGCAGGTGCTGGGCGTCTACAACGCGCGGCTGGTGGAAGTGGTCGCCCGCGTGCTGGCCGCGCTGGGCGCGATCCACGCGCTGGTCGTGCACAGCCGGGACGGGCTGGACGAGATCTCGGTCTCCGCGCCGACGCTCGTGTGCGAGGTGCGCGACGGCGAAGTGCGCGCGTACGAGGTGACGCCCGAGGAGCTGGGAATCGCGAGACATCCGATCGAGGAGCTGGCGGGAGGCGATGCGCGCGCGAACGCCGACATCGCGCGGGAGATCCTGCAGGGCCGCGACACCGGCGCGAAGCTGGACATCGTCGCGGCCAATGCCGGCGCGGCGCTGTACGTCGCCGGCGCTGCGGGAACGATTCGCGAGGGAGTAGCGCTGGCGAAAGAGTCGATCGCCAGCGGACGCGCTCTGGCGAAACTGGAGCAGCTCGTCAGCGAGTCGAAGGCGGCGGGAGGGGTGGCGTGACCGTGCTCGATCAGATCGTGGAGCGCACGCGCGAGCGGCTGCGTGACGAAGAGAAGCCGGATCGCCGCGCGGCGGAGATGGCCGCGCAACAGCGCACGCCGCACGCCTTCCGCGACGCGATCAGTGGAGCGGCGGGCTTCAGCCCGCCGAACGAAGCCGGCGGGCTGAAGCCCG
>DATLOL010000117.1:0-15677 GCA_035536275.1 Thermoanaerobaculia bacterium
GGCAGCGCTTGTTGCCTCAGGCCATACGCACGCCTTCGCGGGAATCGCGCCTGTCGTGAGTGCATGTGCAACGTAAGCGCTGCCGGCCGTGCCGGCCGCCGGAGGCCTCCTCGTCGTCTCTCTGTGGGTCGATCGAAAGCGTGCCGCTTAGGCGCGCGCCACGTCCACGATCGCGTCGATGGCGCGGTCGAGGTGCTCGCGGGTGTGGGCTGCGCTGACCTGGCAGCGCAGCCGCGCCTGTCCCTGCGGCACGACCGGGAACCCGAAGCCGGACACGTACACGCCGCGGCGCAGCAGCTCCTGCGACATCGAGATGGCCTTGGCGGTATCGCCGATGAGGATCGGCACGATCGGGTGGATGCCCTCGCGCACGGTCACGCCCTTTTCGGTGAGCTGCGAGCGGAAGTAGCGCGTGTTGTCGTGCAGGCGGTCGATGTAGCTGTGGTCTTTGGTGACCAGATCGATCGCGGCGATGGAGCCCATCACCACGGCCGGCGGCAGCGTGTTCGAGAAGAGGTACGGCCGGGACTTCTGGCGCAGGTACTCGATCAGCGTCTTCGGGCCGGTGGTGAAGCCGCCATGCGAGCCGCCGAGGGCTTTGCCGAGGGTGGAGGTGTAGGCGTCGATCTTTCCGAACACGCCCAGCTCCTCGGCCGTCCCCCGGCCGGTCTTGCCGAGGACGCCGGTGCCGTGCGACTCGTCGACGACGAGGAAGGCGTTGTACTCCTTCGTCAGCTCGATGATCTCCGGCAGCGGCGCGAGCGAGCCTTCCATCGAGAACACACCGTCCGTCATGACCAGCCGATTGCGGGCGTCCCGCGTCGCCTCGAGGGCGCGGCGCAGGTCACCGAGGTCGCGGTTCTTGTAGCGCTCCTTGCGCGCCTTCGACAGACGGATGCCGTCGATGATCGACGCGTGATTCAGCTCGTCGGAGATGATCGCGTCCTGGTCGGTGGTGACCGTCTGGAACAGCCCTTCGTTCGCATTCCAGCACGAGCCGTACAGGATCGTGTCCTCGGTGCCGAAAAACTCCGCGATCTTCTCCTCGAGCGTGTGATGGATCGTCTGCGTCCCGCAGATGAACCGCACCGAGGCCAGCCCGTAGCCGTAATCACGCTCCCCCTTCTCCGCCGCCTCGAGGATGGCCGGGTGGTCGGCAAGCCCGAGGTAGTTGTTCGAGGTGAGCATGATCACCTCCCCGAACCCCTCGACGTCCACCACCGCCCCCTGAGGCCCCTTCAACGCCAGCTCGCGCTTCATCGTGCCGGCGGCGGTCATGGTGGCAAGTTCTGCGTCAAGAGTGCCGAGAAGGGTGCTCATGGCGGCGGATGATATCGCCGCCGCGAGAGGCGTGCGGTGGTCATTCGCTCGCGGATGCCGCCCTCTTTCTCGAAACGCTCCTCCAGTTGTTTCAACAGCCGGTCGAGCAGGAAGTTGGCCTGGTGGATGAGGCAGAGGACAATGTTGGCGACGACGTCGGCGGGGCGGTTCTCTGCAAACGCACGATAGGCCTCGGCCGGCTCGTTCTTGCGGCCCATGTCCCGCACGAACTTCGCCTCGCGAGACTCCTTCTTCCACACCGCGAGGCCTCTCACGCGCAGGTAGTCCTCGTAATCCACGAGCAGCTCCTCGAGGCTCGCGCGCGCCACGTTCGTGAGCTTGATCTC
This sequence comes from Thermoanaerobaculia bacterium, assembly GCA_035536275.1. Taxonomy (GTDB): domain Bacteria; phylum Acidobacteriota; class Thermoanaerobaculia; order Gp7-AA8; family Gp7-AA8; genus QHVT01. The sequence goes on from DATLOL010000117.1 coordinate 1,668, forward strand.
CGTCTCGGTCGAGGTACCCGAGGCCTGGCTGCCTTCGGCGATGTTCTGCTTGCCCGACCGCGCCGCCTGCACCATCTGATCGACCGTGCGGTCCCGCTTCCCGAGAAAGCGCCGGCAGAAGATCACGGTGAGGTCGTAGACGATCTCGGCTTTCTGGTAGGAGAGCAGCTTGCGATAGCCGCCATGCTTTGGAATGAAACCCATGAGCCCGAGGATACCTCGGCCCACTTTCTCTCTACGCTCGGTAGGACCTATAGGACCTATACGACCTATAGGACCTATACGTCCTATTCATTGTCATACTTCAACTCCCGCCGATAACACCTCTGCGCTTCCATGTCGAACACCACGCAGGAATCGATCGGGCGCGAGTACACGTGCATGCTCACGGCGGGCTCCTCCCACTCCGCGAGGTTGCGGATGCGGTGGATGGTCTGGAGCTTGTCCACCGTGTTGAGCGGGCCGCCGGGGATGGCCAGCTCGTTCTGGAGGTGTTCCATCTCGATCTTCGTCGCGCCGGCCAGGCAGTCCATCCCCACCACCTGCTGGTTCTCGGGGCGGTTGCAGTCGACCTTGCGGTAGTTCTCGACGAGGAGCTTGCCCTCGATCATGGTCATCCAGCCGAGCTGGCCGTTGTGGGTGTGCAGCGGCGTGACCGTGCCCGCGGGCCAGCAGATCAGCATCACCTCGATCATGTCGTTGCGGAAGATCTTGTTGCGGGTGTGGCGGTCCGGCTGCCAGTTCTTGTAGCGATCGAGGTCCTCGGGGCGGATCTCGTACGCGACCAGGTAGTCGTAGATTTTCTGCTTGGTGATGATGCCTTCGGAGAGGCGGCGGATCCCGTCGACGAACTGCTCGGCCGCGACTGCCGTGGGGGAGTAGATCGGTTCCGGGACGGCAGTGATGTTCTGGGTGTCCATGGCGGGCCTCCGCGCGGAATATAGCGCTGCACCCGCAGGCGAGCAATTCCCGGACCTGTGCTAGTCTCCGCCCGCTGAATGAGAGAGCGGAATGCGGCCGTCATCGGCGCCCAGTGGGGCGACGAAGGCAAAGGGAAAATCGTCGACCTGCTGTGCGAGGCATTCGACGTCGTGGCGCGGTACCAGGGCGGTCATAACGCCGGGCACACGGTCAAGTTCGCGGACCAGCATTTCGCGCTGCGGCTCATCCCCTCCGGCATCATCCATCCCGACAAGCTCTGCCTCCTCGGCAACGGCATGGTCATCGATCCGCAGGCCCTCCTCGACGAGATCGAGAACCTGCGCGCGGCGGGACTGAAGATCGAGGAGAACCTCCTCATCAGCGACGGCGCGCACGTGATCCTCCCCTACCACCAGGCCCTCGACCTGGCCCGCGAGGAAGCGGCTGGCGTGGCCAAGATCGGCACGACCGGACGGGGCATCGGACCCGCGTACGAGTCCAAGGTCGGACGCTACGGCATCCGCATCGCCGACCTGCTCGACCCCGAGGTGCTGCGGCAGAAGATCGAGTTCACCTGCGCGGAGCGCAACGCCGTGCTCTCCAGCGTGTACCACCGCGAGACCTACGACCCGGCGAAGCTCTACGAGGACTACCTCCGCTTCGGCGGGCTCCTGGCCGATCGCATCGTGAACGGCACCGTGTGGATGAACGACCAGATCCGGGCCGGCAAGAAGATCATGTTCGAGGGCGCGCAGGGCACGATGCTCGACATCGACCACGGCACCTATCCGTTCGTGACGTCGTCCAGCACGATCGTCGGCGGCATCTGCAGCGGCCTCGGTGTCGCGCCGAAGCACATCCACAAAGTGATCGGCGTCGGGAAGGCGTACACGACCCGCGTGGGCGGCGGCGCGTTCCCGACGGAGCTCGAGGACGCGCACGGCGAGCATCTCCGCAAGCGCGGCAACGAGTTCGGCACCGTCACCGGACGCCCCCGCCGCTGCGGATGGCTCGACCTGCCCGTGCTCCGCACGTCCGCGATCCTCAACGGCCTCGACGAGATCGCCCTGACCAAGCTGGACGTGCTCGACGAGTTCGAGGAGATCCCCGTCTGCACGTCGTACAAAGTGCGCGGCAAGACCTGGAAGACCTTCCCGGCCTTCGCCGTCGCGCACAACGACTACCAGCCCGAGTACCGCACCTTCAAAGGCTGGAAGACCTCGACCGTCGGCATCACGTCCTTCGACGACCTGCCCCAGGAAGCGCGCGACTACGTGCGCTTCCTCGAGGACGAGACCGAGACGCGCGCGTCGATCATCTCAACCGGCCCTCGCCGCGAAGAGACGATTCTCAGGTAGGTCGGAGGGGGATCCCTCGACTACGCTCGGGATGACACTCTGCCCCTCCGTGTCATCCCGAGCGCAGTCGAGGGATCCCCTGCTGAAACGAAAAGGGCGGGCTTGAAGCCCGCCCTACATTGACTCGTTTTCGATAGCGATCAGCGGTCCGCGACCGCTTCCGTCTCTTCCTCTTCTTCCGTCGACTCCTCGAGCTGCTGCTGCAGTTCGCGCAGGAGGTCGTCGGCGGTGTTGTCGTCGTCGATGCGCACTTCGCGGATCGGCGACCAGGAACCGTCCTTCTTCAGGATGACGAAGCGGAAGTCTTCGCCGACGGTGTAGAGGGCGACGTTGCCCTTCCGGATGAAGCCGCTGACCGGGACGGTCGGATCGGTCGAAGTGAGGTTCGCGCGCTCCGTGCGGCCGCCGCCGGTGCGTCCGACCGGCTTCCAGATGCGCACGTTCGGCGCGATCTTGCGGGCCATCACGTTGAAGCGCGTGACCGCGGTCGAGGTGGTCGAGCCGAAGACGACGTCGACGGTGTCGCCGTTGCGCTCGATCGCGAGCGCGGGATGGAGCGGCGTGCCCGTATCCTCGAACTCGCCCGCCACGACGTCGTACTTCACCGAGGCCAGGGTCTCGAGGTCGTTCACCTCGCCGGAGATGAATTTACCGTTCTCGAATGCGAAGAGCGCGTACTCCGCGGTGGTCCGCGTTCCTTCGATGCTCCACCACGCGGCGTGCAGCAGGGTGATGCCCTCGTCGCCGGCGGGATGGGTGAGCACGAACTGCAGGCCGAGATAGGCGTCGCTGCCGGCGCTGATCAGGCGGGGGGTGCTCCACTCGCCGCGCTCGTTGAGCATAGCGTAGCGGATCTCCGCGCCGGTGGCGCCTTCACGCGACCAGATCACGAACAGCGTGTTCGCGGCGGTGTCGTAGGCGAGCTGCGCGCCGGACTCCATCCACGGGTCCTGCGTCGACGGCACGACCAGGCGTGCGCGCTTCTGTCCCTCGGCGCGCGCAAGCTCCACCTGGGGCGTTCCCGGTTTCGGCTCGATCGCGTAGCGCACGCCGTTCGGCGTGAGCAGCGAGGTCGCCCCGAGGGCGGGAAGCGCCAGGGCGGCGCCGATCAAAAGTGATGCGAAACGATGGTGCTTCATGATCAGGCTTTCCAGTTGACGACCGAACAGAGATTCACTTCGGTCAAAAGCTGCTTGACGTTGCTGAACTGCGGGTAGAAGCCCGCAACGACGTCGAAGTAGACGTCGGCTTCCTCGTAGCGTCCGGTGCGGACGCAGATCTCTCCCAGAAGGTGGTTGGCGTTGCGGATCTGCCGGCGCGTCGAGGCGAGCGACAGACCTTCGCGGGCCAGATCCTCGGCCGTGTCGTAGTCCTCGAGCTCGACGTAGCCGAGGCAGAGGTCGAGGCAGGCCTCGGCACGCTCGGTCGCGTCATCCAGCTCGTCGAGGACGGTCTCGATCAGGTGCACGCCCTCATCGAGCTCGCCGGCCAGGATCTTCGTGCCGCCGAGGTTCGCGGTGATGCCCGAGGCGAACGAGTTGACGAAGTCGTTCGCCTTCTCGATCGCGTCGAGGGCCACCAGCGCCTCCTCGAAGGCCTCGATGGCCTGGTCGAACTGCGAGTCGGCGACCAGGGTGATGCCGAGGTAGTTGAGCACCGTGGCCCGCGCGAACGAGTCGTTCAGCGCGGCGGCGGCGGTGCGGGCGATCTCGCCGTAGAAGATGGCGCGCCGGCGATCGTCGAGCTCCACGAAACGGCGCATCAGCACCGACGAAGCCATGTACACGTGACGATGGTTGCGGCGGCGCATCACGATCCCGGGGAGCGCCGACACCTCCGGTCCTTCCCGGTCGGCGGCGATGAGCGCCTCGCCCTTTCGGATCGTCACCAGCTCTTTGGTTTCCTCGGACTCCGCGAATTCCGCGGCGCGGTCGTATGCCAGGAGTGCTGCCCCGACCTGGCCCTTCCACATGTGCTGCAGTCCAGCCTCACAGTGTTGCAGGGCTTCCCTATCTCTTCCTGTCATCTATCGAGCACCCGCCATTTCTGGGGAAGTTGGCGCATTTTATCTTGAATATTGGAAAACGAGGTGAGCTTTATCACGCGGGGCCGGTTCCGGATCACTTCGAGTCGGGCGTGGACGGGGCGGCGCCCTGCTCGGCGACGGAGCGACGGAGCTCGCGAACGAGGTCGTCGCTGGTCACTTTCGCGTCGGTGGCGAGCATGCGCACCGGGGTCCACCTGGCGTCTTCGAGGATGACGTAGCGGAACCGCGATTCGGGCGTGTAGAGCACGACGTTGCCGCCGACGATGAACGACTGCACCGGCGTCGAAGTCGCGGAGACGAGCTGCGCGCCCGGGGTGCGGCGACCCGACTTGCCGGATGGACGCCAGATGCGTGCGTTCGGCCCGATCTTGCGGGGGTCGACCTGCACGCGGGTGATGGCGGTCGTGCGCGGCGCACCGAATGCGACGTCGACGCCCTCGCCGCTACGCACCATCGCCAGAGGCGGATGCGCGGCTTTGCCGGTGTCCTCGTCGTCGGCCGCGGATGCGAGCACCGCGGCGAGATCTTCCAGTCTGTCGACGGAGGTCGAGAGCAGCTCCGCGCCGTTGAAGGCGGCGAGCGCGTACTCGGCCACGGGCTTCTCGCCCAGCGTCCACCACGCGACGTGCACCAGCGTGGTTGGTTCTTCCTTCGCGTGCGTGACGACGAACTGCATGCCGGCGCGCTTCGCGTTCGCACCGTCCGCGACGACGATCGGCGGCGCCCAGCGTCCCGACGCGTACCGGCGGGCGAGACGGATCTCGTCGCCGTTCGCGCCTTCGCGGCGCCAGAGGACGAACAGCGTGCGCGACGTCGCGTCCCACGCGATACGCGGCTGCGCGTCGATGGCCTCGTCGCTGGTCGTCGGGACCATGACGTACTGCACGTCGTCGTCGATGCTCAGCGTGAGGATGAGCGAACGGCCCGCCCACGCGCTGTCGATGCTCCACATCAGATTGTCTTCGGCGAGCGCGGTCTCCACCTGAGCCGCACCGGCGGTGCCGGCGGCGAGAAGGAGGACGATCGCGAGCCAGAGACGCTTCATCACGCTTTCCAGTTCACCACGGAGCAGAGATCGACCGCCATCAGCAACTGCTTCACGCTGCGGAAGTCCGGATAGAACTTCGCCACGGCGTCGAAGAAGAATTCGGACTCGTCGTAGCGCTCGGTGCGCACGCACAGCTCGCCCATCAGGTGATTGGCGTTGCGGACCTGCCGGGGGATGGCGGCGGAGTCGAGAGCGGCGCGGCCGTAGAACTCGGCCAGCTCGTAGCGGCCGAGCTCCATGTAGCCGTAGCAGAGATCGAGGCAGGCCTCGACGACGCCGTAGTCGTCATCGAGCTGGCCGATCGCGGCCTCCAGCAGCTTCACGCCCTGGAGGTATTCGCCGCTGAGCACTTTCGCGCCGCCCAGGTTGCCGGTGATGGCGGCGTGGAGCGAGCGGTGATCGTCGCGGCCGTCGCCGAGGCTGGCCATCGCGTCGAGACCTTCCTCGAGGACTTCGATGGCCGGCGCGAACTTCGAGTCGGCGACGAGGGTGATGCCGAGGTTGTTGAGGACCGAGGCGCGCGCGAAGGGATCGTCGAGCTGCGCGGCCGCCTCGCGGGCGATCTCGCCGTAGAAGATGGCCTTGCGCCGGTCCGACGTTTCGCAGAAGCGGCGGAGCAGCGTGTTCGCGGCCAGATAGACGTGGCGCGGCGAGCGGCGCCGCATCACGATCTTCGGCAGCGCGGACACTTCCGCACCGTCGCGCTCGCACGAGATCAGCGCTTCCGCCTTGCGGATCGTGATCAGGTCGCGCGTCTCGTCCGACTCGCAGAGCGCGAGCGCGCGGTCGTAATGCTCGATGGCCGGGTCGACGGCCCCGCGCCACATCTCCTGCAAGCCCAGCTCGCAGAGGTGCAGCGCTTCCTGATCACGGTAGGTCATAAGTTGTCCGGGGGCGAGAAACGCGGGGATTCTACTTCAAAATACTATCGATCGTGGCCTGAGAAACAGGGTGATAGGTGTCACGGGCGCGAGTGTAGATCTGCTTCGCGAACGCCAGGTCCTCCGGGTTCTTGGCCAGCTTCTCATAAATCGGCTTCAGGAACTTGCGCCGCCCCTGGATGGTGAGGAAGCGCTCGACGGCCGGATAGGCATCCTTGTAGCGCGCGTCGATGGCCTTCTCGAGCCACGCGGAGAGCACTTCGTTGTTCCCGCTGTCCTTGAAATGGAAGCGCGCGTCGAGCTCCGCCATGCGCTCCGGCGGGATCGTTCCCAGAGACTGGATGAAGTGCACGCGCTCGTGCGACGACCACTTCGACGCGTCGATCGCGTCGGCCTTCCCGCCGGCCGCGAACGCCTTGGCCTGCTGCTCCACGCGCGCGAACGCGTCCGACTTCGGCTGGGGCGTGTTCGGCGGCAGCCCCGGACCGTGGATCCATTGATTGATGTCGACCTTGGCGACGACGTCCGGCAACGCGGTCTTCAGATGATCGACGAAGATCGGCGTGGTCATCGGCTGGAACGCGAACTTGTCGAAGTAGGCGCGCAGGAACTTGTCCCACCGCTCCCGTCCCGCGGTCTCTTCCAGGAGTCGCAGGAAGAGCGCGCCCTTCTCGTAGACCAGGGTCGGTGCCTCGTCCGGATCGCGGCCTTTCAGGTCGACGTACAGGTTCTCGTCGCCCGGCGGCAGCGCCGCGATCTCGTCCTGGGCCTCGCGCACGCCGAGGAGCCAGAGCATCTCGGAGTACTCGCGGCCGTACAGCTTCTCGATGATGCGATGCTCGAAGTACGTGGTGAAGCCTTCGTTCAGCCAGAAGTCGCTCCACGTGGCGTTCGTGACCAGGTTGCCCGACCATGAATGCGCGAGCTCGTGCGCGATGAGCGAGACCAGCGAGCGGTCGCCGGCCAGCACGGTCGGGGTGAGGAACGTCAGCCGCGGGTTCTCCATCCCGCCGTACGGGAAGCTGGGCGGCAGCACGAGCAGGTCATAGCGTGACCAGCGATACGGTCCGTACAACTCCTCCGCCGCCGCGATCATCTTTGGCGTATCCGCGAACTCCTCGGCCGCCCGATCGATCACCTCCGGCTCCGCGTAGACGCCGCTGCGCGTGTCGAACGGACGGAACTCCAGATCGCCGACGGCGATCGCGAGCAGGTACGACGGGATCGCGTGGGGCATGCGGAAGCGGTACACGCCTTCCTCGTTGAGCGCCTGCGGGTTCTCGGCGCTCATCACCGCGAGCAGCTCCTTCGGCACGCGGATGGTCGCGTCGTACGTGAAGCGCACGCCGGGCGTGTCCTGACACGGCACCCAGCTCCTGGCGAGGATGGCCTGCGACTGCGACAGGAGGAAGGGGTGTTTCTTCCCCGCCGTCATCGACGGCTCGAGCCACTGCAGCGCACGCGCGTCGGGACTGGTCGTGTACTCGATGGCCACGCTCTTGGTGTCGGGCCGGATCGGGATCTCCAGCTTGCTGCCGAAGATCGGCTGCGCCGGCGCGAGCTTGAACTGCACGGGCGCGTTGCCGATGGTGACTTTGTGGATCGTCAGCCCGTTCGTGTCGAGGATGAGCGTCCCCGCGTTGGACTCGTTGCGCACGCGCAGGTTCGCGGTGCCGTGCAGGCGCTTGGTCGCAAAGTCGACGCCGAGGTCGAGGGCGATGTGCTCGACACGCACCTCGTCGGGATTCGAGTACGAGTGCGGATCGCGCTGCGCCGACGCCGACGCCGCCGGTTGCGTCGCGGTCTGCGTGTCGGTCGAAGGCTTTTCATTGCGGCAGGCAACGGCTGCGAATACGAGGACAAGGATCAGTCGCTTCATGAATTGCAGTTTATCCCGCCCGCAAACGTGTCACCCCGCGTGTACGCACCGGAGATTCCCCGTCTGCGCGCGGGATAAACTGAGGCCGTGTCACTTCCGCCCGGCACCCGCCTCGGCCCATACGAGATCGTTGAGCCGATCGGCTCGGGTGGGATGGGCGACGTCTATCGCGCCCGCGACACGCGGCTCGACCGCGACGTCGCGGTGAAAGTGCTGCCCGAGAAGGTCGGCCGCGACGCCGAGGCGCGCATGCGTTTCGAGCGCGAGGCGAAGGCCGTCGCCGCCCTCACCCATCCGAACATCCTCGCCATTCACGACATCGGTTCCGAGAACGGTTCCGCGTTCAGCGTCACGGAGCTGCTCGAAGGCGAGACGCTGCGCAAGCGCATCAACGGCGGGCCGATCCAGTGGCGCAGGGCCGCGGAGATCGGCGCCGCCATCGCCGACGGCCTCGCCGCCGCGCACGCGAAAGGGATCATCCACCGCGACCTCAAGCCGGAGAACATCTTCCTCACGACCGACGGCCGGGTGAAGATCCTCGACTTCGGCATCGCCCAGCTCGTGCGCGCCGAGCCGACGCCCTCCGAGGAGATCGACACGACGTCGCTGCCGACGGCGCCGTTGAAGACTGAGCCCGGCGCGGTGATCGGCACCGCCGGCTACATGGCGCCCGAGCAACTGCGCGGCGAGCCCGTCGACGCCCGCACCGACATCTTCTCCCTCGGCACCCTCCTCTATGAGATGACCACCGGCAAACCGGCGTTCATCCGCGGCACGGTCATCGACTCGCTGTCGGCGATCCTCACCGACAACCCCGACGTGTTCACGGTCTCGGAGAAGCTGATCCCGTACGAGCTCGCGCGCGTCATCCAGCGCTGCCTGGAAAAGAAGCGCGAAGAGCGATTCCAGTCCGCGCGCGATCTCTCGTTCGCGCTGCGTGCGGTGGGGACCTCCACGGCGCTGTCGTTCGAGGCGCCGGCGGAGCGCAAACGGAGGAAGCTGATCTGGGGCGGCGTTGCGGTCGCGGCGATCGCGATCCTCGCCGGCTACATGGCGCTGCGCAATGGATTCATCGGCGAGATCTCGATCGCGCGGAACACCGCGCCGCGCGCGTTGCGCTCCATCGCCATCCTCCCCTTCGTGAACGCCACCGGCGACCGCGAGGCGGAGTACCTCTCCGACGGCATCACCGAAACCCTGATCAACACGCTCGCCCAGGTGCCGAACCTGCGGGTCATGTCCCGCACCTCGGTCTTCCACTACAAGGGCAAGCCCGCGAATCCGGTCAGCGTCGGCAAGGAGCTGCACGTGAGCGCGGTGGTGGTGGGACGCATCGAGAGCGTGGGCGACAAGCTGGTCGTGTCGGCGGAGCTGGTCGACACGAGCGACAACGCGCTGATCTGGGGCAACCGCTACCAGACCACGCGCACGGACCTGTTCACGGTGCAGGACTCGCTCGCGTCCGAGATCGCACACATGCTCCGCCTGCAGCTCGGCGGGCGCGAACAGCAGCTCCTCACCAAGCGCCACACCGCCGACCCGCGCGCGTACGAGCTCTATCTCAAGGGCCGCTTCCAGTGGAACAAGCGCAACGCGGAGGGGATGTACAAGGCCATCGAGTTTTTCAACAAGGCCATCGAGATCGATCCGCAGTACGCGCTCGCGTACGCGGGGATCGCCGACTGCTACAACCTGCTCGATATCTGGGCCAACCTGCCGACGAGCGAGACCTTCCCGCGCGCGAAGGCCGCGGCGCAGAAGGCGCTGAAGATCGACGACCAGCTCGCGGAGGCGCACACGTCGCTCGCCTACGCCATCCACACGTACGAGTGGGACTGGCCGGCAGCGGAGCGCGAGTACAAGCGCGCGCTGGAGCTGAATCCGAACTACGCGACGGCGCGCCAGTGGTACGCGGAGTTCCTCACCGCGGTGGGCCGCTTCCCCGAGGCGGAGCAGCAGGGGAAGAAGGCGCTGGAGCTCGATCCGATGTCGCCGATCATCAACGCGGTCGTGGCCTGGAACTACACGATGGCCCGCAACTACGACGCGGCGGTTCAGCAGGGCACGCGCACCACGCAGCTCTTCCCCGACTTCATGCCCGGCCACGCCTACCTCGGTCTGGCCATGCTCGAATCCGGCCGCGCCCGCGACGCCATCGCGCCGCTGGAAACGGCGCGCAAACAGCTCGACATCGTCGTCGTCCGCACCTGGCTCGCCCGCGCGCATCACGCCGCCGGCGATACGGCCCTCGCGACGCAGATGCTCCGCGACCTCGAGCGCGGACGCGACTACCGCCCGCCGTACTACATGGCCGCGCTCTACGCGCAGGTGGGGGATGTCGCGAAAGCGAAGCGCGAGCTCGAACGCGCCCGGCGCGAGCGCACGGGCGCGTGGGTGTGGTTCAACGTGGACCCAGCGATGGACTGGCTGCGGCAGTAAAAGACGAATGGGACGAATGGGACTTATGGGTCCCATGGGTCCCATAGGTCTGCTACCGGATGAAGGCGTAGCTCACTTTGAAGAACAGCGACCGGCTGCTGGGCGCGAGTCGCTCGTCCTCGAGCAGCAGGCGCTCGTCGCCGTAGCCGACGAAGAGCACGGTCTGCCAGTTCAGCTTGTAGCTGTAGAGCACCGATCCGAGGAACGAACCGTCCTCCTCGGGCACGCCGGAGAAGCTGTACAGCGCGGGGTTGTAGTCGGTGGTCACGTACTGCGCGATCACGCGCACCAGCGACTTGTTGGAGAAGCTGTACTGCGCGCGCATGCGCTCGATCATGGCCGTGAAGAGGCGGCCGCCTTCGACGTCCAGCGTTTCGTGGGCGACGTTGAACAGCAGGTCGAGGCGGTCGATCGGGCGCGCGCTGATGCCGGCGGACAGCGACAGTCCGTCGCCCTCGCGGCCGTTGTCGAAGTCGATCTGCTCGCCGAGGCGCGCGGAGAGGGTGATGCGCGGGATGCGGCGATGCGGATCGAACTGGTAGTTGAGCAGGAGGTAGTTCTGTTCGAGCAGCTCATCGTCGACGCGGACCTTCTCGCCCACGCGGGCCAGGGCGCTGAACTGCGTGTTCTTCGCGCCGAAGCCGCCGACGCCGAGGGAGAGGGTCTCGAAGATCACGTTGCCGTCGCGGTCGGTCTGGTGATCGACCAGCACGCTCGGACGCCAGAAGCGCACCTTGCTCTTCTCGGGATAGAAGCTGCGGCCGAAGTAGCCGAGGGCCTGCCGGTAGCCGACCTGGGGGATGAAGCCGAGGTCCGCGCGGAACTCGTCGCCGATGTCGTAGAGCTGGAGGCCCCAGTCCCACTTGCGGTCGCGATGCGCGTAGGCGGTGCTGAACGCGTGCGACGAGAGCTCCTGCCCGCGCCATGCGGAGTCGTCCTGCGGGCGGTCGGGGTTCTTCGTGTCGCTGTAGAGGAACTGCGCCTGGATCGTGTTCTCGGCGCCGCGCCACTGGAAGTCGGGCCCGAGGACGCGATTGTGGCCGCCGCCGCTGATCTCGCGGTCGGTGAGCACGCCGCCGACGTAGCTGGCCGCACCGACGCTGTGGCGCACCCGGGCGATGGTGTCGTACGAGCTCGCGTTCAGGAACGCGAACCGCGAGCGGGTCGCGCCGGGCAGGATCGTCGCGCCGTTCCCTTCGTTCTTCGTGGTGAGGAACGTGTACCCCGTGTTGCCGAACTTGCCCGTGGCGCGCACGCCCGCCTGCGGGTCGGTGATCTGGCGCGTGTAGGCGATCTGCAGCGGCGTGTCGAAGAGGTCGAAGCCCTCGAGGAAGAACGGCCGCTTCTCCGCGAAGAACACCGCGAAACGCTGGTTGACGAGGATCTGCGGGACGTCCGACTCGATCTGGGAGAAGTCGGGATTGAGGGTGAGATCGACGGCGTGATTCTGGCTCGGCGTCCACTTCACGTCGATGCCGCCGTCGAGCTCCGTGTCGCCGAACTCGAGATCGGTCCCCAGTCCCTGCTCCGGACGGCTGAGGTTCTGGGAGGTGATGTACGGCGCGGCGATGAAGTGCGCCGCGTCCGGGAGTCCGGTCAGGTTCGTGAGCGAATGGGTGAAGCAGATGATGCAGTTCGAGCCGCGCGGCATCGGCGCGCTGTGGAACGCGTAGCGGAAGTCGCGCGGGTAGTTGCGCCACACCAGGATGTTCCAGGTCTGCGGATCGGCGCCGCTGTAGCGGAGCGAGGAGAAGGGGATGCGGAACTCGGCCGTCCACCCCTCGCTCGTGATCTGCGCGGCGGTGTCGTAATAGAAGTCGGGCGAGAAGTCCTCGTTGCCGTTCGCGTCGTTGAAGATGCCATCGGCCTGAATGCCCCGCGGGTTCACGCGCAGCTCGATGGCCGACCGCTTGTCGTTGCGCGTGTCGAGGAAGATGGCAATGTTGTCGTCCGTGCCGATGACGCCGTCGCGGTCGACGTACGGCGCCCGGATCTTCGACGGATCGGGATCGTCGGCCTTGATGCCGATGTAGAAGTACTTCGCGTCATACGTGATGTACGCGGTGGTCTTCACCTTGGCCGGGATGTTGTCGGCGGGCGAGGTCTCGTAGAACTGATCGATGACCGCCGCGGACTGCCAGGCCGCGTCACCGAGCGCGCCGTCGAGCTCGACCGGCACCGGCGCGCGCGGGATGCTCAGCGGGGGCGGTGCGGTGTGGGGAGTGGGCGCCTGGGCGGGGGTCGGGGTCTGGGCGAACGCGGCTGAGGCAAGACAAAGCAGCAGCGCGACGACAGCTCGTTTACGCATAGAAACAACTACGTCGGGAAAGGGAAAAGGTTTGGAACGACCTACGTCACACCACGCTGCGGAAGTAGTCGATCGTCCGGCCGATCCCTTCTTCCAGCGGCACGCTCGGCTCCCAGCCCAGGAGGGTCCGGGCCTTGGTGATGTCGGGGCGGCGGACCTTCGGGTCGTCCTCGGGCAGCGGGCGGAACTCGATCGGCGCCTTCGTTCCCGTCAGTTTCTGGATCACCTGCGCGAACTGGAGCACCGTCATCTCGGCCGGGTTGCCGATGTTCGTCGGCTGCGATTCGTCCGACATCAGCAGGCGGTAGATGCCCTCGATGAGATCGGAGACGTAGCAGAACGACCGGGTCTGCGATCCGTCGCCGAACACGGTCAGCGGCTCGTCGCGCAGCGCCTGGGCGATGAACGCCGGGACGACGCGGCCGTCGTTGATGCGCATCCGCTCACCGTAGGTGTTGAAGATGCGCACGATGCGCGTCGGGACGCCGTGGAAGCGGTGATAGGCCATGGTCATGGCCTCGGCGAAGCGCTTGGCCTCGTCGTACACGCCCCGGGGTCCGATGGGGTTGACGTTGCCCCAGTAGCTCTCGGGCTGGGGGTGTACCAGCGGGTCGCCGTACACCTCGCTGGTGGACGCCAGCAGGTAACGAGCGCCCGTGTCTTTGGCCAGGCCCAGGGTGTTGTGCGTGCCCAGGCTGCCTACCTTGAGGATGGCGATCGGGATACGCCCGAAGTCAGCTGGCGACGCCGGACTGGCGAAGTGCAGCACGGCGTCGACCTGACCCGAGACATGCACGTGGTCGCTCACGTCTTGGTGCTGGAAGGTGAAGGCGGGGTTGGGGAACAGATCCTCGATGTTTCGTAGGGCACCGGTGACGAGGTTGTCGATTGCCACCACCTGGTCACCTCGGGCGAGAAGCGCCCGACACAGATGCGAGCCCAGGAACCCGGCGCCGCCGGTCACGACGACGCGCCTTGCACCCACGGTCATCTGCCGATACCCGCTGTTATCCACGGTCATCTGCCGATGCCCTCGTAAGTGAAGCCGAGCGTCCGGAGAGCGGCGGGGTCCAGCAGGTTGCGGGCGTCGAGCACGACCCGCGCCTGCATGACCCCGGCCACCTTCTCG
>DATLOL010000118.1:0-10112 GCA_035536275.1 Thermoanaerobaculia bacterium
TGACCACCCAGGGGCCGATGCTCGAGGCGCATCCGCGCTTTCCGAAGCGGGTGAACGCCGGCTACCTGCAGGTACTGGACCGCAACCACATTGCGCTGCGCGTGTGGGAGCGCGGCGCGGGCGAGACGCTGTCGTGCGGCACCGGCGCGTGCGCCGCGGTGGTGGCCGGTATTTCGCGCCGACTGCTCGATTCGCCGGTGCGCGTGGAAACGCGCGGCGGCACGTTGACCATCGCTTGGGCCGGCGGCGACAATCCAGTGTCGATGAAAGGCCCGGCGGCCACGGTGTTCGAGGGGACCATAGAACTATAAAATGAACGCAGACGACATCGCGCGCTTCCTGCGCACCCATCCGCAGTTTTTCGACCAGCATCCCGAGCTCCTCGAAAGCATCAGCGTCACGCATCCGTACGGCGGCCGCGCGATCCCGATCGCCGAGCGCCAGACCATCGCGCTGCGCGAGAAGCTGAAGCTGGCGGAAAGCCGGCTCGGCGAGCTGTTGCAGTTCGGCGAGGAGAATGACGCCATCAGCGAGAAAGTGCATCGCCTGTCGGTGGCGCTGGCCGGTGCGCGCGATTTCCCTGCGCTCGCCTCCTCGCTCTACTTTCACCTGCGCGAAGACTTCGCCGTGCCGCACGTCGCGTTGCGCGTGTGGGGCAAGAGCGTGGCGGCGGATTTCGACGAGGCCAAGCCGGTGGACGACGCGCAGAAGCAGCACGCGGCGACCATGGGCGCGCCGCAGTGCGGGCCGGCGACGAACAACCCCTTCGTGCGGTGGTTCGGCGAGTCGAGCGCGCAGCTGCGCTCTATCGCCCTCGTCCCGCTCGGCCAGACCGCGGTGTTCGGCCTGCTCGCGCTCGGCAGCGAGGATCCGAAGCGCTTCTTCCCCGAAATGGGCACGCTCTACCTTCGCCGCATCGGCGAGCTATGCGCAGCCGGAGTCACGGCGAGGCTCTAGCGGCCGAATATCTGCATGCGCTGAAGCACCAGCGCAGGCTGGCGGCTGCGACGCTCGGCAACTATTCCCATGCCATCGACCTGCTGCTCAAGCTGCATGGCGAGCAGGAGCTGAACAGCCTGGAGCCGGCGCACGTGCGCCGCTACGTCGCCATGCTGCACGCCAAGGGCCTGGCACCGCGCTCCCTGGCGCTGACGTTGTCGGCCTGGCGCGGCTGGTTCCGCTGGCTCGCGCGGCACAAGGGCTGGCCCTCGAACCCGGTGCTCGGCATCCGCGCCCCGAAAGCAGCGCGGCCGCTTCCCAAGGCGCTCTCCGTGGAGGCGGCGCAGCGCCTTCTGGATTCACCTGAGGAAATGGGTGTTGCTCGAATTCGGGATGCGGCGATGTTCGAGCTGATGTATTCCTCCGGCCTGCGGGTCGGCGAGCTGGTGGCGCTGAATCTCATCGACGACCCAGCCCAAGGAGAGGTGACTGTCACGGGCAAGGGCTCCAAGACGCGCACCGTGCCCGTAGGGGCGAAGGCGCGCACGGCGCTGAAGGCGTGGGCGCAGGTGCGCGCACAGCTCGCGGCGCCGGAAGAAAAGGCCCTGTTCGTCGGCGCGCGCGGCCGGCGTATTGCGCCGGGCACGGTGGCAAGCCGGCTCGGCGCGTGGGCGCGCAGCCGCGGTCTCACCGAGCATGTGCATCCCCACATGCTGCGCCACTCGTTCGCCACCCACGTCCTGCAGTCGTCACAGGACCTGCGCGCGGTGCAGGAGCTGCTCGGTCATGCCAGCATCTCGACGACGCAGGTGTACACGCACCTCGATTTTCAGGCGCTCGCCAAGGTCTACGACGCGGCGCATCCGCGCGCCAAGAAGAAATAAACGCGACGAAATGAACTCCCTGATCCTGAAGAAAGGCCGCGAGCGCTCGCTCAAGCGCCGCCATCCCTGGATCTTCTCGGGCGCGGTGGAGAAGGGCGGCGGCAAGGCGGGCGAAACGCTCGAGGTGCGCGACAACTCCGGCAAGGTGCTGGCGCACGCCGCCTACAGCCCGCAGTCGCAGATCCGCGCGCGCGTCTGGACCTTCGACCCTGCCGAAGCGGTCGACGCGGCTTTCTTCCGCAACCGGATCCAGAAGGCGCTGGTCCTGCGCGATGCGCTGCCGGCGGCGAAGCACACCAATGCGCTGCGCCTGGTGAACGGCGAATCCGATGGGCTGCCGGGGCTGGTGGTCGACCGCTACGCCGACGTGCTGGTCGCGCAATTCCTCGCCGCCGGTGTCGAGCGCTGGCGCGACCCTGTTCTGGATGCGTTAACTGAAATTTCCGGGTGTGAAGCGATCTTCGAGCGTTCCGACGCCGAGGTGCGCAAGCTCGAAGGCCTCGAGCCGCGCGTGGGCTTCGCGCGCGGCAACCGCGACGCGCAGCGCTGCCCGATCATCGAGTATGGCTTGAACTTCCGCGTCGACGTCGAGGCGGGCCAGAAGACCGGCTTCTTCCTCGACCAGCGCGAGAACCGACGCCTCGCCCGCACCCTCGCCGGCGGGAAGCGCGTGCTCAACCTATTCTCCTACAGCGGCGCGTTCGGCGTGTACGCCGCCGCAGGTGGCGCGGCGTCGGTGACCAACGTCGACGTCTCCGCTCCGGCGATTGAAGCCGCGCGCGAGAACGCGTCCCTCAACGGCGTCGTGGCGGAGCAGGTCGTCGCCGACGCCTTCCAGTACGTGCGGCAGAAGCACGGACCGTTCGATCTCGTGGTCTGCGATCCGCCGGCGTTCGCGAAGTCGCGCAACGAAGTCGAGCGCGCCGCGCGCGGCTACAAGGACGTGAACCTCTACGCCATGCGCATGATCGCGCCGGGCGGAATGATGATGACCTTCTCCTGCTCCGGACACCTGTCGCTCGATCTCTTCCAGAAAGTCATGTTCGCCGCGGCGCTCGATGCCGGCCGCCGCATCTCGTTCGTGCGCCGGCTCACCGCCGGCCCGGATCATCCGGTGTCGATGTATTGTCCGGAAGGGGAGTATCTGAAGGGGTTTTTGCTCGAGGTGCACTGAGCTTGGCCGTGTGTCATCCCGAGCCGCCGAAGCGCAGCGGAGGACGGTCGAGGGATCCCCTGCTGGAACGAGATGCGATTGCCGTAGGCAGGGGATCCCTCGACTTCGCTCGGGATGACACGTCGCGCGATCACAGCTCCATCGTCATCTCGATCATCGTGTCGCGGAAGCCGATGCGGCGGAACAGCGACTGCGCGACGTGGTTCTGCGCGGCGGTGCCGAGGATGACCCGCGGGGCGCCGCGCTCGCGCAGCCAGGCGATGGCCGCGTCCATCAGGCGTAACCGAGCTCGGTGTGCTCGCCCGCGCCGAGAAAGCGGAGCGGATCGAAGGTGTAGTGCGTACGCACGAGCATGGCTCCGAGACGGCCCAGCGAATCGACGTCACTGCGGTCCGCCTTTCGAATGACAAGCGTCATGACTCGATCATGTCACGAGGTCATTTTCGAAGCATGCCGCCCATATATTTTGACTCGGGGCGTGATTTCGAAAGCACGAACGCTGATCAAATGGGTGGCGCTGTTGATTTCGAAAGCACGAACCTTGATCAAATGTATGACGAGGTTGATTTCGAAAGCACGAACCTTGATCAAATGTATGGCGCGGTTGATTTCGAAAGCACGAACCCTTGATCAAATATGTGGCGTGGTTGATTTCGAAATGAAGCAAGCGAGTCAAAATATGTGGCCGTGTTGCTTTCGAAATGACGAATCGAGTCAAAATGTGTAGCCGCGTTGCTTTCGAAATCACCGGGTTTGATTTCGAAGGCAAATTTTTCTCCTAAGAATGGCAAGTTTCTTCCGTGATTGGTTGATTGATGACGACTCTCACCAACGTGCCGGTCCCGCGCGTTTCCCGCGAAATCACCGTCGCTTACCTCGGCGAGCTGCTCTTCAACGCCGGGTTCATCGACGACCGACAGCGCGGCGAGATCGAGACCGCCGACCGCCAGTTCCGCCTCGCGCAGCGCAGCTCGAAGTCGCGGGCTGAGGAAGAGGCCAGCCCGTTCCGGGTCATCGCGGCGATGAATCTCACCGACGCCAGCGGCAACGCCACGCGCATCGACGACTTCCTCCTCGCGCGCCTCCTGGCCGAGGATGCGCACCTGCCGTTCTACAAGATCGACACCCTCAAGCTCGACGTGCAACTGGTCGAGTCGAAGATCTCCCGCCCCTTCGCGCGCAAGCACAAGATGGTGCCGGTGGCGGTGCGCGACGGGAAGCTGCTCGTGGCCATGGTCAACCCGTTCGACTACGGCGCGGTCGACTCGTATCGCCCGATGGCCAAGCAGGACCTGGACCTCGTCGTCTCCGCCGAGTCGGACGTGATGGGCGTGATCAACGAGCAGTACGGCTTCCGGGCCTCGGTCACCAAAGCCCAGCGCGATCTCACCCGCGGCGCCATCGACCTCGGCAATCTCGAGCAGTACATCAAGCTCAAATCGGGCTCCGAGATCGAGACCAGCGACGCGCACATCGTCAACGCCGTCGACTTCCTCCTGCAGCACGCGTACGACTCGCGCGCGTCCGACATCCACATCGAGCCGAAGCGCGAGCACGCCGACATCCGCTTCCGCATCGACGGAGTCCTGCACGAGATCCAGCGCGTGCCGAAACTGGTCAACCTGGCCATCACCTCGCGTCTGAAGACGATGTGCCGCATGGACATCGCCGAGAAGCGCCGCCCCCAGGACGGTCGCATCAAGACGGAGCGGGAGGGGAAGGAGATCGAGCTGCGCGTCTCCACGCTGCCCACCGCGTTCGGCGAGAAGATGGTCATGCGCATCTTCGACCCCGACGTCATGCTCAAGGAGCTGAGCGGCCTCGGGTTCTATGAAGACGAGCTGAAGACCTTCGCCGACTGGATCGCGCGTCCACACGGCATCATCCTGGTCACCGGTCCCACCGGCTCGGGCAAGACGGTCACGCTCTATTCGGCGATGAAGAAGCTGTCGTCGCCGGAGATCAACATCACCACGATCGAAGACCCGATCGAGATGGTGTACGAGGAGTTCAACCAGACCGCGGTGCAGCCGAAGATCGGGATCACCTTCGCGTCGGCGCTGCGCACGATCCTGCGCCAGGACCCGGACATCATCATGGTGGGCGAGATCCGCGACCAGGAGACGGCGCAGAACGCGGTGCAGGCCGCGCTCACCGGCCATCTGGTCTTCTCGACGCTGCACACGAACGACGCCTCGACGTCGATCACCCGCCTCGTCGACCTGGGCATCCAGCCCTTCCTGATCTCGTCGACGCTCGTCGGCGCGATGGCCCAGCGCCTGGTCCGCAAGATCTGCGACGACTGCAAACGCAACCGCCCGCTGACGATCGAAGAGTCGGCGATGCTGAACCTGCAGGCGCCTCCGGGAAAGCGGATCATCGTGAAGGAAGGGGCGGGCTGTATCCGCTGCCGCAACACGGGCTACTTCGGCCGCACCGGCATCTTCGAGATCCTCCCCGTCGACAACGCCATCCGCGACCTCATCGACCGCGGCGAAGACTTCCTCAAGATCAAGGACATGGCCATCAAGCGAGGCATGCGCACGCTCCGCCAGAGCGCGCTGCGCAAGCTCGCCGAAGGCATGACCAGCTTCGAGGAAGTGGTGCGGGTGACGGGGATCTGACCTGAGTAACGCTCCTGTTACTTCAGGATCGCCTGCGCCGCTTCGAGTTGCTCGTCCCGTCCCCCTGCCAGCCCGCGGATCGTCGGCTCGACGTCGTACTCCGGCTCTGCCGAGGCGAGACCGGACGCGCCGAAGCGGATCAGGATGTTCCCCGGCACGACGAGCTGCGAAAACGCGGCAGTCGCTGCGCCGGCGGTGCCGAGGAGCTTCGTCCGCGCCAGCGCGCGGAACATGAGCGCGGTGCGATAGTCCGTCCGCGCGTCGACGAGAGCGATCGTCCGGCCGGCGTAGTTCGGCAGCTCGTCGTCGGCGATTCGCTGCGCTGTGTCGGAGACGTTGGAAGCGCCGCCGAGCAGCACGGGCACGCTCACCGTCGCATCGAGCCCGGTCGTGTTGAGCCGCTTGGCGATGCTCGTATTCAGCGATGAGCCGCGCAGATCGAGGATCATCCCGTTCGTCGCGGCGATGGCGTTGTAGTCGACGTCCTGCGCGCCACGCAGATCGACGTAGGCGATGTTGCCGTCGAGGATGCGCGTGGCGTTCGGCGCGGGAGCAGTCGTCCCGCGCGCGAGCGAGACCTCGTACTGCGATCCGTCGGCACGGCGGAACGTGAACTTCGGGTTCGTGTTCGCGGCGCCTTTCGCGAGATCGCGGACGGCAATCGCCGGCGACGTGTAGCGCTCCAGGATGTTCAGTCGCACGCTGACGTCGACGCCGTCGATGCGCAGCAGCTCGTCGCCCGCCTTCACCTGCTCGCTCGAAGACGCGACGACCACCGGCTTCTCTTCGATCTGCAGCAGCTCGAACGGCGGAGCAGCCGCACCGTGAAGCTCGCGCACCGCCGGCGCCTCCACCACTCCGTGCAGCCTCACCACCTCGGCCAGCGCCAGCTCGTAGTCGCGGCGGGTGGTCGCGTTCTCGAGCAGCGACACGACGTCGCCCAGCGGCACGTCCCAGTCGCGCGCGCCGTGGAAAAACTCCATCACGTTCCAGAGGCGGTACGCCGCGAAGATCCGTTCCTCGACCGGCGGCACCGCCGCCGTGGCAAATCGCGCGTCCGCCTGCCACGCATAGTCGGCGAGCGGCGCGCTGCTCATGCTCGAGGCACGACGGCGCCCGCTGCCGCGCGGCTTCGCGAGCTGCACCGCCGCGGCGATCACGTCGTTCTCCGGCGCGTTCGCGGCGAGGGTGATCATCGGTGCCGGCTCCGCGGAGTAGCCGTCTTTGTCGATCAGCTCCGAGGTGCGCAGCGTCACGATCGAACCGTCGCCGAGTCCCATCTGGCAGTGATCGACGGCGGTGTGGAGCGGGAACGTCCCAACCGACACGAACACGGCCTGGCCGGCGTCCGCGAGTGCGGTGGCCACCGCGGGGATGGCGCTGCGCTCGTCGGTGATGAACACGACGCGCATGAGCGTCGTCGACTCGCCCTTGATGCTGCCGAGGTCGATGAGCCGGAACGACGAGTCGAAGTCCGTGCTCGCCTCGCCCTGCGAGCGATAGCCGTAATGGCGAGTTTTGCGATGGCGCGGGTACGCAATCGTTCCGCGCACCAGCAGCGGCTCGAGCGCGTTCGCGAAGTAGGTCGCCGAGCAGCGTCCCGGCTGGGGGCGGAGATCGACGACCGCCGAGCGCGCGGTCTTCAGCAGCGTGCGCGCTTGCGCGTCGTCGCTGTTGAGATACACGACGCCGTCCGCGATCAGGCGTGTGGGGCGCGCCGCCGTCTGCGAGTCGTCGGAGTAGCAGACCCGGGTCACGTGCGACGCGTCGTCGCCCAGCTCGCGCAGGATCTCGTCGACAGCGACACCGACCCTCGCACCGGCGCGCACGCGGCCGATGGCCTCGAGCGTCAGCGCATCGAGGTCGACGTCGCGGTAGCCCATCCACGGATGCGCGTAGTTGATGATTCCCCAGATCCGTCCGAGGGCGGCGAGATCACCTTTCGGGATGTCGTGCGCGGCGGCGGTGGCGGCGAAGAAGAGAAAGAGGAACAGCGAGCCCGTGCGTCGCATGCACAGGCGTCCTTTCCAACGTGCGTGCCACTACGGGCCCGCCGGCCCGGCCGTCCAACGCAGCGATGCTATTCTTTCCCCCATGACCGTCCAGGCCGCTCCGTCTTCGCTCGAGAAGGAGCTCGAGTTCCGGAAGAAGCTCAGCTCCATCGCGAACCAGATCAACTCCGCGGAGTCCATCCCGCACATCCTGATGAAGCTCGCGGACCGCATCCTCGAGCTCCTCGATGCCGAGCGCCTGACGATCTACGCGATCGACACCAAGAACCAGGAGCTGTACTCGCTGCAGAAGGTCGGGGACGTGCCGAAGGAGATCCGCATCCCGAAGTCGTTCGCGTCGATCGCCGGGTTCACGGCCCTGGCGCGCAAGACCATCAACATCAAGGACGCGTACGACGCGGCGGAGCTGCAGAAGTTCCACGCCAACCTCCGCTTCGACCAGCGCTGGGACAAGCAGAGCGGCTTCCGCACGCGGGCCGTGCTGGCGGTCCCGATCATGTTCGAGAAGTACCTGATGGGCGTCGTGCAGTTGATCAACAAGCAGCACGGCACGGCCTTCACCGCGCAGGACGAGGATGTCGCCGAGGAGATCGGGCGCATCCTCGGGATCGCGTTCTACAACCAGCACAAGGTGCAGCGGCAGACCAAGCCCTCGCGCTTCGGCGGGCTGGTCGACAAAGGCATCATCTCGGAGAAGGACCTCGAGACCGCGGCCGGCAGCGCGCGCATGAACAACACCAACGTCGAGCGCGTGCTGCTCGAGGACTTCAACGTTCCGAAGGAAGAGATCGGACGCTCGCTGACGGCGTACTACTCCTCGCCGTTCTTCAACTGGGACGGCGCGTCGACCATCCCCGCCGAGCTCCGCGAGCGCGTGACGTCGGACATCTGGAAGAAGCATGGTGCCGCGCCGGTGGAGCGGCGTCCCGGCCTGCTCGTCGTCGCGGTCGAGGATCCGCAGGACCTGACCCGCCTGGACGGCATCCGGGCCATGAACCTCGCGCCGCGCTACGAGTTCCAGGTCGGCATGAAGCACGAGCTCCTCGCGTACATCGCCAAGTCGTACGGCGAGCGGATGGAGGCCGACGGCTCGACCGGCGAGTCGGCCGACTTTGCCAAGATCCTCGACTCCCTCGGCGAAGGCGAGAGGGTGGAGCTCGACGACACACCGACGAACGAGCCCGAGATCGACGAGACCGACTCCGGCATCGTGAAGCTCGCCAACCAATTGATCATCGAGGCCTTCGCGCGCGGCGCGTCGGACATCCACGTCGAGCCGGACGGCCCGCGCAACCCCTGCACCATCCGCCTGCGCATCGACGGCGACTGCCAGAAGTTCATGGAGATCCCGGGACCGCACCGCAACGCGCTGGTGCAGCGCCTGAAGATCATGGCCAAGCTGGACATCTCCGAGAAGCGCAAGCCGCAGGACGGCAAGATCCGCTTCAAGTATTCGAAGGGAACGATCGAGCTGCGCGTCGCCACGATCCCCACCGCGAACCAGAACGAGGACGTGGTCATGCGTCTCCTCGCCGCGTCGAAGCCGCTGCCGCTGGACAAGATGGGCTTCAGCGAGCGCAATCTCACGGCGTTCAAGGAGATCCTGACCAAACCGTACGGCATCTGCCTCGTGGTCGGTCCGACCGGCTCCGGCAAGACCACCACCCTGCACTCCGCCCTCGGCTTCATCAACACCGAGGACATGAAGATCTGGACGGCGGAGGACCCGGTCGAGATCACGCAGAGGGGACTGCGCCAGGTGCAGGTGCAGCCGAAGATCGACTTCACCTTCGCCGCGGCCATGCGCTCGTTCCGGCGCGCCGACCCGGACGTGATCATGGTCGGCGAAATGCGCGATCACGAGACCGCGGCGATCGGCATCGAGGCCTCACTCACCGGCCATCTCGTGTTCTCGACGCTGCACACGAACTCCGCGCCGGAGACGATCACCCGTCTCCTGGACATGGAGATCGATCCCTTCAACTTCGCCGACGCCCTCCTCGGCATCATGGCCCAACGACTCATCCGCGTCCTCTGCCCGAAGTGCAAACAGGGCTACAACCCGACACCGGAGGAGTTCGAAGAGATCATCGAGGCCTACGGCTACGACTACTGGGCCGGTACGGGCATCACCTACTCGCCGGAGCTGATGCTCTACAAGCCGAAAGGCTGCATGCAGTGCAACAACACCGGCTACAAAGGCCGCATGGGCGTGCACGAACTGCTGGTCGGAACAGACGCGCTGAAGAGGATGATCCAGGCCCGCTCCCCGATCGACGAGCTCCGCCGCCTGGCCATGCAACAAGGCATGCGCACCCTCCTCCAGGACGCGATCGAAAAAGCGTTCAAGGGGTTTACGGACGTGAAACAGGCGCGCGCGATCGCGGTGAAGTGATCCCCTCTGTCATCGCGATAACCCCGCTGTCATCCCGAGCGGAGTCGAGGGACCTGGGTGGGCGGGGCGCGAGGCTCATTCCTC
>DATLOL010000119.1:0-4403 GCA_035536275.1 Thermoanaerobaculia bacterium
CGATGGCGATGAGCGGCCGCGGTCGCGCCGCCTCCCCACTGCATGCACGGCCGACGGTCCGGCGGCTGGATCTCGCCGACCCGTTCCTGCTCATCGCCACGCTGCTGCTCGTGGGCTACGGGCTCGTGATGACGTACTCGATCACCATCGAGGATCGCGCGTTCAGCGGCGACATCGTGTCGCCGATGCTGCGCGCCGCGCTCTATGCCGCTATCGGCCTTGCGGCGATGTGCGCCGTCGCGGTGATCGACTACAACTGGCTAGGCACCTTCGCACCGCTGATCTACGTGGGGACGCTGCTGATGCTCGCCTACGTGCTGCTGTTCGGCGAGACGACGCTGGGCGCGACGCGGTGGGTGACCATCGCGGGATTCAAGTTCCAGCCGAGCGAGTTCGCGAAGGTCTTCATGATCATCGTGCTCGCGCGCTGGTTCGCCGACCGCCATGCCAACGTGCGCTCCCCCCTGGTCATCGTCGGCGCGCTAGTAGTGCTCGCTCCGGCGTTCGGGCTCATCTTCCGGCAGCCGGACCTCGGCACGAGCCTCGTCTTCGTCGCGACGTTCTTCGGCATCGCCTTCATCGCCGGCGCGCGGCTGTGGCAGCTCACCGCGCTGATCGCCGGAGCGCTCGCCGCGATGCCGCTGATCTGGGGGATCCTCAAGGAATACCAGCGCGGCCGGCTCACCGCGTTCCTCGATCCGTATGCGGATCCGCAGGGTGCCGGCTGGAACATCATCCAGTCGCTGATCGCCGTCGGCTCGGGCCAGCTCAGCGGCAAGGGCCTTACCGCCGGCACGCAGTCGCCGCTCGGCTACCTGCCGATCGCGGAATCGGACTTCGTCTTCGCCGGCCTCGCCGAGGACCTCGGCTTCATCGGCGCGGCGATCCTCTTCGCGCTGTACGCGGTGCTGCTGATCGCCGGGTTGCGCGTCGCCGCCCGCGCGCGCGATCCCTTCGGGATGCTGATCGCCGCGGGGGTCGTGTCGATGATCTCTTTCCAGGTGGTCGTCAACGTCGGCATGGCGATCTCACTGATGCCCGTTACCGGCATCCCGCTGCCGTTCATCTCGCAGGGCGGCTCGTCGCTGATCTCGATCTGCTTCGCGCTCGGCATCCTTCAGGCGATCTCGATGCGCCGCTCCTCGTTCGAGGACAGACCGAGGCTCTAGCCCAGGGCCCATCGAGCCTCCCGCGTTAGTATTCGACCTTCGAACGGCTGCGAACGGGAGCAGTACGCCGTCCCCTGAACGCTCTAGAGAGCCAGCGAGCGGTGGAAGCTGGTGCGTGAGGGGTGGGGGAACTCGCCCGGGAGCCGCGTGCGTGAGCCAACGGGCTAGCGCGCGCCGGGGTCACGCCCGTTATCAGCGTGCTCGAGCGGAAGACACCGTCGGGGCTGTGGCGCAGTGGGAGCGCATCACACTGGCAGTGTGGGGGTCGCGGGTTCGAATCCCGCCAGCTCCACTGAACAACGTGTCTTCAACTAGGGGTGGTACCGCGGAACTGACCGTTCCGTCCCCTTGACGGACGAAGGTCGACCGATAGGAGGTGCCACCGTGGCGAGCGAGACGAAGCAGCGCGTAGAGAGATATCGCCCCGCCGCCATCGAAGAGAAGTGGCGCGCCCAGTGGGACACCGACGGCCTGTACGCGACGCCGGATGACGCTCCGGAGCCCAACTTCTACTTCGTGACGATGTACCCGTACCCCTCGGGCGTCCTGCACGTCGGCCACTGGTACGCGATGGCGCCCTCCGACGCCGCCGCGCGGTTCCTGCGGATGCGCGGCCACAACGTGCTGTTCCCGATGGGCTTCGACGCGTTCGGATTGAACAGCGAGAACGCGGCGATCAAGACCGGGGTCCATCCGTCCGACAACACCGAAGAGAACATGGCCAAGATGCGCCATCAGTTCCGGCAGATGGGCACGATGATCGACTGGCGCCGCGAGGTCGTGTCCTGCCATCCCGACTACTACCGCTGGAATCAGTGGCTCTTCCTGAAGTTCTTCGAGCGCGGCCTGGCCTACCGCGCCAACGCGCCCGTCAACTGGTGCCCCAAGGACGAGACGGCGTTGGCCAACGAACAGGTCATCAACGGTCTCTGCGAGCGCTGCGACACGCCGGTCACGAAGAAGGACCTGACGCAGTGGTTCTTCCGCATCACCGACTACGCCGACGAGCTGCTGCGCTTCGAGGGCATCGACTGGCCGGAGCGCGTCATGGTCATGCAGCAGAACTGGATCGGCCGCTCGGAGGGTGCGCGGCTGTCCTTCGAGATCGAAGGTCATCCGGACGAGCGCATCGAGTTCTTCACGACGCGCCCGGACACGATCTACGGCGCCACCTTCATGGTCCTGGCGCCGGAGCACCCGCTGGTCCGCAAGATCGTCACGCCGGACCGGGCCGACGAGGTGCGTGCGTACGCCGAGCAGGCGCGCAACCAGACCGAGATCGAGCGCACCTCGACGGAGCGCGAGAAGACGGGCGTGGCCACGGGCGCGTTCGCCATCAATGCTTTCAGCGGCGAGCGCGTGCCCATCTGGGTCGCGGACTACGTGCTGGCGACCTACGGGACCGGCGCGATCATGGCCGTGCCCGCCCACGACGAGCGTGACTTCGCCTTCGCCAAGAAATACGGCATCGAGATCCGCGAGGTCATCTCGCCGGACGGCACCGCTCACCCGTCGTTGGACGCTCCCTTCGTCGAGCCAGGCGTGATGGTGCGGAGCGGTCCACATAGCGGTACGCAGAGCGAGACGGGCAAGACGCGCGTGACCGAGGAAGCGCGGTCACGGCGGATCGGCGACTCGAGCGTCACGTACCGCCTGCGCGACTGGCTGATCTCCCGCCAGCGCTACTGGGGCACGCCCATCCCGATCGTCCATTGCCCAACGTGCGGCGCCGTGCCGGTGCCGTACGACCAGCTGCCGGTGGAGCTGCCATACGACGTCGAGTTCACGCCTGGCGGTGGATCACCGCTTGGCCGCAAGCGCGACTTCATCGAGACGACCTGCCCGCGCTGCGGAGGTGCGGCCGAGCGCGACCCGGACACCATGGACACCTTCGTCGACTCGTCCTGGTACGTCTTCCGCTATCCCGACCCGACGATCGATTCGGCGTTCATGAACGATGTGGCCGCACGCAAGTGGCTGCCCGTCAGCCGCTACACGGGCGGCATCGAGCACGCGATCCTGCACCTGCTGTACGCGCGCTTCGTCACGAAGGCGCTGGCCGACATGGGCTACCTGTGGTTCCGCGAGCCGTTCACCCACCTGCGCAATCAGGGAACGATCGTCTTCAAGGGCCGGAAGATGTCGAAGTCGCGCGGCAACGTCCAGGGACCGGACGACTACGTCGCGCGCTACGGCGCGGACACGCTGCGTCTGTTCATGATGTTCATGGGTCCGTGGACCGCGGGGGCGGACTGGGACGACGCGGGCATCGAAGGCGTGTGGCGGTTCCTCAATCGCGTGTGGGAGGTCGCGCAGACCCCGAGCGCGGACGGCCAGCGCGATCCCGAGGTCGATGCCGAGGTGCACCGCGCTATCCGCAAGGTCACGCAGGACCTCGAGGCGTACCACTTCAACACCGCCGTCTCCGCGCTCATGGAGCTGACCCGCACGCTCATGCACGCGAGCGGTCCGAGCCGCGAGGACGGCATCCGCGCGCTGTTGCTGCTGCTGGCGCCGATGGCGCCGTACGTCAGCGAGGAGCTGTGGCAGCGCCGCGGTGCCCAAGGCTCGATCCACCGCGAGAGCTGGCCGGTGTTCGATCCCTCCAAGGCCGCCCGCACCGTGATCTCGATGGTGCTGCAGGTCGACGGAAAGGTGCGCGACAAGATCGAGGTCCCCGCCGGGATCGACGAGGAGGCCGCGAAGAACGCCGCGCTCGCAAGCGAACGCGTGCAGGCGGCCCTGCGCGGTCGCGCCGTCTCGAAGACCATCTTCGTGCAGGATCGTCTCGTGAACCTGGTGACCGGATGATCGACCCGGGCGAGGCGGAGATCCGGCTCGCCGCGCTCTGCGATCACGCGCTGGTCGCGCAGGACGGCAAGCTCAGCGTGATGGGGATCTTCCGCAACATCAGCGTGTCCGATCTACCGGCACAGCACCCGCGGATGTTCGTCGTTGCTGTCCTGATGCTCGACCAGGGTGCTCACGAGGTCTCCGTGCATCTGCGCGACCCGCAGGGGCGCCCGGCGATGCCACATCCGCCGGAGATGACCGTGCACTCCAGCGGCACGACCCAGGATGTGAACGTGATCGTCGAGCTGAACAACATGAGCTTCGCCGCCTACGGTCAGTACCGGTTCGACCTCCATGTCGATGGCCGGACCGTCGGCTCGCTTCCAGTGACCATCACTCAGATGGCGAGCAAGACCCCCGGAGGACCACGCCCGAACTAGC